>NZ_CP183073.1:307500-615000 GCF_048401065.1 Pseudoalteromonas sp. US3C1004
ACAGCCGGCTTAGCTTGGTTAATTCACTCTTTTACAGAATTTAAGCAGCAAGGTATTCGCCTTGAATTGCAAAACCCACCTGAACAACTGCAAAACCTTATGCAGTTGGGTCAGGTTACAACCCTATTTGAGTGAGAGTTATGGAAACGAGTCAAGTCGAAACATTATTACGCGACGAACTTCAGTTAGCTGAAGTACATGTAAAAGCCAATGGTAGTCATTATGAAGTAATTGCGGTTGGTGAATGCTTTGACGGATTAAGTCGTGTTAAAAAGCAACAGTTAGTGTATGGCCCATTAATGAATACTATTTCAGATGGCACCATTCATGCTGTTTCTATCCGCGCTTTTACTCCGACTGAGTGGAAACGTGAGCAAAAATTCATTTTACCGCAATAAATAAGGCCCCTTAGATGGATCAATTTGTAATTCAAGGTGGCACTTCGCTGGCTGGTGAAGTAACTATTTCTGGCGCTAAAAATGCGGCACTGCCTATTTTATTTGCAGCCTTATTGCCCGAGGGCAAGAGTACCTTTACTAATGTACCGCGCCTTCGCGATATTATAACTACTGAAGCCTTATTAAAAACCTTAGGCGCTGATGTTCAGTGGCAAGGTGATTCACTTATTATTGATGGTGCAACGGTAAATAGTACGCTAGCGCCTTATGAGTTAGTAAAGCAAATGCGCGCATCAGTGCTCGCACTTGGGCCTTTAGTGGCTCGTTTTGGTGAGGCTCAAGTATCCTTACCTGGTGGCTGTGCTATTGGTGCACGCCCAGTTGATATTCATATTCAAGGTTTAGAGCGCATGGGCGCGCAAATAACTGTGGAAAATGGTTATATTAATGCCAAAGTAGATGGACGCTTAAAAGGCGCTGAAATTTTCATGGAAATAATCAGTGTCGGTGCTACCGAAAACTTACTCATGGCGGCAACGCTTGCAGATGGCAAAACTGTTTTAGAAAATGCAGCGCGCGAGCCCGAAATCATCGATTTAGCTAATTGCTTAATTGCAATGGGCGCTAAAATTACCGGTGCAGGCTCTAGCCGTATTGAGATTGAAGGGGTTGAGCGCCTATCAGGTTGTGAGCACCGCATATTACCGGATCGTATTGAAACCGGTACCTTCTTAGTTGCCGCCGCGATGGCCGGTGGCGAAGTACTATGTAAAATGACCGATTTTCATTCACTTGAGCCGGTAATTGAAAAGCTGCGTGCAACCAATGCGTTACTAGAAGTGCATGAGGATAGTATTTATCTTGATATGCGAGGCCGAGAGCTTAAAGCGGTTAATATTAAAACTATGCCGCACCCAGGATTTCCAACCGACATGCAAGCTCAATTTACCGCTTTAAATGTAGTGGCTAACGGCAGTGCGACCATTACCGAAACTATTTTTGAAAATCGGTTTATGCATGTGCCTGAGTTACAACGTATGGGCGCTAATATTCGCCTTGAAGGCAATACGGCTTTTTGTGGTGAGACACAAAGCTTATCGGGTGCGCAGGTTATGGCAACCGATTTACGAGCATCAGCGAGCCTTATTTTAACGGGGATTGTGGCCCAAGGTGAAACGGTTGTTGATCGTATTTATCATGTAGATAGAGGTTATCAGCGTATTGAAGATAAACTCAGTGCGTTAGGTGCTAACATCAAACGCAAAAGCAATTAGTTATATTAATACAATTATTATTCTAACGCATAAAAAACGCGATTATATATCGCGTTTTTTTATGCTGATGTCAAAGGGTAAACAAGCGCTTTATAGCTTGGTTTCGAGCTCGGCTACTTTCACCATTATTTTTTGTATTTTACCGTTACGGTATAGCTCAAACTCAATTTCTTTACCTGGCTCGGTACTGCCTATCTTTTTTAATACATTTTGTGGATTAGCCACTGAAAGCCCTGCAATTTTAATCACAATGTCTTGCTCTTCTATACCCGCCTGCCATGCAGGACCTAGAGGGTCGAGATTGGTAATACGCATGCCTGCGACAGGCGTTAAGCTATCATTGACCTCTTTGCCTGTACTATCTACTGCAGTGCCTTCAAAGCCCAAATAACCGCGTACAACTCGTCCATGACGAATAAGTTTCCCCATTACTTCTTTAGCAAGAGTGTAAGGTACGGCAAAAAATATTCCCTGAATGTTTAAGTTCTCACGGGTTTTAAATTGGGCTGAGGTGATCCCTACTAAATCGCCATTAGAATTTACCAGCGCTCCTCCCGAATTGCCCACATTAATAGCGGCATCCATTTGCAATAAGTTATTGTAAGGACTGTCGGTAATTTTTTGCTTACCAGTAGCGCTAATGATCCCCTGAGTAATTGTTTGCCCTAAATTTAATGGATTCCCGATTGCTAACACCAAATCGCCCACATTCGTGGTGTAGTTGTCATTAACAGGAATAACAGGGAGGTGGTTGGCATTTATTTTTAATAATGCTAAATCGGTAATGGTATCAAAGCCAATAAGTTGTACATCAAAAAAACGTCTCCCATCGGTAAGAATCACCAGTATTTGATCGGCATTATTGATCACATGGTAGTTTGTCAATATATAGCCATCGGGTGACATGATCACCCCAGATCCTAACTCTTGCACCGTATTTTGGCGCTTGTAGCGTGGCTCTTTAGAAATACTCTCTGAAAAAATAGTGACAACCGATGGTGCCGCGCGTTTAACCGCATCCGAAAAGCTTAAATGGCTTGTGGTCATTGCGCTTGGCAGGGGAACATTAGGTAGTAATGCAGTGCGCATGTTAGGGCTGAAAAAAACCACTAAAAAAGCAATGCCTAAACCGGCAAACAAAGGAGGAAGTACAAATTTTAGAAGTTTTAGCACGGTATTCTTATTGTTAGTGAGCAATCCCTTTATGATGGCACAAAAAAAATAACAGCGGCAAGTGCCGCTGTTACTTTTATTGTATTATTACTGAATTAATACAAAGATAGACTCGCGTCCACGTTTAACACCTAACACAATATTACCTTGAATATCGTCGATAATTTGGTTCATGTCGCGAATGCTTTCTACCCGTTGACGGTTTACTTGCACAATAACATCGCCTTCTTCGAGGCCAACCCGTGCTGATGGTGAACGAGGATCGACAGAGGTTACTTCAATACCTTTCATTTTGTTTTTCTTCACATTTTCAAGTGTTGCACCTTGGAATGCTGGGTGTAACTCTTCACCTGCCGCTGTAATTCCTGATGCGCCATCTAGGGTAACTTCGACGTTTTTAACTTTACCGTCACGATAAATTCCTAGCTGTACTTCACGGCCTTCACCTAAGGTGGCAATTTTACTTCGTAGTTCATGGAAGCCACTAATTTCACTGCCATTAATGCTAATAATCACATCGCCTGCTTTAATACCGGCTTTGCTGGCAGCTGTATCATCGAGTACCTGCATAACGTAAGCACCTTGTTTAACATCAAGCTGCTGTGCTTTGGCAAGGCCTGCATCAAGAGGGCGGCCTGAAATACCTAGCGAGCCACGGCGTACTTCACCATGCTCTACAATTTGATCAACAAGGTTTTTCATCATGTTTGATGGAATAGCAAAACCAATCCCCACATTACCACCCGATGCACCTAAAATAGCGGTATTAATACCAATCAACTCACCATTTAAATTAACTAAAGCGCCACCTGAGTTGCCTTGGTTAATCGCGGCATCGGTTTGAATGAAATCTTCATAGCCTTCAATATTTAAACCACTACGGCCTAATGCGCTAACAATACCTGAGGTAACCGTGTGGCTTAAACCAAAAGGGTTACCAATAGCTACAGCAAAATCACCGACACGTAAGTCATCTGAGTTAGCAAGTTTTACCGCGGTTAATTCATCTGCGTCTATTTGTAGTAGCGCAATATCAGACTCTTTATCGCTACCAATTTTTGTTGCATCATATTCGCGACCATCTTCGAGGGTAACCACCATTTTTTCGGCGTCTTGTACTACATGGTTGTTAGTAACCACATAACCCTTATCGGCATCAATAATAACTCCAGAGCCTAAACCACTAAACTGTCGCTTTTGGCTACGTGGCTGGGGGTTGCCAAAAAAGAAATCTAGTGGGTCACCACGTCGACGCACTTCTTTAGAGCCTGAAACCTGAATACTCACTACACCTGGCGTGATTTGCTCAAGCATAGGGGCAAGTGTTGGTAATTGTTGACCATTAACGGCAACCGGCAACTTAGCAAACGAGGCGGTTGGACTTAATAATAAGCTAGTAGATAAAATAGCAGCACTGATAAGTGATAATTTCATTTTCATAGTCAGGGTTTACTCCACTTAAAAAGCAAAAGGCTGCAATAAGCAGCCTCAAAAAAGTATCAAAGCTGTATACCTAGCTCACACTTGGCTAGGTATATTACTTAAAGACTATGGGGTCAAAAAAAAGTTCATCAAGATGCTTTAGAAGTATTCACATCACCAGCAAATAAACCTGACTTACCCGACACATAATCAGCTGGTTGGGCATCGGCGTTTGAGCGATCTGAGCTACGTTCTTTTAATGACGCTTGTAATTGCTCTGTGGTTTCTTTTGAGAAAAACGGCTCAGCAGGGGCTTTATTTCTGTCTTCAAGTAACAGTTGATTGGTTTCTTCAACATGACTTAATAACTGATCGTAGTTTTCTTTCATTTTGCTTACTAACTTACCAGTATTCGCTAAATGGTCGGCAACATCTTGGCGATACTGCTCAAGCGAATGCTTAGCTTGCTCTGCTTGTTGCTCTAATTCATCTTGTTTAAACTGTTTTTTAGTGACAAAGGCACCAACGAAAAATGCAGCAATAGCAACTACTATCACTAACCCTACCCATGTAAATGTACCCATAAATTCACCTCTATGCGAAAATAACTAAAAAATTAAAATGCTACTAAGTCTAATATACCCTGAGTATTGATGCGTGTTAATATGCTTTACAAATTAAACTGTGTTTTAACTGTAAATAGATATGACTCCTTGGCAAACATACCAGCAAGACCTTCAACGCGATGACTTTGTACATGACGCAGCACAAGAAAATGCAGTTCGTCATTTACAGCGTTTATACGACGATTTAACACAAGCAAAGCCACAATCTAAAGGTTTTTTTGCAAAGCTTTTTAATAAAGCAGAGCCAGCCCCTATTAAAGGTTTATACTTTTGGGGTGGCGTAGGCCGTGGTAAAACTTACCTTGTTGATACTTTTTACGAAGCTTTACCGGGTGATAGAAAAATGCGAGTGCATTTTCACCGCTTTATGCACCGAGTACACGATGAACTTAAAAAGTTAAATAACACTGCCAATCCTTTAGAAACAGTAGCAGATATTTTCAAAGCAGAGACTGACATTATCTGTTTTGATGAATTTTTTGTTCAAGACATTACCGACGCTATGTTGCTCGGTGGTTTAATGGAAGCATTATTCGCTCGCGGTATTGTACTGGTTGCCACGTCAAATATTATACCTGACGACTTATACCGCAATGGTTTACAGCGTGCCCGTTTTTTACCGGCTATTGCCTTAGTGAATAAGCATACTGAAATAGTTAATGTAGATTCAGGCGTTGATTACCGATTACGTACTCTTGAGCAAGCAGAAATTTTTCATAGCCCGCTTGATGAACAAGCCGATAAAAACCTATTCGAATATTTTGACAAGCTCTCGCCAGAAGTCGGTAAACTAGATACCCCAATAGAAATAGAAGGGCGGATGATCAACACTCGCAAAGTATCTGACTGCATCGTTATGTTTGAATTTAGCGAACTGTGTGAAACTGCCCGTAGCCAAGTTGATTACATGGAAATAAGCCGGTTATATAACACGGTGATTTTATCTAATGTAAAACAGCTAGGGCAAAATAATGATGACGCAGCAAGGCGCTTTATTGCGTTAGTAGATGAATTTTATGAGCGTAATGTAACGTTAATTATCTCTGCAGAAAAACCGATTACCGAGCTCTATACACAAGGCAATTTAAACTTTGAATTTAAACGCTGTATTAGTCGCTTACAAGAAATGCAATCGTTAGAGTATTTAGCCCGAGAGCATTTAGCTTAAAATACGAAGGTTAGCGGGCGACGGGCTGCGGGTCTCGAGCAAAACATCTAACTTCTAAATAAAAAAACCTTGCGATGTTAACCGCAAGGTTTTTTTATTTCTCGAACCTCGAACCTCGAACCTCGAACCTCGAACCTCGAACCTCGAACCTCGAACCTCGAACCTCGAGCTTATCTCATAGTAACAAACTCTTCCGACCCGGTTGGGTGTAGTGCGACAACCGCATCAAAATCGGCCTTAGTCGCGCCCATTTTCATGGCGACTGCAAAACCCTGAATCATTTCATCAACGGTAAAACCAATACCGTGTAAGCCCACAACTTTTTCATCATCGCCTGCACACACTAACATCATATTACAGGCTTGGCGGTGCTGAGTAATTGCGGTGTACATAGCCGCAAAGCTTGATTTATATACTTTTACATTTTCGCCGCCGTACTGAGAAATCGCTTCTTGCTCAGTTAAACCAATTGTGCCGACAGGTGGGTGGCTAAATACTACGGTTGGTACTAGGCTGTAGTCCATTTTCAAATCGTTCGGCAATTCTTTATTAAATAAACGCTCCGATAGAGTACGACCCGCTTTAACAGCAACCGGTGTAAGCTCAATACCATTTTCGATAATATCACCCACAGCGTATACATTTTCAGCTGTGGTGTTTTGGTATTCATCTACTTTTACATAACCGCTTTCGTTTACTTCTACGCCTGCTGCAGCAAGGTTAATTTTATCGGTTGTTGGCGTGCGGCCTATAGCCCAAATAACCTGATCAACATTTTCGCTGTAACCATTCTCAAAATGAATCGTTAAGCTGCCATCAGCCTCTTTTACCACTTCTTTTGGTGAACACTCAGTGTGCAGAGTAGGGCCTTCTTTTGCCATAATATCAACCAGTGTGTCGATAATGTATGGGTCAAAAGTACGCAGTGGCTTGCTCTTACGAACAAATAAGTGAGTTTGTGTACCTAAGCTGTGTAAAACACCGGCAATTTCTACGGCAATATAACCGGCACCAACAACGGCAACACGTTTAGGTTGTTCGTTCAACTCAAAAAAGCCGTTTGAATCAATACCGTGTTCAGCACCTGGAATATTAGGAATAGTAGGGCGGCCACCAACGGCAACTAAAATGTGATCGGCAGTATAGTGCTCGCCATCTACTTCAACAGTTTTACTATCCACAAACTTTGCAAAGCCTTTGATCACAGTTACGCCATTTTTAGCTAAACCATTATCATAGCCTTTGTGAATACGGCTAATATAGGCTTCACGGCTTTCTACTAGTTTTGACCAATCAAAGCCTTTAACTTCAACATCAAATCCGTAATCAGGAGCATAAAGATTAATTGCTTCAGCAACTTGAGCGCCATGCCACATTACTTTTTTAGGAACACACCCTACGTTTACGCAGGTGCCACCCATGTGTTTAGCTTCAATTAATGCTACTTTTGCGCCACGCATTGCTGCACGGTTAGCTGATGCAATACCACCACTACCGCCACCAATTGCAATGTAATCAAAATGCTGAGCCATGTTTAATCCTCTAAATATTAATTTAACTTTTCTGTGCCGATGATAGCATATGCGATGAGCAAGTCACTTGTTCGGGGCTGCTAAAATCTATCAAACATCCTTCATCAAACGAAAGATATGCTATTTCAGATCAAGCTGCTAGGTGATCATTTAAAGATACACACTCGTTAACTAGTAAAACAGGTTTCCCCTTGTATTTACGTATTTTGCCCCAACTTCATTTTTATATTTGCATAAACTGAGAATGACTATGAGCAATGCACAAACAAATCCCCTTATTGGGCTTGAAGGACTTCCTCCTTTTTCAAAAATAAAGCCTGAGCATGTAGTACCGGCATTAAAAAAAGGTATTGAGCACTGTCGCAGTGCAATTGATGATGTATTAGCAAAGCAATCATACACCTGGAATGATTTAGTATTACCCCTTGAAGAAGCTGACGATAAACTATCGCGATTGTTTTCACCGGTATCGCATTTGAACTCGGTGATGAACAACGATGAACTTCGCGAAGCTTATGAGCAGTGTTTACCGCTTATTTCTGAATATTCTACTTTTGTTGGCCAACACCAAGGCTTATATGAGGCTTACAGCGCGCTTTATAATAGCGATGAATTTAAAACACTCACTACCGCTCAGCAAAAAACCGTTACCAACGCATTGCGTGACTTTAAGCTTTCAGGCATTGCACTAAATCCTGAGCAGCAAAAACGCTACGGTGAAATTAGTGCGCGTTTATCAGAGCTTGCTTCAAAATTTGGTAATAATGTGATGGATGCCACGCTTGCATGGCATAAGCATATTACCGATGAAAGCCAACTAGCGGGTTTACCAGAGTCAGCACTGGCATTAGCGGCCGATACAGCAAAAAGTAAAGACTTAGAAGGCTGGGTATTCACTCTCGATTTCCCTTCTTACTTACCTATAATGACTTACGCAGACGACCGTGAACTTCGCAAAGAAACATACACCGCGTTTTCTACTCGTGCATCCGATCAAGGTCCAAATGCAGGAGAGTTTGATAACTCGGCGATTATGAGTGAAGAGCTGGCACTGCGTCATGAGTTAGCACAATTACTTGGCTTTAATAATTACGCCGAAAAATCTTTAGCTACAAAAATGGCAGAATCACCTGCACAGGTATTTTCATTTTTAGAAGACTTAGCTGCTAAATCTAAGCCACAAGCAGAGCAAGAGCTTAAAGAGTTGCAACAATACGCAGAGCAACAGCACGGTATTAGTGAACTACAGGCATGGGACTTTGGTTATTACAGCGAAAAGCTAAAGCAAGAAAAATACGCGATTTCAGATGAAGTATTACGCCCATACTTCCCTGCCGATAAAGTGCTTAGTGGTTTGTTCGAAACCGTTAACCGCTTATTTGGTATTACAGTTAAAGAACAAAAAGACATCGATACGTATCATAAAGATGTGCGCTTTTTTGAAATTTACGATAGCAACAATACTTTACGTGGCCGTTTTTACTTAGATTTATACGCCCGTGACCACAAGCGTGGTGGTGCGTGGATGGATGACTGTATGGGTCGTAAAGTGCGTGCTAATGGTGAACTTCAAACACCAGTTGCTTACTTAGTGTGTAACTTTAATAAAGCGATTGGCGATAAGCCTGCTTTGTTTACCCATAATGAAGTAACCACACTGTTCCATGAGTTTGGTCACGGCATTCACCACATGTTAACTCAAGTAGATGCAGCGCCTGTTGCTGGTATTAATGGTGTGGCATGGGATGCCGTTGAATTGCCAAGTCAGTTTTTAGAAAACTGGTGTTACGAGGAAGAAGCCCTAAGCTTTATTTCAGGCCACTTCGAAACCGGTGAGCCATTACCAAAAGAGCTACTAGATAAACTATTGGCCGCTAAAAATTACAACTCAGGTATGCAAATGCTAAGACAACTTGAGTTCTCGTTATTCGATTTTAAAATTCACCATGACTACGTGGCAGACAAACCATGTAACATTCAAGCTGTACTTGATGATGTACGCAGTCGTACCTCAGTCATTAAGCCGCCAGCGTTTAACCGTTTTCAGCATGGCTTTAGTCATATTTTTGCGGGCGGTTATAGCGCGGGGTATTACTCGTATAAATGGGCTGAAGTACTTTCGGCAGACGCCTACTCTAAATTTGAAGAAGAGGGGATTTTTAATCCACAAACGGGTCAAGCGTTTATGCAGCATATTCTTGAAAAAGGCGGCAGCGAAGAGCCAATGGCATTGTTTAAAAACTTCCGTGGTCGTGAGCCAAGTGTAGATGCACTTTTACGCCACAGCGGAATCGCCGCTTAGGGTCTGTTGACCTTTGCGGATTAAAATATAATTACAAAAGCGCCCCAGAGGCGCTTTTTTATTGCCTAAAATACAGCGCTGTTAAAGAATATTTTGAATAAATTTTAGTAGTTTTAACATGGCGTACTATGCTTTTAACAAAGTACTAAAAGGGACTAACGCATGGCAAAGTTAATACTGGCAATTGATGACGATAAATTAATGCACCATATTATTGAAGAATCTTTAGCTGGGTTTTGCAAAGTGATCCACGCCAAAAATGGTGAAGATGGCATAAGACAAGCGATTAAATATAACCCCGATATTATTTTGCTTGATGTTGAAATGCCGGGCATGTCTGGTTATGAGGTTTGCCAAACTATTAAACAAAATAAAGCCACAACAGATATTCCGGTAATGTTTTTATCATCCAAAGTGGGGCAAGCTGAACGTATTAAAGGGTTTAGTGTTGGCGGGGCTGACTACATTTTGAAGCCTTTTAACGCACAGGAGTTGATGGCACGCATTAAAATTCTTTACCAGTATCGCAAGCAGTGTGCAACACTGCAGTATGATATAGCAAAGGCCAATAAAACAGCTGAAATGGCGATGATTGAGACCGGTGACATGGGGCGCATTATGCGTTTTGTTTGTCAAAGCTATCATGCCGATAATTTAGAATTATTAAGTGAATACTTTTTAGGGTTTTTTACTCCATTACACCTCAATGTAGTGGTTGTTTTTTGGCAAAATAACCAGGGAATGTTTTATAGCCAAGAAACAGGCGTATGCCCATTAGAGCAAGAGCTACTCATACAGCATAAAAATGCAGAACGCTTTGTTGATATTGGTCATAGTACTATTATTAATTACCCTAATATTTCACTATTAATTAAAAATATGCCTGTAGATACGCCATCACTTTATGGCCGCTATAAAGATTTATTTCCGCATATTTTAGAAGTAACTAACGAAAAAGTAGTGACTATACAGCAGCACCAATATCGACTAATGCGCGACAATGAGCTAACCCTTGCTTTTAAAGATATAGTTGCCCAGCTTAAAAATCAAAACGCCATGCAAACGAGTGCAATTAGCCAGCTTACAGAGCAGCTTGAGCAACTCCAATCGCTAATGCAAACACACAACGAGATATCAACTTCGCAATTTAATGAGCAAATAACTCAGCTTAGTCATACATCACAGCAGCTGGTTGCAACCACTAATGATTTAGCCTTTATTAAGCACCAACTAAAAACAACCACTCAACAGCGTGATGACTTAATTACTCAAACACAACTAAGTAAACAACAAACGCAGCCAGAACCTGAGAGTGAAAATAACGATATTGAGTTGTTTTAAACTAGAGATCGTATATTGGCTTTGTTTGGGTATAATAACGGTGAAATTTATCATCGGAGTGTGAAGTGGTTATACAGTGTGCGTTTAAAGAGTGTCGACCTTATTTAAATGAGTTAGAAGCACGCTTTGGGCTTGCTCAATGGGCAGAGCAAAGCAGTGGTTTTAGCTTGCATTACGATGATAAAGGACTAAGCCTGTATAAAACTGACGAGCCAAAATTAGGTGCTATTAACGTAGACTTTGTAACTGGTGCCGTTGCACATAGGCGTAAATTTGGTGGTGGTAAAGGGCAATCAATTGCCAAAGCAGTTGGTCTTAACAAGGGCGCAACGCCAGTGGTACTCGATGCCACAGCAGGCCTTGGGCGTGATGGTTTTGTGTTAGCCTCATTAGGCTGTAAAGTAATTTTACATGAGCGCCATCCCGTGGTTGCTGCACTGTTATATGATGGCTTACAACGTGCTTATAACGATAGTGAAATTGGCCCATGGATGCAGCAAAATATGAGCCTTATCTTTGGCTCAAGCCATACTTTACTTGCTCAATGTGACAGCATGCCCGATGTGGTTTACCTTGATCCAATGTTCCCGCACCGTGAAAAATCAGCGCTGGTTAAAAAAGAAATGCGGGTATTCCAAGAGTTAGTGGGTGGCGATACCGACGCCGATGATTTACTCGATTTTGCTTACCCTCTTGCCAGTAAGCGTGTAGTAGTGAAACGCCCCGATTATGCACCATTTTTAAATGATAAAACCCCGAGTATGCAAATCAAAACCAAGAAGAACCGCTTTGATGTGTATGTAAAAGCCGCGATGGTTTAGGTTAAAGACCAGTTTTTAGTCTTCAGCTGTCAGTTGTCAGCAAAAGATTAAGCCAAGTACGGTGTTTGGGTTAAACGTAGGCGGGGCTTTACGCCGCGCAGGTAGTTTGACATGTTGTGAAAGTGCGCGAGGTAAACTCTCACCTATAATATAAAAACTGGGCTTGCATAAGGCTCGGTGTTTTATTTTACTACCTGACCGCTGACCGCTGACCGCTGACCGCTGACCGCTGACCGCGAACTGATCTTTTAGATCTAGACTATTGAATATAGGATCTCAGCGCGTTTTCATGCTAGAATTTGCGCAATTTTTTTGTACTCGATAAGTAGCACTGTAATGATCTTAGATGATATCCGCATCGTTTTAGTAAACACATCACATTCTGGCAATATTGGTTCTGCGGCACGTGCCATGAAAACCATGGGATTATCAAAGTTATACCTTGTAGATCCTGCCTGTGAAATAGATAGTCATGCCAGCGCACTGGCTGCAGGTGCTACAGATGTACTTGGTAATGCTGTTGTTGTTGATACGGTTGCCGATGCCATTGCTGATTGTGCATTAACTATTGGTACTAGCGCCCGTTCGCGTACATTGTCGTGGCCTATGGTTGAGCCGCGTGAATGTGGTGAAAAGCTTGTTGGCGAAGCTGTAAATGGCCCTGTAGCACTTGTATTTGGTCGTGAAAACAGTGGCTTAACAAACGAAGAATTACAACTGTGTAATTACCATGTGTGTATTCCTGCTAACCCAGAATACAGCTCGCTAAATTTAGCGATGGCAGTACAAACCTTATGTTATGAAACGCGTATGGCATTTTTAAATCAACAGCCTAAAGCGGAACAACAAGAAGACGAAACCCTATATCCATCGTCTAAACAAACAGAGCTGTTTTACGAACACCTTGAAGAGACCTTGTTTAAAACAGGCTTCATCATTAAGCAGCACCCAGGCATGGTAATGACTAAGCTACGTCGCTTGTTTAATCGTGCTCGCCCTGAAGATGCTGAAATGAACATATTACGAGGTATTCTTACCTCAATTAATAAGTCTATAAAATAGCAATTAGTTATAAATAGCGCCCTTTATTACTCCACTAATACTTGACTAAATTACTCAGGTAATTACAATAGACCCAATACTTGACCAAAACAGTCGGGTATTACAAGTTTGTCGGTGGCCGTTTGAGGCTAGCCAATCAGGATAATACTTGACTAATCTACTCTGGTAATTAAAATTTGCACTCTTTTGTGCGGGGGGCGTTATGAAGTTAACATCAAAAGGCAGATATGCCGTTACAGCCATGCTGGATGTTGCACTACATGCAAATATAGGCCCTGTAGCGCTTGCAGATATTTCGCAGCGCCAAGAAATTTCTTTGTCTTATCTTGAGCAGTTATTTGCCCGTTTACGTAAAAATGGGCTAGTGAGTTCTGTTCGAGGTCCTGGTGGGGGCTATTTACTAGGACGTGAGGCCGATGTAATTTCAGTTGGCGATGTTATTAATGCGGTAGATGAATCTGTTGACGCTACTCGGTGTCAGCGAAGCAATACTGGTTGTCAAAGTGGTATGCGTTGTTTAACCCATACATTGTGGTCAGACTTAAGCGCACGAATTGAAGAATTTTTAAATAATATTACCTTAGCTGAATTGGTTGAAAAGTCGGACGTTAAAGCGGTCGCTCTTCGCCAAGAAAACAGCGTTAATGATGCAATTAAGCAGTTGGAAAATATTCAAGTAAGCTGTCAACTTTAAGGTTGACCTGCAGCGGAGAGAGAAATGAAGTTACCGATTTATTTAGATTACGCAGCAACTACGCCCGTTGACGAACGAGTTGCCAAAGAAATGATGCAGTGCCTGACTATGGACGGTAATTTTGGTAATCCAGCATCGCGTTCACACCGTTTTGGTTGGCAAGCTGAAGAAGTCGTTGACCAAGCACGTACTGACATTGCCGATTTAATTAATGCAGACCCACGTGAAATCGTATTCACATCGGGTGCAACAGAATCAAATAACCTTGCTATTAAAGGTGCGGCTCAGTTTTACAAGAAAAAAGGTAAGCATGTTATTACCGCTAAAACTGAACACAAAGCAGTTATCGACACATGTCGTGAGCTTGAGCGTCAAGGGTTTGAAGTAACTTATATGGACGTTGAAGAAAACGGCCTACTTGATCTGCAAAAATTAGCAGATACGATGCGTGACGACACTGTGCTTGTAAGCATCATGCATGTAAATAACGAGCTAGGTGTAATCCAAGACATCAACACTATTGGTGAAATGTGTCGCGAACGTAAAATTATGTTCCACGTAGATGCTGCACAAAGCGCGGGTAAAGTTTTAATCGATGTGCAACAAACCAAAGTAGATTTCATGTCATTCTCGGCGCACAAAGTATACGGCCCTAAAGGCGTAGGTGCTTTGTATGTTCGTCGTAAACCACGTGCACGTTTAGAAGCACAAATGCACGGTGGCGGCCATGAGCGTGGTATGCGTTCTGGTACATTAGCAACCCATCAGTTGGTAGGTATGGGCGCAGCATTTAGAATTGCAAAACAAGATTTTGAAAAAGATCACGCACACATCAGTGCGTTACGTAAACGCCTAATCGACGGCATTTTAACAGATATGGACGAAGTGTACTTTAACGGCACACAAGACCAATCAGTACCTGGTATTGTTAACATTAGCTTTAACTTTGTTGAAGGTGAGTCGTTACTAATGGCCGTTAAAGATATTGCGGTATCGTCAGGTTCAGCCTGTACATCTGCAAGTTTAGAGCCTTCTTACGTATTACGTGCATTAGGCCGCAACGACGAATTAGCGCATAGCTCGATTCGTTTTAGTATTGGCCGCTTTACCACCGAAGAAGAGATTGATTACACCGTTGAGCTAATGAAAAACTCGATTGGCCGTTTACGTGAAATGTCTCCTCTTTGGGAAATGCACCAAGAAGGTGTTGATTTAGATTCAGTTGAATGGGCGCACCACTAATTAGTGGAGCCCATACCTAGCAGGTAGTGAGGATAGAATTATGGCTTACAGTGATAAAGTAATCGACCACGTAGAAAACCCACGTAACGTAGGTGCTCTAGATAAAAACGATCCGTCAGTGGCAACGGGTATGGTAGGCGCACCAGCATGTGGTGACGTAATGAAACTGCAAATTAAAGTTTCAGCAGAAGGTGTGATTGAAGATGCAAAATTCAAAACGTACGGCTGTGGTAGTGCAATTGCTTCATCTTCACTGGTAACAGAGTGGGTTAAAGGCAAAACACTAGACGAAGCGTCTACTATCAAAAATACCGATATCAGCGCAGAGCTAGAATTACCACCAGTGAAAATTCACTGTTCAATTTTAGCAGAAGATGCAATTCAAGCAGCAATTGCAGATTACAAAAGCAAACATACAAACTAAGAGATATTCATGGCAGTGACATTGACAGATGCGGCAGCAAACCGCGTACAATCATTTTTAGCAAACCGTGGTAAAGGCATAGGCCTGCGAGTTGGCATTAAAACGACGGGCTGTTCAGGTCTTGCTTATGTATTAGAGTTTGTTGATGAGCTAAACGATGACGATGAAACATTTGCGGCCAAAGGCGTTACCTTAATTGTTGACGCTAAAAGCTTAGTTTATATCGACGGCACTGAGCTCGACTACACTAAAGAAGGCTTAAATGAAGGGTTTAAATTTAACAACCCTAATCAAGCTGATGAGTGTGGTTGTGGCGAAAGCTTTACCGTTTAAGCTCAAACTTGTTTTGGATACCTAAGCTACTTGGGTATAACTAAGCCCTGCCAATTAATGTAGGGCTTTGTCATTTGTGAGAAGTTATGCGTTATTTTGAGTTATTTGCAATTCCCGTTGACTACAATATTGATTTAGCAACGATTAACAAGCACTACTTAGAACTTCAACGTGCTGTTCACCCTGATCGCCATGCTAACGCTAGCAGTCGTGATAAATTAATGGCCGTACAAAGTACTGCCGAAATTAATGATGCACTGCAAACACTTAAGCATCCCGTTAAACGTGCAGAATATATGCTGAGCGAGCTAGGCGTAGATATTCGTGCTGAGCAGCAAACATTGCAAGATCCCATGTTTTTAATGCAGCAAATGGAGCTTCGCGAAGAACTTGAAGAGTTAGCGAGCGCAAGCGATCCTGATTCTGCTATTGATCATTTTGAAAAACAAATAAAGCAGCTTGATCAGCAATACAGTGCGCAATTGGCAGAGCAGTTAGCAAGTAACGATGCGCAGCAATATCAACAAGCAGCAGACAGTATCCGTAAGCTAAAGTTTGTTTATAAGTTACGTGACGAGCTTGAACGCATTGAAGATAGTTTATTTGACGATTAATTCACTTGCTGCAAAGCGAGCAACACGAGTTTAAAGAGCATTATGGCATTATTGCAAATTGCTGAGCCGGGGCAGAGCGCGGCACCACATGAACATAAACTAGCAATTGGTATTGATTTAGGTACCACAAACTCATTAGTGGCAACCGTACAAAGCGGCGAAGCTCGTACTATTACAGATGAGTCAGGCGAAGCAATGTTACCGTCTGTAGTGCGTTACCAAGCTGGTGGCATAACCGTAGGTGCAGACGCAATGCAAGCGGCTACACTCGATCCGGTTAATACACTTATTTCAGTTAAGCGCTTTTTAGGTAAAACCCAAGCCGAAATAGAACAAAGCTATGGCCAACTGCCTTATCAATTTTGCGATGATAACGGTGCACTTGCTATAGCAACTGAAGCCGGAAAAATCAGCCCAGTAAAAGCATCAAGTCATATTTTAGGTGCCTTAAAAGCACGTGCAGAACAAAGCTTTGGTAATCAAGATATTTTAGGCGCGGTTATCACCGTACCAGCCTATTTCGATGATGCACAGCGCCAAAGCACTAAAGATGCGGCTGAACTTGCCGGCATTAATGTACTGCGTTTATTAAACGAGCCAACCGCGGCTGCCGTTGCTTATGGCTTAGATTCAGGCCAAGAAGGCATAATTGCTGTTTATGACTTAGGTGGCGGAACATTTGATATTTCTATACTGCGCTTAAATAAAGGCGTGTTTGAAGTATTGGCCACTGGTGGCGATTCAAGCCTAGGCGGTGATGACTTTGACTCATTATTAGTTGACTACTTAAAACAAGAAACCGGCGTAACGGGCTTATCTCCTTCGGTATTACGTTTATTTATAAATAAAGCCAAAGCCTGTAAAGAAGCACTCAGCCAATACGAAAAAGTAAATGTTGGCCTTGAGTTTGACGATGAAAAATACATGGTTGAAGTAACGCGAGAGAAGTTTAACGAGCTGGCTATGCCACTGGTTAAAAAAACGCTCCGCTCATGTCGTCGTGCAGTAAAAGATGCCGGTATTGAAAACCAAGAAGTACTACAAGTGGTGATGGTTGGCGGTTCAACCCGCATGCCGTTGGTACGTACTCAAGTTGGCGAGTTTTTTGATAAACAACCACTCACTTCGATTGATCCTGATCGTGTTGTTGCACTGGGTGCAGCATTACAAGCTGACGTATTAATTGGTAACAAGCCAGATTCAGACATGTTATTGCTGGATGTGTTACCGTTGTCGCTAGGACTTGAGACCATGGGTGGTTTGGTTGAAAAAATCATTCCACGCAATACCACTATCCCAGTTGCACGTGCGCAAGAATTTACTACGTTTAAAGATGGTCAAACGGCTATGTCGTTGCATGTATTACAAGGTGAGCGTGAACTGGTTGACGATTGTCGATCGCTGGCAAAGTTCAGCTTAAAAGGTATTCCTCCTATGGCAGCGGGGGCGGCGCATATTCGCGTTACCTTTAAAGTAGACGCTGATGGTTTACTAAGCGTATCAGCCATGGAAAAATCAACCGGCGTTCAAGCTGAAATACAAGTAAAACCGTCGTTTGGTTTATCTGACGACCAGGTTGCTAATATGCTTAAAGAGTCGATGAGTAACGCTAAAGGCGACATGCAAGCGCGTATGCTTAAAGAGCAACAAGTTGAAGCGCTTCGAGTAATAGAAGCAATGGAAGCCTCTTTAGCTGCTGATGGCGATTTACTTGAGCCTGAGCAACTAGCGGCGCTAAAAGTGGAAATAAACGAACTTGCAAAAGTACGCGAGAGTGCACAAGATCCAAGCGAAATTAAAGCAGCCATTGAAAAAATGGACAATGCGAGTAGTGATTTTGCCGCGCTTAGAATGGATGCATCAATTAAAAAAGCCTTAACAGGCCAGTCAGTAGACAATATATAAGAGAGATTAGAATGCCACAAATTGTTTTTCTTCCCCATCCGGAGTTGTGTCCTGACGGTGCAGCAATAGAAGCGCCCGCTGGCGAAACGGTACTTGATATCGCGCTTAAAAATGGCATTAGCATTCCTCATGCCTGTGAAAAGTCATGTGCATGTACAACCTGTCACTTAGTGATCCGTGAAGGTTTTGATTCATTAGATGAAAGTGACGACCTAGAAGACGACATGCTAGATAAAGCATGGGGTTTAGAGCCTGAGTCACGTCTAGGTTGCCAAGCAATTATTAGAGATGAAGACTTAGTGGTTGAAATACCTAAGTACAATCTCAATATCGTTAATGAAGAACACTAGTTTTTAATTAACGACTATTATATTAAAAGCCGCTGTTTAACACCGCGGCTTTTTTGTTTGTATAAGTAGCAGCGGGTTTACCTCGCGTCTTTTTAAAGGTTACGAGCGACGGGCTTCGAGGCGCGAGTAAATTAAAAAACCTTGTAGCGTTAACCACAAGGCTTTTTAATATATCGAAGCCCGAAGCCCGAAGCCCGAAGCCCGAAGCTCGAGGCCCAAAACCCATTTCGGAGGTGTATTTTGAGTGATCTTATTTTTTCAGACTCGTTTATAAACGGTGAATTTTATAAAACCAGCACACGCTTTAGCGTTGATGATCCCGCCACCGAACAAAGTATTGTTGATGTAAGTGACATTGACGAGCAAGGTGTAAATATAGCTATTAATGCGGCAAAAGGCGCGTTTGTAAAATTAAAAGCAACCAATGCAACCGAGCGAAGTGAAACTCTGATGCGCTGGTATGAGTTGGTGATTAAACATAAACAAACGCTAGCTACACTTATGACCAAAGAGCAGGGTAAGCCGCTTAAAGAATCTCTCGGTGAAATAGATTATGGCGCCGGCTTTATTAAGTGGTTTGCTGAGCAAGCTAAGCGTAGCTATGGGGATGTGATCCCTGCAACCGACAATCAGCATCGCTTAACCAGTTATAAACAACCTATTGGCGTGGTTGCCGGTATAACACCATGGAACTTTCCTGTGGCTATGGTAACTCGAAAAGTAGCCCCTGCTTATGCTGCTGGCTGTAGTTTCATTTTAAAACCTTCTGAACATACACCACTATGTGCTATTGCTTTAGCGTATTTAGCTGATCAGGCTGGCTTTGTAAAAGGTGCATTTAATGTTTTGGTATCACAAAACGCTAAAGACGTTGGTAAAATGTTGACTGACTCAGAGGTGGTACGTAAGTTCACCTTTACTGGCTCTACCGGTGTAGGTAAGCAGTTACTATCACAGTGTGCACAGACAATTAAAAAAACATCAATGGAATTAGGTGGCAATGCGCCGTTCATTATTTTTGATAATGCCGATATTGATGACGCTATTGATGGCCTAATGGCGGCTAAATTTAGAAATAGTGGCCAAGCGTGTGTGGCGGCAAATCGTATCTTCATCCAGCGCAGTATATTAAATGAAGTGCTTGAAAAAATTACACCTAAAGTCGCTGCGCTCAACGTTGCAAACGGTTTTGATGAAAATGCCGATATAGGCCCGCTTATTTATCCCAAAGCAAAAGAGAAAGTGCAACAACTGATTAAAGACGCTCTCGATAAAGGCGCTACGCTAATTGGAGATAACAGTAATTTAGGTGGCAGCTTTCAAAACCCATTAATAGTTACTAATGTCACTACACAAATGGATATTTATCTCGAAGAAGTGTTTGGCCCTGTATTAACGGTGATCCCATTTGATGAAGAAAGCGAAGTCCTTGCACTTGCTAATGACGTCCCTTATGGATTAGCTGCGTATTTTTATAGCCAAAACATTAAACAAATCTATCGTATAAGCGAAGGGTTAGAGTTTGGCATGATAGGTGTAAATGAGGGGGTTATATCAAACCCTGTAGCACCGTTCGGTGGGGTAAAACAATCAGGTCTTGGAAGAGAGGGGGGTCACCAAGGTTTAGATGAATACCTAGAAGAAAAATACGTATGTATTAGAGTTTAACTCTATAAACTGTTCCGATGAGTTAACCGTTTAGCGTTTTAAGTTGCTTGAAATGGGTGTAAATGCTACCTTTTTAAAAAATGTTTAAGTAAACAAAAAGTAAAAAATTTCTATAAGTAGAAATACCCCCGTGTGTAAATGCCACCATTTTGGTGGCATTTTTTTGCCCTTTTTTAAGAAGAGGTTTTTGGATACTTCCTCCTTGTAGGTCTAAACTATTCTTAGTTAGATGCTATTCTGCTTATATCCTTTTTAAATGTAGGCTTTTATGAAAGAGTAATTCTTTTTAATTCGCGTGAATATTTGTAACTGCATGTTTTTAAATGTATATTTTTGGTGCGTGAATGAGTAGAATAAAGTTTCAGTAGTTTCAATATTATTAACATATAGTAAAAATGTATAATTGTGTTTTATACACTTATAAATTAACATTCCGCAAATTCATCCATTAAAAAATAATGAAGCACCCACTATGAGTAGAAGAAATCAAGCAACGGTAGACCAGGAAGTTTCGTTTGGCATTGACGAAGAGTTAGTTTCTACAACAGATTTACGAGGGGTTATCACCTATGCAAATGATAGCTTTTGTAAAGTTTCAGGGTATACCATTAATGAGTTAAAAGGGAAAAACCATAACATGGTTCGCCACCCAGACATGCCACCTGCGGCATTTGGTGATATGTGGTCTAATTTAAAAAGCGATACCGCATGGCGAGGAGCTGTAAAAAATAGATGTAAAGATGGGCGTTATTACTGGGTTGATGCATTTGTTACCCCTATTTACGAAAACGGTAAAAAAGTAGGTTATCAATCAGTCCGCCAACAACTCCTTCCAGAATATAAAAACCGCGCAGAAAAGCTTTACCAACGTTTAAACAACGGTCAATCAATTGTCCCTTTAAGTGAAAAATTAGCCGCATTTAAACTTCCTCTATTTATTGGCTGTGCAGCTTTAATTGCTTGGTTAACAAGTTATATGTTCTGGTTATGTTTACTGTTTGTTCCTCTGCCTTTTGTTATTTTTTATGAAGAGTTAATTCGTTCGCAAAGCAAAATCAAAAAAACCAAAGCAGGTCCAGATAGCGTATCTCGGCATATTTATTCTGGTAGCGACAGCCTCAGCTATAGTGATTTTCAGATTAAATTACTTGAGGGTAAAGTAACGACCATTGTTGGCCGTATTATTGATGGTACTTTAAGCCTGAGTAAAGGTGCTGACTCTCTTAAAACTTGTGCTGAAGCTGCGCAGGCCGGTGTTGAAAAAGAAGCGTCTGAATTACATCAAGTGTCGTCTGCCGTTGAGGAAATGGTGCATTCAATTGATGAAGTAGCAAAAAATACTTTAGTAACTAACCAACGAGTGCAACAAGCTCACCAAGACTGCGAAAGCGCAACGCAAGCGATGTCAGGCACCATGCGTGAAGTATCGTTACTCGCCAACGAGGTGGATAACTCGGCAAGTTCAGCGAGCGAGCTAGCAACAGAGGCTGAAAAAATTGGTGGCATAATGCAAGAGATACAAGGGATTGCCGATCAAACAAATTTACTTGCACTTAATGCGGCTATTGAGGCTGCGCGTGCCGGTGAACATGGCAGAGGATTCTCGGTTGTTGCTGATGAAGTGCGTGCGCTTTCAAGCAGAACGCATACCGCTACAGAGCAAATTCAAGTTTCTATATCTGAAATGCAGTCTACGTTACTCAACTGGTCAAAAACAATGGAAGCTGGAAAGAATGCGGCAGAGAGCTGTGTTAAAGAAACCCGCAATAGCCAAGATATCGTCTCAAAAGTATATGCTGCAATTACTGATATTTCTGATTTAGCAACGCAAATATCAACCGCTGCGGAAGAGCAAAGCATGGTATCGCAAGAAATTAGCCGTAATATTTCAAATATTAGTAGTGCGTCTTCAGAAAACTTAGCCCAAGCGCATAGTGTAGGTACAGAGTCTGATGCGATTGAAAAACACTCTAAAGCATTAGCGTCACTAGGTCTTTCTTTTAAAGTAGGTTAACAACTTAAGTAAGGGCAGCAAATACCCAAGTGTATGAGGCGCTGAGAATATAACATGTTCTCAGCGCGCCTAAAGCGTCAAATGCGGGCAGCGGGCTGTGTGGTGCGGGGAAAACCTGCTACTACTGGTATTATTTGTAATATTTATTTAGCAGTGACTTCATGTCGCATCAGGCTTTTATCAAAAGCACCAAATAACGATATAAATCAACGCTGGGGAAACCGGCGGCTACAGATAAGAGCGTATTTTTTTATTTTATGTTTGGCTTTATGAAAACTAGATATAACTAAAAAATTAACTTTGGAGATTACTGAGAGGACTTAGAAAATAGTGGGGCGATTGACGGGGCTCGAACCCGCGACAACCGGAATCACAATCCGGGGCTCTACCAACTGAGCTACAACCGCCACTACATACACCTTGTTTGGTGTGGCGCGCATAATACATAATATCCCTATGCTTGTGAAGCAAAAAATCAAAAAAAATTAAACTTATTATAAGTATTCTAAATTTAAGCTTATTGGCAACGGGCAACGGGCAACGGGCAACGGGCAACGGGCAACGGGCAACGGGCAACGGGCAACGGGCCTAAAAACTCCACAACCGCGGCTCAACCCCCTAACCCCTTAGTAAAACGTTGTTGCAAACACCTATTAAAGATTTACAATACTACAAACAATACCGCTAAACTGCTTAATAACACTATCAGGAGTTAATATGGATTCAATACTCAATTGGCTGAATGAAAATTCAGGCTTAATTTTACACTATGGTATTCAAGCAGTTATAGCGCTTGTTATATTTTTACTCGGTGGCCGAATTGCCAAGTTTTGTGCAAATTTAACCGCTAAAGCATTCGACAAGAAGAAAGTAGATGTAGCGGTTTCATCGTTTGTATCTAGTATTGTGTATGCCATTGTATTTGCAGCCACTATTTTAATGGCGCTGTCACAAATCGGTATCGAAACCACGTCATTCATTGCGATTTTAGGTGCTGCAGGTTTAGCGGTTGGCTTAGCACTGCAAGGGTCGTTATCTAACTTTGCATCTGGTGTGCTAATTATTTTACTACGCCCATTTAAATCTGGTGACTACGTTGAAGCCGGCGGTAAAGCTGGTACGATTAAAAAAATCGAAATATTTTCAACAGAAATGCGCACTCCTGATAACAAAGTTATTGTAATGCCTAATTCAAAAATAATGTCAGATGCGATCATTAACTACTCGCGCGAAGCAACGCGTCGCGTTGATCTTGTGATTGGTGTTGGCTACGACGCCGATTTACGTAAAGCAAAAGAAGTACTTAAATCAGTACTAGATAACGAATCACGCATTTTAAAAGATCCTGCATACAACGTATCGGTTTCTGAACTTGCCGATTCAAGCGTTAACTTTATCGTACGCCCTTGGGTTAACTCAGAAGATTACTGGCCAACATACTGGTCGTTAATGGAAAACATTAAAATAGCGTTAGACGACGCCGATATTACTATTCCATTTCCACAAATGGATGTGCATTTGCACAAGCAAGACTAATTTTTTAAAAAGTTATTAAGGTAATGCTCACGTTAGGTTTGCTAACGTGCGCGCTGCTTTAAAGAGCATGAATATTTTTTACAGGGTTATTTTTTAATGAAACTTAAGCTTTTATCAATTTTAGTAGCAGCCTCAGCTACAACCAGTGCATTTGCATCAGAAGAAGAACAAAAAACCTGGGAAGTAACCAGTGAAGTGGGTGCTATTATTACCAGCGGTAATACAGAAACAACGACCTTAAAAGGCGGTATTAAAGTATTGCATAACTTAGAAAGTTGGAATAACGAGTATAAGTTAGACGGCATCTACAAAGAAGATGAAGTAGAAAACGACGACGGTACAAAAGAAAAACAGCGTACTAACGAAAAGTACTCTATTTCAGCGCAGGGTAATTACAAATTAAACGAAAAGCACGCTCATTTATTTATTTATGGGTCGCACGTATCAGACTACTTTGGTGCATACCGAAGTGAATCAGTTATCTCAGCTGGTTATGGTTTACGTTTATTAAACGAGTCAAACATGAAGCTAAACGCTGAAATTGGTCCGGGTTATAAGTATTTTAAATATCCAGATATTAGCGAAGAGGTTGATGAAAACGGCAACTCATTAGCGGGTGAATACGAAGGCGAAGTGATTGCCTTAGGTAAAGTAGATTTTAGCTGGAGAATTTCAGACAACGCGCGTTTTACTCAGTTAGTATCGGTGGAATACGGTGATACCAATACTAAAACTCGCTCAGAAACCGCTCTTCTGACTAAAATTAATGGCTCACTACAAATGAAAGTGGCCTACAATATAACCAACAACTCAGACGTGGCTGATGACAAAGAAGCAACTGATACAGAGACCTCATTAACACTTGTTTACAGCTTTTAACATCAAGTAGTAAATAAATTGTAATAAAACTATGAAAGGGGCTAAAGTCCCTTTTTTATTTGCTCATAAATAATGTATGATACCCACCAATTTTTGGTTGTAGACCTAGGGAAATACCTACTCGTGAACGTTATTAAATATTTATTAAGTGCTTTTGTACTTATATGTAGCTTTAGCACATTAGCATTTGCGCCAACAGCCGCTCAACTAGAGCAGTTTCAAAAATTACCTAAGTCACAACAACAGGCTCTGGCAAAGCAGTATGGCGTGGATATTTCAAGCCTTGAAGGTGCTGGTAGCACTAATGGCAAAAATAACGAACAAGACAAGCCCACAGTAGGTGAGCGTAATGCCACCGACGAACGAGCTTTTACAGATGAAGAGCGATTCAAGCCAGAAGATAAATCAGTAAAGCCATTCGGTTATGACCTATTTGCAGGCGAACCAACCACATTTATGCCTAATGAAAGCGCTCCCGTTCCTGATACGTACTTAGTAGGGCGTGGCGATCAACTATTAATTAACTTTTACGGTAAAGAAAGTGAAAGCTTTGAAGTGATTGTTGACCGTGAAGGCCGCATTAATATTCCCGATTTAAGCCCTGTACAAGTAGCGGGTTTAACCTTTGCTGAAGTTAAAGAACTAATTAAAGTAAAAGTAGAGCAAGAAGTTATTGGTGTTAAAGCGTTTGTATCGCTTGGCAAACTTCGTAGTATTCGTATTTTGGTTTTAGGTGAAGCATACAAGCCAGGCAGCTATAGCGTATCATCACTAACGACAGTGTCACATGCATTATTTATTAGCGGTGGCGTATCGGATATTGCTTCACTACGTAATATCCAAGTAAAGCGTGGTGGTAAACTTGTTTCTAATTTTGACCTATACGATTTACTTATTCGTGGTGATAGCAGCAACGATATTATTTTAAAGCCTGGCGATGTGGTATTTATACCGTCGGTTGGAGAGCAAGTAACCGTTGATGGTTTAGTAAAGCGCCCTGCTATTTTTGAGCTTAAAAAAGGTGAAACGGCAGAACATTTATTAAAAATGGCCGGCGGTATTAAACCTAATGCTTATGCCAAAAGTGTGATTGTTGAGCGCTTTAATAATCAACACAAAGAAGTGCTTTCAGTAGACTTTAGTAAAAAGCAGGTTAACTACACTCCACAAGATGGCGATCGTATTCGTTTTAGCGCTATTGGCGAACAATACCAAACTTCAATTAGTTTAATTGGTGCAGCAGTTCGACCGGGTAATTATCAGTGGTACAAGGGTAAACGCATTTCAGATATTTTAGGCTCTGTGCGTGGTGATTTATTACCACAGGCCGATTTAGATTATGCATTAGTAGTGCGTGAAATCAACGTAAATGGTGATATTGAAATTCATCAGTTCGATTTAGCAAAAGCCATTACAAAAAATACTGAGAACAACTTACAACTCAACCCTAACGATAAAATTATTGTATTTAGCCGTTTTGAAGAAAAAGCTTTAGAAGATATAGCGCTTGCAAATTTAGCGTTAACTAAAGAGCAGCAAGAACAGCAACGCAAAGCAGAGCTATGGCATGAATACCAACAAAAAGAGTTTGAAAAATACGTTGGTGTAATAACTGAAGAGTCAGAGCCAGAAGAAGAAAATCCAAATTTAAGTATGGCTCAAATGCTTGAGAAAAAGCTAAAAGAGCAAGAAGAGGATGCTAAAAGCTTTGCACTATTTAGCCGACATAATTTACTTAAGCCTGTAATTGCTAAGTTAGAGCAGCAGGCCAGTGTAATGCAGGCTATGCAGATTGTTGAAATTACTGGCAGTGTAATGTACCCAGGTATTTACCCGTTAATGGAAGGTGGTGAAGTAAAAGACTTAATTACTGCCGCCGGCGGCTTGTTAGAGTCGGCTTTTACGCAACAAGCAGAAGTAACAAGAATTGCCACTAATGATGTATCAAATATTGAGCATATTAAATTTGACCTAAAAAGCGCCATGCAAGGTAAAACAGCATCTAATATTTCATTACAGAGTAAAGACAGCGTAAATATATTTGCTATACCAAACTGGCAAGAAAACCTAAAAGTAGAGCTTAAAGGTGAGCTTAAATTTCCTGGTACTTACACAATTCGCCGTGGCGAAACTCTAAGTAACTTATTGGAGCGCGCTGGAGGTTTTTCTGAGTTTGCAGCAACCAATGCAGCTGTATTTACTCGTAAATCAATTAAAAAACAAGAGCAACAACAGCTATCGCGTTTATCTACCGAGCTTCGCCGTGATATAGCATCTAAAAGTTTTCAAAGTTCAGTAAGTAGTAACACACTTACTTACGATGAAATGAATAAGCTACTAAAGGATCTTGCTAACGTAGATGCGGTTGGACGATTAGTTATAGATTTACCGCTTATTGTCAACAACCAGCAAAACCTAATATTACAAGATGGCGATGTACTTTATGTACCAAGTGAGCGTGACTCAATTAGCGTAATAGGTGAAGTTAACTACTCTACATCGCACCTATATAAGGCAGGCGTAAGCGTAGACGAATACATAGATCTAAGCGGTGGCTTAAAAGAGCGCGCTGCTGATGACCGTATTTACATTATAAAAGCCAACGGCTCAGTAAAAATACCAAATACCGGCAACTGGTTTGCAGTTAATAACTCAAACCAACTTGAACCAGGAGACACTATTGTTGTCCCACTAGATGCCGGCCATATGGATAAGCTAACGCTTTGGAGCACCGCAACACAAATTCTATATCAACTAGGTGTAGCAGTAGCAGCTATAAGCGGTATTTAATATAATGTAGTGCGGGTTTATCCCGCAGCTGCTCTAAGGCTCGAGATTTTAGGAACTAGGTTTTAGGCTGAGATTAAACCAAACACAGTATTTGGATTTAAAGAAGTCGGGCTTTATGCCGCGCAAATGTAGCAGCGACTTTATCTCGCGTTAAAAACAATAGTTACATTCACAAAGAGGTTAAGAGAGCGCTCCGCTTAAGAGGGAGACATAAATAAAATGGGTATGCTTTCTCATTTTCTCTCATTCACTTCTCTTTGTGCATATTATTTTAAAGAGTGGCTTTATGTCGCGTAAATGTAGCAGCAGGTTTGGTGTTACGAGGGACGAGTTAAAGTTCCTAAAACAATAACTTGACCTAATGTTCTCGTTATTCAATTTTTGATAGCTGATAGCTGATAGCTGATAGCTGATAGCTGATAGCTGATAGCTGATAGCTGATAGCTGATAGCTGATAGCTGATAGCTGATAGCTGATAGCTGATAGCTGATAGCTGATAGCTGAACTTATGAGATTTAAATGGAAAACAACTCAAACAATCTAAATCAGGCAAATACATCTTTGCAAAACAACATTGCTGATGACGAAATAGATCTACGCGAACTATTTACCGCTATTTGGCAAGGTAAGTGGATCATTATCGCTATAACCACCTTATTTGCTGTGGCATCTGTTTTTTATGCCATAAATCAGCCTAATATTTATAAGTCTGAGGCGTTACTTGCCCCTGCTGAGCAAGATAAAGCCGGTGGTTTAGGTGCATTAGCTGGCCAGTTTGGTGGCCTAGCAAGTTTAGCTGGGGTTAACTTAGGTTCAGGTGGCGGGGTTGATAAAACGCAAATGGCGCTTGAGGTACTAAAGTCTCGCAAATTTACCAGCGAATTTATTAAAAAACATAATATTTTACCCGATTTAATGGCGGCTAAATCATGGAATCAAGAAACTAATGCGATCATCTACAATCCAGAAGTTTATAATAAGGTTGAAAATAAATGGGTTCGAGAAGTCAAGCCCTCTTTAAATCCTGAGCCCTCAATGCAAGAGGCTTATAATAAATTTAAAGACATAGTATCCACGAGTGTTGATAAAGAAATAGGCATGGTAACTATTTCAGTCGAGCATCTATCACCTTTTGTTGCGCAACAATGGGTAAATTGGTTGGTTGCAGACTTAAACCAAGTAATGAAAGCTCGCGATGTAGAAGAGGCAAATAATAGTACTGATTTTTTAACTAAACAAATTAAACAAACTAAAATAGCGGATATACGCGCTGTTTTATATAAATTAGTAGAAGAGCAAGCAAAAACTATTATGTTTGCCAATGTACGTGATGAATATGTATTTAAAACAATTGATCCTGCGATAGTACCAGAGCAAAAGTTTAAACCGAAGCGAGCTTTAATTTGCATTTTTGGTGTTTTGGCTGGAGGAATGTTAAGCGTATTGTTGGTTCTAGTTAGGTATTATATAAAAAAAGGTTAATGTAACACTTTTTACAGATGCTTAATTATTTGCACCATGCACTATTATTTGTGCCATTACAGTTAAATTTAATTACTAGTTCAAGGATAAATTGTGAGAATCATTGTTACTGGCGGCGCAGGGTTTATTGGCTCCGCGCTAATACGCAATATAATTGAAAATACAAACGATTCAGTTATTAACCTAGATAAACTTACTTATGCAGGTAATTTAGAATCACTTAAATCCATAGATAACAATGAACGCTATACTTTTGAACAGGTTGATATTTGTAACCGTGAAGAATTAAATCGTATTTTTAAAAAGTATCAGCCTAACGCTGTTATGCACTTAGCTGCTGAGAGTCATGTTGATCGCTCAATTACAGGACCTGCGGAATTTATTCAAACTAATATTGTGGGTACGTATAACCTATTAGAAGCGGCTCGTGAATATTGGAATACGTTGGATTTAGATGCCAAACAGGCTTTCCGGTTTCATCATATATCTACCGATGAAGTATATGGTGATTTACCTCATCCAGATGAGCAAGGTGAAAATACTACAGGTAAAGAGCTTCCATTGTTTACTGAGCAAACAGCTTATGCACCGAGTAGCCCATATTCCGCGAGCAAAGCGTCAAGCGATCATTTAGTTCGTGCGTGGTTACGTACTTATGGCTTCCCGACCATAATTACAAACTGCTCAAATAATTATGGCCCTTATCACTTCCCTGAAAAGCTAATTCCGTTAGTTATTCTTAATGCATTAGAAGGCAAAAAACTGCCAATATATGGTAAAGGCGACCAAATTCGTGATTGGCTTTATGTAGAAGATCATGCACGTGCACTATATAAAGTAGTAACAGAAGGTAAAGTTGGCGAAACATACAATATTGGCGGACATAACGAGAAGCAAAATATTGAAGTAGTAAAAACCATTTGCAGTATTCTAAATGAGTTGGTACCAAAAAAGTCGAGTTATGCCGAGCAAATAACATTTGTTAATGATAGACCAGGGCACGATCGCCGATACGCTATAGATGCATCAAAGATGAGTGAAGAGCTTAACTGGCAGCCTGTTGAAACTTTCGAAACAGGGCTTCGCAAAACGGTTCAGTGGTATTTAGATAACCAAACATGGTGTAAAAACGTGCAAGATGGTTCATACAAGCGCGAGCGCTTAGGTGAACTAAACACACGAGTAGAAGGAGAGTAGTATGAAAGGGATTATCCTCGCGGGCGGCTCGGGCACTCGTCTTTACCCTATTACAATGGGGGTATCAAAGCAGTTATTACCAATTTATGATAAACCAATGATTTATTATCCGTTGTCAGTATTAATGTTAGCGGGCATTCGCGAGGTGCTTATTATTACTACCCCAGAAGATAGCGACTCATTTAAGCGTTTATTGGGAGATGGATCACAGTTTGGAATTGAGCTTAATTATACATCACAACCAAGGCCTGATGGCTTGGCACAAGCTTTTATTTTAGGCGAAGAATTTATAGGTTCAGATGATGTCTGCCTGATACTAGGTGATAATATTTTTTATGGACAAGGCTTTACACCTAAGTTAAAGCACGCTGTTAAAAATGCTAAAAACGGCCAAGGCGCTACTGTTTTTGGCTACCAAGTAAAAGACCCTGAGCGTTTTGGCGTAGTGGAGTTTGATGAAAATCAAAAAGCAATTTCGATTGAAGAAAAGCCAAGCAATCCAAAGTCACACTTTGCTGTAACAGGATTATATTTCTATGATAACTCAGTAGTTGAAATGGCCAAACAAGTCCAACCATCGCACCGTGGTGAACTTGAAATTACCTGCCTTAATGAAATGTATTTAAAGCAGCGTAATCTGAATGTAGAAATGCTAGGCCGTGGTTTTGCTTGGTTAGATACAGGTACTCACGAAAGCTTGCTTGAGGCTGCGCAATTTGTTGAAACAATTGAAAAACGACAAGGTTATAAAATAGCATGCTTAGAAGAAATAGCCTTTAATAATGGCTGGTTATCAAAGCAACAAATTAAAAACCTAGCTCAGCCATTTATAAAAAATAGCTATGGCCAATATTTATTAGAAATTATTAAGGGTTAATAGTGAGTTTAATCAAATTAATTGATTTTCCTTCTTTAGGTGACGAGCGTGGCTCATTAGTTGCTATTGAAGGTAATAAAAACATTCCCTTTGATATTAAAAGAGTGTACTACATTTTTGGTACTCAACAGGGTGTTGCTAGAGGCTTTCATGCGCATAAACAATTAAAACAAGTCGCTGTTTGTATTGCGGGTAGATGCCTTATTACTCTTGATAATGGGTTCAAAAAAGAAGAGGTTTATTTGGATTCTCCATTTAAAGGCCTTTTGATAGGGGATATGGTCTGGCGTGAAATGCATGACTTTAGTGATGATTGCGTTTTATTGGTGTTGGCAAGTGAGCAGTATGATGAATCAGATTATATTCGAGATTATGACGATTTTTTAAAACAAAAAGGTGAATTATGAGAGCGGTTATACTAGAAAAATTTAATGAAGCATTAGAGCAAACAGATAAAGAAAAAACATATACTGATATAAAAGATGACCAAGTTTTACTTGAAACAGAACTCGATTCATTAGGCTTTGCTATTTTAGTTGCATTACTGGAAGAAGAGTTAGATATTGACCCATTCCAGATAATGGATGAGCCGGTATACCCAAGAACTTTTGGTGAATTTGTTGCAATTTATGAGCGAGCAAATGGCTAGCAAGCTTTTAGAGTATATAAATTTAATACCTTCAGATAGATGTTTTTTAAAAACTGGCGAGAAGTTAGTTACTTATAAGCAGCTAGATAAACTTACATCAGATTTTGTTGGCAAATACAGTTATTTGAAAGGCAAAAATTGCGCGCTGATTGCTTACGATAGATTTTCGCTAGCTTTATATTTGCCAGCTGTTGATTATTTAGCTGGTAGTGTTTTTTTACAGGCGAATGATTTAGATGATTCGGTCGTTAATAGTTTTTATAAAAAAGCTGAAATCGAATTCATAATCACTATAAGTAAACACAATCAAATTGATATTAAAACCATTAACTCTCCAAAAAGTGGCTATGCTGCTAATGGATGGCTTTTAGCTACCTCCGGAACTACAGGGACGCCCAAGTTAGTATCTTACTCATTAGGTAAGCTAATCAGTACGGCTCAAAAAAATATAAAGCGTGGGGCTGATTACAATTGGGGACTATGCTACGACTTAAACAGATTTGCAGGTTTGCAAGTTTATTTGCAAGTTGTAGTAGCTGGTTCAACGCTGACTATTAGTGAAAACGACCACTCTGTTCACGATATGGTTAACATTTTTAGCTTAAATAAGGTAAACGCAATATCTGCTACACCTTCTTTTTGGCAAAAAGTCTTAATGTCTGAAAATAGTTTACAGTTACAATTAAACAAGATTACTTTAGGCGGGGAAATAAGTAGCCAAAGTATACTTGACGCACTTGCTTATCAATATAAAGGGGCAACTATAACGCATATATACGCCTCTACTGAGGCAGGTGTCGGTTTTGCGGTTAAAGATAAACAAGCAGGCTTTCCTGTTAATTACCTTGATAATGACAATAGCTTGGATATTAGTCTTAAAATAGTAGAAAAAGAATTGTGGGTTAAAAGTACACGTTCTAATAATCAGCTTTTAGCAGGTGATGTAGAAATCGACGATCAAGGCTATGTCAATACCGGTGATCTTGTAGAGTGTATTAAAGATAGAGTTGTTTTTTTAGGCAGAAGTAGTGGAGCCATCAATATTGGTGGTAATAAAGTAATGCCTGAAAAAATTGAAGCTGTGTTAAATAAAATTGAAAGTGTTAATTATTCCAGAGTATTTGGTAAATCTAATTCAATGCTTGGCGCTATTGTATGTGCGGAAATTGTTTTAACAACAGCCGGAAAAAGCTTAGATGCAAAAGAAGTGAAAAAGACAATCATAAAACAGTGTAAAAATGAATTAGATACGCATGAGGTACCCGTATTGCTGAAATTTGTTGATTCAATTGCAATTAATTCAACGGGTAAGTTAATAAGGTTTTAGTATGAAAAAAATAGTTATAGTTACAGGTGCAGGTAAAGGCTTAGGGTTAGCTCTATGCCACCAACTACTAAATAGCAACTATAAAGTAATTGCTGTAAGTAGAACACTAACTGAAGAGATTAAAAAGTTAGTTGAGAGCTATTCGGATGACTTTTGTTTTTATAAATACGATTTCTCGGATACTGCTAATATTTCTAAGCTTGTAAAGGAAATAACTAGTGCTCATGGCCGCCCGTATGGATTAATAAATAATGCCGCAATAGGTAATGATGGTGTTTTAGCTACAATGCATGAAAGTGATATATCCCAAATCATTAAAGTTAATATAGAAGCACCTATTTTATTTACTAAATATGTTTCACGTTCAATGTTGTTAAACAGAGATGGAAGAATTATAAATGTAGGTTCAATTATTGGGTCTACAGGTTTTAATGGCTTAAGTGTATATGGGGCCACAAAATCTGCGCTAGGTGGGTTTACTAAGTCGCTCGCGCGCGAGCTTGGTAAAGCTAATATAACTGTTAATACTTTAGCCCCAGGTTATATGGAAACAAATATGACTGGTGACCTTAAAGGCGAGAAGTTAGATAAAATAAAAAGAAGAAGCTGTATAGGAAGATTAGCAAGTGTCGATGATGCGGCAGCTGCAGCGTTGTATTTACTTTCTCCTAATGCTGCAGGTGTAACTGGAACAACTTTAACGGTAGATGCAGGTAGTACGGCGTAATTATGATACATCAAACAGCAATCATCTCTTCAAATGCAAAAATTGGGCATAATGTTACTATTGGAGCTTTTTGTATAATACATGATAACGTGGAGTTAGCAGATAACTGCGTTGTTGGAAGTTACAGTGAATTGGGTTTAATAACTCCTTTGGCGAATGTAAATCAGCTCATTATTGGCGAAGGAAGCATTATACGCAGCCATTCTGTAATTTATAATGGTTCAATCATTGGAGAAGGGTTTTCAACTGGTCACCATGTCACTGTTCGCGAAAATAGTTTAATTGGAAAAAATGTACAATTAGGATCACGAGGTGATATTCAAGGTGATTGCTGTATAGGTGACTACACGAAAATGCATGCCGATGTCCATGTTGGCAAATTTTCAAATATAGGTAGTTATGTGTGGCTATTTCCTGAAGTACTTTTAACTAATGATCCAACTCCACCAAGTGAAAACTTGCAAGGTGTTACAATTGGTGACTTTGCAGTTTTAGCTGCTAAAGTGCTTGTTCTTCCTGGTGTTAAAATACAAAAAGATGCTGTTATTGCAGCAGCTTCAGTTGTTAAAACTGACGTCCCAGAAGGGAAGTTATTTTCAGGTAATCCTGGGAAGGTTGTTTGTAATGCAAGTATTTTAAGGTGCGCAGATAACCCTAAGATAAAGGCTTATCCTTGGAGAAAACGATTTCATCGTGGATATAGCGAAGATGATATTCAACAATGGTTGAGTGAAAGTAAATAATTATGGTAGCCGAAAAAATATGATTCCGTTTTTAGATTTAAAAGCAATTAATACGCAGTATCAACAAGAACTTAAAGATGCTTGTTCACGAGTTATTGATTCTGGTTGGTATATCATGGGTAAGGAATTAGAAGCTTTTGAAGCCGAGTTTGCAGAATATTGCGGAACAAAGTTTGCTATAGGTGTTGCTAACGGGTTAGATGCGCTTACATTAACACTGAGAGCATGGAAAGAGCTAGGTAAACTAAAAGCTGGCGATGAAGTAATCGTGCCAGCAAATACTTACATAGCTAGTATTTTAGCGATTACAGAAAATGGTTTAGTACCTGTATTTGTTGAGCCTAATAACGACACGTACAACCTATGCCCTAAAATTGTAAGGTCAGCCATTACGGATAAAACAAAAGCTATATTACCAGTTCATTTATATGGCTTGATTTCACCTATGCCTGAATTAATGGCTATTGCTGATGAGTATGAATTATTAGTATTAGAGGATTGTGCACAATCTCATGGTGCGCAAATAAATGGTAAAAAATGCGGTAATTGGGGGCATGCTGCAGGTTTTAGTTTTTACCCTGGAAAAAACCTAGGTGCATTAGGCGATGCTGGAGCCGTAACAACAAATGATCTAGAATTAGCTAATACATTAAGAGCACTTCGTAATTATGGCTCCCATAAAAAATATGAAAATTTATATAAAGGTGTAAATAGCAGGCTTGATGAAATTCAAGCTGCTATGTTGAGTGTTAAACTTAAATATTTAGATAAAGATACTGAAGTTAGGCAAAAAATTGCCAAACGCTACCTTAATGAGATAAGTAACCCGCATATTTCATTGCCTTCTAATCATGAAGAAATGTCTCATGTATGGCATTTGTTTGTCGTTAGAAGTAGATATCGTAATCAATTGCGTGATTATATGCTTGCAAATGATGTTGCCACTCTTGTCCATTACCCGATACCTCCACATAAACAGGCTGCTTATACTGAGTTTGCAGCCCAAGATTTAGCTATTACTAGCTCAATCCATAATGAAGTCATTTCATTACCTATAGATCCAACTCTTTCTAATGATAATGTTTCAGCTGTTATAAAGATTATCAATGAGTTCAAAGTGTGAAGTATCTTCTAAAAAAATCAGTGAAGTACGTATTTCAAAAGTTACGTGTATTTTTTTATACTTTAATTTCAGATAGAAAAGTTAATATTAATCGTTGCCAGCCTGTTATTGCCTCAGGGGCTGGCGTATTTAGTATTCATAAGTCTGTTAAGTTTGGTGTAAAAACCTCCCCTAGTTTTTATAATTCTTATTCGTATATAGAAGCAAGAAAAAAAAGCAGTAAAATAGAGATAGGGGAAGGCACCGTTTTTAATAATAATGCTTCTATTATTGCTGATGTAGGAAGTATTACTATTGGGAATAAATGTATTATTGGCACTAACTTTCATGTAATAAATTCCGATTTTCATGCAATAAATAGGCATGAAAGTTGTGAGATTAAAGTCTCAGATGTAAAAATAGGTGATAATGTATTTATAGGTAATAATGTTTCAGTTCTCAAGGGCGTTTATATCCCATCTGATAGCGTTGTTGCTAACGGTTCAGTAGTCACTAAACCTATTAATGAAAAAGCTATTATTGGCGGTAATCCAGCTAAAGTATTAAAGCTATTATGAATTTAATAAAAACGTCAATGTTATCGGGTGTCGCAACAGTTATTCGAATAGCAACAGGATTGTTAGTAACTAAAATTGTAGCATTTGTAGCAGGTCCAGCTGGTGTTGCTTTAATAGGGCAGCTTCAAAATATAGTTAATTTATTAATGCTGTTTGCTGGCGACTTTTTAAAAACAGCGATAACAAAGTTTACTGCCCAATATCATGATGATTCAGGTAAAACAAATGAAATCTGGTCAGCATCTTTATTTATTATTTGTAGTTTAAATATACTTTGGTTTATAGCTGTTTTTACCTTTAGCGAGCAGATAGCTAACTATTTTTTGTCTGATTCTGGTTACGGTTATTTATTTAAAATCTTTTCTATTAGTCTACCATTTTATATTTTAAATAGTTTTTTGATGTCAGTATTAAACGGGCGGAGATTAATTAAGCAATTTATACTTTTAAATATATGTACAAGTATTATTTCATTGTTGTTAGTTGCGCTATTTAGCTATTTTGGCGGCATGAAGTGGACTTTAATATCTTATGTTACAAACCAATCGATTGTTTTTTTTATAACCTTCTACATTATTCGAAAAGAACAGTGGTGTGTGCTAAAAAACTTCAAAAGTAAAGTTAAAGTAGAGGCTTTAACTAAATTAATGTCGTTTGCTCTAATAACTTTTACTTCTATTTTGGTGTCTAATAGTTCCTTAATGTTTATACGTACGCATTTAATCGAAACGTTATCAGATGTTGATGCGGGGAACTGGCAAGCAATGTGGAGCTTATCACAAGTTGCACTTTCATTAATAACAACGAGCTTGTCAACTTATCTACTTCCTCAGCTTTCATCTAACTTGGAATCCAATGCTGTAAAGCGTGAAATATACGCTGCTTTAAGATTGATACTTCCCTTAACTATAATGATAAGTGCAGGTATATATTTATTGAAAGATTTTATTATTTTGATCTTATATACAAATGCGTTTATGGCAATGAAAGTTCTATTTTTGCCGCAACTAATTGGTTGTTGTATTAAGGTTTGTGGTTGGTTATTTGGGTATGTTTTAGTTGCAAAAGGTTTGGTAAAACTGATTGTTATTTCAGAAGTAATATTTGCTATCAGTTGGTGTGTTTTAACTATTTTACTTACTCCTGAGTTTGGGGTTATAGGTGCTGCTTATGCATTTGTAATAAACTCACTCTTACACACAGTTACAATGTTTTTAATTTTTAAATTTAAGGTTTGATTTTGACTCCCAGTGCTTGCATAGCTATATCTACATATAATAGTGGAAATTACATTAAAGACACTATTAACTCTTGTCTAGCGCAAACTTATAGTAATACTAAAGTTATTGTAATAGATGACTGCTCTACGGATTCCACAGTATCTTTATTAAAGGACTATGGCGATAAGATACACTTAATTGAGCTGGAAAAAAATCAGGGTATTACAAAGAATATAAACCTTGCAGTTGAAAATGCCGAGAGTGATTTTATTATATTTTTAGGCCACGATGACATTTTACCTCCAGCTCATGTTGAGCTAATGATTTCTGAGTTTATAGAAGATGATATTGTAGCTGTGCATTGTAATAGCCTCATAATAGATTCAGAGGGAAAGGAAATGTCTTTCTCTAGAAATGATGAATTGCAAAAGAAAAAAAGCGCGAATGCATTGTTTGAGTTAGCTAAAAGTAATTTTATCCAAAGTTGCGGCATGATGCATAGGGTTAGTGCATTTAAACAGGCTAAGGGTTGGGATGAGCGTTTTAAGTTTTATGGTGAGTGGCTCTATTACATAAAGGTTTTAGGTATTGGAAGGATAAAGTATACAAGCTTGACTTACTCATATTATAGGCGGCATGAAACTAACATCAGTAAATCTCTTCGTAGTAAATCGCTAATGAAAAGTTTTACTTCATATTGTAAAGAATGTAGGCGATTAGCTTTTGCTAGTGGGGAGTTTACTGTATTTCAAAAGTTAAATTATATAGCGCATATTTTTTATATTAACTTCATTGATGCTATACCAATGAGTTTTAAAAGATATGTAAAAAGAATGTTGAGCTGCATGAAGCTGTAAGCTCCTGCTAAATTTAATTAATGAAGGTGAGTTTTTTTGAAAAAAAGAATATTAACAATAAACGAATGTTATTCTGACAATATTGGTGACCGCGCGATATCGTTGAGCCTAAACAATATACTAAATGAGTTGGGTTATAATGCTATAACAAACGTTGATTATACTCGCACAAAAGCTGCGACTCCATCTAGTAAAGTAAGTACAAAAAACAAGACTAGCTTTTTTAGCAATTACCTTATCTTGTTACTCAGCTTCTTGGGAGTTAAAAAGATATTCATAACTGCAAAGTGGTTTATAAGTAACTTTCGTAGAATTAAAAAGTCATGCAATAGTGACTTTTCAAGCAGTGTTATTGGTGGTGGTCAATTAATTTTAGATAATGAAAACTTTCCAATTTCTTTTTATTTATGGTGTTATTTTTTGAGTAAAAGGAATATAAAAATACATGTTTTCGGAGTGGGGGTGGGTGATAAGTTTGGTTTCTTATCCTCTGCTTTGTTTAAAAGCGCATTAAAAAAATGTAGCTCAGTTACTGTTAGAGACAAGCGTTCGCAAAAAAACTTAAAAGAAAACTTTAGTATTGACGCTCAGCTAGGATTTGATGTTGCTTATAATTATGACTTTGATACAAAAGTTGACATTAAAAGTACTAATGAGAAAGCTGTCGTAGGGATTACTGATTTTGAAGTTTATAACTTATATAAAAATGAGGCTAGTAACCCAGAATTAACCATTGATGAGTATTTTTCTTTGTGGCACAAGTTAATAACAAGTGAGGGGTTTTCATCTATTTGTTTAATGGCTACAACAAATAAAGATTTGATATTAACTAAAAATTTCTATAAGTATTTGCGAAGTAGACAACTCGATTTTGAGGTTGAGTTTGTAGACGAGCTTCTTTCAGTAAAAGAGTACTTTAAAAAATTAACTGAGGCTGATACCGTCTTGTCAGGAAGAATGCATTCTCTTATTTTAGGTGAAGTTGCTGGCTGCAATATAAGAACTTTTGAAATTTCGAATAAACTAAAATCCTATGAAGAGCAGCGCTCTGTAAGCGGTTCAATTCAAGATAGACGGCAGAAAACACTAGGCTTAATGAAAAAAAATCTTATCTAATGATTTTGATAGCTGTTTGTATTTAGGGAATTTCATTTTTATGATCTGGTTTTTTGTTAGTCTGCAGATTTTTTTAGGTCAAATAGTTATAAGGAAGTTTTTTGTTTCTGCCTTGTTATTATTATTGACTACTCTTTCTGCGTTTCGCTATTACGTGGGCTCTGACTTTACCAATTATGTCATACTATTCGACACGGCTAAGGTAGGTAACTTCGTACCTGTAGAGCCCTCTTTTTCCCTTCTATCAGAGTTGTTGGGTTCTCTAGGGTTTAATTTTCAAGCAATTATTGTTTTATATTCAGTACTAACAATGCTATTTATATTCATGGGGTTAAGAGGGATTTCAAAAAGGCATAGCTTCTTATCGATAACCCTTTTATTTGTATATTTAACTTTTTATTTCCCAAGTATGAGCATAATGAGGCAAGCTTTAGCTGCCGCAATTGTTTTTTGGGCCACAATTACGTTTCTCTATAAAAATAAATATTTTACTTATTTTTTGTTTGTTCTGTTGGCCAGCTTTTTTCACTTCAGTGCGATTTTATTTTTATTTTCCTATCTACTAAAGGCTGTTAAATTTTCAAGAGTGATATATCTACTCTGCATATTTATAGCACTTCTTTTGGGAGCTACAGTTTTTCGGGATATATTGCTTAATGTAATGAATGTTATTGGTTTTTCTTATAAAAATCATCTTAATCACGAAGATGGCGGCACCGTTTCGTTAGTATTTATAATAAATACCTTCATTTTGTGTTCTATGTTTATTTTTATAATTAGAAATGGTGTTTCAAATTTTAATTTAAACTCTAGGTTCTTGGTCAATATAATCTTTTTCCTGATTATTGTTAGGATGCTTTCATTAGAGTTTGTTGTATTTAATAGAGTTGGATCGATCTACACGGTTTTCTTACCTTTATTTATTTATGAGTTCGTCTATCGAAAGTTAAAAAATGACTCTCGTCTGATTTTTATGATTTTCTTGATAGGTTTATTTTTTATGAACGATTTTTTCAGGCAAGCTAAAGATTATTCTTATTACCAATATTCGATAAACTTTTGTCTCATCGGAGAACCTTGTCCTATTCAATTATTTGGAGAACAAGATCCAAGATTCATTCGAAATAATGAAGAATGGTAATTGGAAGTTTTTAATATGAAAAAAGTAGTGGTTTTTTCTCATGAGTTTCCTCCATCACTAGGTGGGGCAGGTACAATAGCTGAAATACTATATAAATTTTTCAGTGACTCCCAAGATTACGCTGTTAGTATAGTAACATCCAGTAAATCTGCTTCGTATCAACAAGGGGATTTATATACATCTTTTTTGCCGCCAATGTTATGGCCTATTTCCTATTATATAGAGTACAAAAGAGAGCTAGAAAGTGCAGATGTAGTTATATGTAACGATCCGGCTGCCATTTATAATGCCGGAAGATACTTTAGTAATGAGTTATTATCAAAAACTATTTGCTTTATTCATGGTGAAGAAAAATATTTAGGTGATCCAGACCTATTAACGAAAGCTATTAGGTTCAGTAAAAATTTTTTGAGAGCTATTTATAATTCCTATAAGGTTATATTTGTTTCTAAATATATACAGGAGTTTTATTTAGAACAGCACAAAGTTGATATGGAGTTAGTCAATGCAAGTATTGTAAATCCCGGAGTTTACTCGGCTGGTAATGATATCTGCGGTGTAGTTAAGCCCAGATGCGCTAATTTCATAACTGTCTGCCGCTTAAACGAAAGAAAGGGATTTGCGCATATGCTTAATGTTTTTGAGCAATTAACTAAGCTAGGTCTGCAGTTTAAGTGGGACATTGTTGGTGATGGACAGTATATGGATGAACTTAAACAAATGATTAATCAAAGTTCTATTAGTAATTACATAAATATTTTAGGCCCAGTTAATAGGAGCCAACTACCAGAAATATATAAAGCTAATGATTATTGCATCCTGTTATCTGAGCTGAATGAGTCTTATGGTTTAAGTTACCTTGAAGCTGCCCACTTTGGAGTAAAGCCTATAGGTTATAGTCGCTGTGGTGTTAAGGATGTATTTAATCATATTGAGAATGGCTTGTTACTTGATAACTATAAAAATATAAAGTTAAATGCCAATGACATATATTCTTTTGTTTCTAGCACAAGTATGCTGAGTGCATCCTCTTTTAGGGGGACGAAAGAGTTCGCTAGAGACATAGAGAATATAGTCCTAAAACTTTTTAAAGATAAAGTATAATGCATATATTATTTTCTGAGCATGAAAGTTTTTATCGCGATTTAGGCTTAATAGATAAGCCCGGATTAGTTTACACATTTGGTGGTTGTCGTTTTTACAAAAAAAAGAGTATTTTTTTTGATAAATTCGATAGCTTTGTTTGTGCCTTTTATACAATGCCACATAATGTGTTATTAACATTAAAATTTAAAGAGTTAAATAAAGCGACGATATTATGCACTGATGGTGTATTTGATTTTTCTAATGCTATTACTAACCCAATGGTAAGTAAATATGGTGTTACTATGTATCATCCTATAATACAGTCTCACTTTTTATGTGTAGGCAATACCGAGAAATCTTATTTTTCAAATCAAGTAAGTTCTTTTAATTATTTGCCCAAAAGAGTTTTGTCAAAAAGTGATATGTTGATTTTACCGAATACAAAAAAGATACTGATAACTACTGCGAACACATCTTATTTTAATGACTTAGAGTTTGAGTCCTTATCTAACTTAATGCTTGATACAATTAAAGTCCTAATAAAAAAAGATGTACTTTTTGCTGTTAGAGTTTTTGATCAAAGGCTTTTAGCATTTTTAGAGTTGAACTTACAAATAGAGTTTGAGAATGATATTAAATTTGATTTTGAAAAAACTTTAGAGGCTTACTCTGGTGTTGTAACAACACCTAGTAGTATAGCGATTACAGCCATGTATCATAAGAGAGCTGTAGGGTTATTAGTTTACAGAGATAAGCCTATGCTTTTGCAAAGTGGTTGGTTAATACCGTCGAGTGCTGTTTTTGAACAAAATTTAGAGAGCTTTTTAGCATTAGAACCTCAACGTTTAAGTATTCAAATGGATATATTAAGGACTTATTTAGCGAAAGAAGGCATTACAGAATTGCTAGAAGAGCTAAGTAACTCAAAAAGTATTTCAAGAGCAGAGGAATGCGAACAGCTTCATATTAATCAAAATATGTTTAATATGCTGAACTCTAGTTTTAATTTTAACTGTGAATGGTCGGTTCGTCAGTTGTATCTTAAAGTGAAGCAAAATAAGTTTATCAAAAAGCTTAGGTTACGCATTCAATAAGCTTATATTAACTTCTATATAGAGTAACAATGAAAAAGATAGTTCACATACAAGTGATTCCTCAATTATCAGGGGTTCAGCAGGTTTCTTTAGATATATTAAAGGGTTTGGATAATAGTTTTGATAAATATATTTTATTTGGTGGAAAACCCTTAGATAACTCATTCAATCAATATTTTGAAGAACACAATATTAAAGTGGTTTATATTGAGAGCTTAGCTCGCGATATATCATTAGACGATTTTCAAGCTTTTTGGGATTTATATACTTTTTTCAAAAAAAACAATTTTGACATAGTCCATACAAACTCAACAAAACCCGGAATTATAGCTCGCGTAGCTGCAAAAATGGCTAGAGTTAAACAGGTTTATCATACTGTCCACGGCATTGCTTTTCATCAGCATGAGAAGCCTACTAAAAGGTTCATTTATTATTTATTAGAGATCATATCCACATTGTTTGGTGATAAAAATATCACAGTTAATAAATATTACCTTAAATACTATCCTCGTATTATTTGTAAGTCATTAGCAATACATAATGGCGTTGATTTCTCAGAACTGAAAGTAAATAAACGTAAGTCAGATAACTGTGTGAATATTGGCTTTTTTGCTCGTTTAGATAAGCAAAAAGATCCTCTTACATTTATAAAAATAGTCAAAGCTTTAACTGAACAAAAACAAATAACCCAAAATGTTCACTTTTATTTAGCTGGCGACGGCGAGCTTCGAGAGCAGTGTTTAGAGCTTATTAAAAAGTTAAAGCTAAATGAAGTTATTACCTATGTTGGTTGGGTATCAAATAAGTCAGACTTTTTTAATAAAATAGATATTTTATGCCAGCCATCTTTATGGGAAGCTTTTGGGCTAAACTTAGTTGAAGCTGGTTATTTTGCTATACCTTGTGTTGCCTCTGATGTTGAGGGTATACCCGAAGTGATCAAGCACAACGAAACAGGTATTTTGTGTCCTGCTCAAAATGTAGAGGTATTTTCAGAGGCTATAACTAAGCTTGTAAATGATACTAAATATCGGTCGCAGCTATCTGAGCAGGCCGCTATTTATGTGAAAAAGTATTTTCAACAAGCTACCATGGTTGACGAATATCAAAAGCTCTATTTAAGTGATAATTAAACTTGAGTTATTATTATAGTAGATTTTGGGAATGATTTTACTATCCTAGACTAAGAGTATAGCTTGCTCTTTTATTGATTTCCATATGGTTAGTGTGAACTCTGGGTAAAAATTAGTTTGCATGCGTAGTTACCAAAGTTGATAATATTGGTAACATACCCCCTACAATGTAAAAAATCATATAAAGAATAATTGGATTTACTTTGAATAATATTAAAGTAGTTATACCAGCTAGGTATGGCTCTTCACGCCTACCTGGGAAACCCTTATTACCAATTTGCGGTATGCCTATGGTCTACCATGTTGTACAGCAATGTCTCTCAGCAAACGTCTCGTTAAATTCTATTATCGTTGCAACTGATGATCGACGTATATTAGATGCCATGAACGAACTTAACATACCTGTGCGGCTAACGTCATCTGAACACCAAAGTGGTACTGACAGAATTCATGAAATTGCCATATTAGAAAACTGGAAAGATGATGATGTTGTTTTAAATATTCAAGGCGATGAACCCTTAATTCCGCATAAATTAATAAACGAAGTTGCTAACTTTGCGTTACATTATAGGCATTTTTCTATAACAACTGCAGTAACGCGAATTTCTAAACAAACTGACTTCTTTAACCCAAATGTTGTCAAAGCTATTTTAGGTGAAAAAAATAGGGCTTTACATTTTACTCGTTCTGCAGCCCCTTATAACCGAGAAAAGCCTTCTGACTTATCTTTAGCTTTTCGGCATGTGGGTATTTATGCATACTCTGTAGCTTCTTTAAAGGAATTTTGTAGCCATTCAGAATCTCCGTTGGAGCAATACGAAAAGTTGGAGCAGCTGAGAGCTACAAGTAATGGAATGTCAATAGGTAGTGTTATTTATGATGGCGATATCCCTCATGGGATAGATACTGAAGAAGATTATCAAGAAATAAAAGAATTAATGGAGCGAGAAAAAAAATAATGGATTTCAAGTCAATTCAAATAGCTAAAGAAGTGATTCAAACAGAGATTGATGGCTTAGTATATATGTCTTCTTTATTGGATGATAGCTTTGCTAAAGCCGTTAATAAAATTATTAGCACTTCTGGTCGAACAATTATTTGTGGGATGGGGAAATCAGGCATTATAGGAAAAAAAATTGCCGCTTCCTTTGCAAGCACAGGGACACCTAGTTTTTTTATGCACCCAGGAGAGGCTTTTCACGGTGATCTTGGAATGGTTAAACATAAAGATATTTTTATAGCTATTTCAAATTCAGGTGAAACTGATGAAGTTTTAAAATTACTACCTTTTTTGAAAGATAATGGGAACTTTATCATTGCGATAACAGGAAATGTAAATTCAACGTTAGCTCAAAATTCACATTGCCACCTTGATATAGCTGTACCTAAAGAAGCTTGTCCTCTTCAATTAGCCCCTACTTCATCTACTACTGCAACCCTAGTGATGGGAGATGCATTGACCGTTGCTTTAATGGATGCTAGAGATTTCAAGCCTGAAAATTTCGCTCGCTTTCATCCTGGTGGGAATTTAGGGCGAAGGCTTTTAAGTAAGGTTGCTGATGAAATGTATACTGAATCCCTTCCTGTTATCTCTCCAAATAGTTCATTTATTGAAGTAGTTCACTCAATAGGTAAAGGTAAGCTAGGTATTGCAATTGTTGAATTTTCAAATCATTTTGGAATTATTACTGATGGCGACATCAGAAGAACTATGGATTGCAAATACAAAGCTGCTTTTGATTTACAAGCATCTGATATAGCAACTCATAATCCATTAAGTGTTTTAGTATCGAGTAGGGTTCATGAGGCTATAAGCGTCATGGAGTCCAAGAAGGTTAATACTCTTTTAGTGATGGATGGTGAAAACTTAGTTGGCGTTATTAAAAAGTAGTTTCAATTTTTAAGTTGTTTATTCAATCACATATTTATATAGCTCTAATTAAAAGCTTTAGATATCATATGAAGTAATCAATAATAATCTGGATTGTTGATTAGACTTAGTTCAACAAAATAGTTTTATTTGTTCGAGTTATAAGACTTTAGATAATATGGTCATTTAGGTTCAGATAAGTAGTTATACAGTTAAAATTTAGAGTTGCGAGATGATATGATAATCGACCTTTTATTTACCTTTTTCTTGGCATTCGCCGTGTTATTTTTTATGCGTAAGGTTGCACGTAGGGTTGGTTTAGTTGACAAGCCTTCAGGGCGAAAAATGCATACGGGTAATGTGCCACTAGTAGGTGGTGTAGCAATTTGTATAACTATAGTTAACTATATTTATACACATCCAAATATGATTAACCATGCAAACTTATACATGCTCTGTATTTGCGGGTTAACAGCTGTAGGCGCATTAGACGACCGTTTTGATTTAAGCGTAAAAATACGCATGTTAGTTCAGGCATTAATATCCGTAGCTATGATTTACTTTGCTAATGCAGAACTACATACATTGGGGAATTTACTTGGTTTTGGCGCTATTGAGCTTGACATGTTTGGTGGTTTTATAACTGTACTTGCTGTTATTGGCTGTATTAATGCGTTTAATATGGTTGATGGTATTGATGGACTACTAGGTGGTTTGTCAATAGTTACTTTTGCGAGTATTGGTATACTACTCTTGCTTGCTGGTGAGCAAAGCCTAAGTTATCTTTGTTTGCTACTGGTTGTATGTATGTTGCCATACATAATGATGAATTTGGGTTTAGCTGGTCGTAAAAGAAAAGTATTTATGGGCGATGCTGGCAGCATGATGATTGGTTTTACAGTTATTTGGTTGCTTATTGGTGCAAGCCAAACGGCTGGTAATCCGATGATTCGACCTGTTACAGCGTTATGGCTTATTGCGGCACCGTTAATGGATATGGTGGCAATTATGGTGCGCCGTGTTAAACAAGGTAAGTCGCCATTTAAGCCAGATCGTGAGCATTTACATCACATATGTCAACGTTTAGGTTTTTCACCTTTACAAACATTATCTCTAATCTGTTTTATAGCAACAATTTTTGCAACTGTTGGTATAGTTGGTGAGATTTTATTGGTGCCTGAGTACATTATGTTTTATGGGTTTATTATAATTTTTACTCTTTACTTGGTATTTTTAATCAATTATTGTACGGTTATGAATTACTTTAGGCGTAAATTAGATTTGCCTGAAAAAAAATATTCCTCAACAAATTGATGAGAACATTAGAACTCATGCTTATATTAGTTATTTACAATAGTTTTGTGGGCTCATCTAGAAAGTTATAACTATATAATTGATGTAAGTACGTATCAAAAAGAGATGAAATTTTCTCTTTAGTGCTTGATTCATAAAAAATATATGTTTACTCACGCTATTAATTTTTAGCAGTCAACTTAATAGCGTGGCTTTATGGATTAACCTATAAATTGTTAGCGCTAGTATCAAGTGGTTCAAGGTTTTTTATTAAATCGTCCACTGCTTTCATTTGAGTTAAATAACCTTCTAGCTTATCAAGTGCAAGGGCGCAAGGGCCGTCGCACTTTGCTTCATTAGGGTTAGGGTGTGCTTCAATAAATAGTCCAGCAATTCCTAACGCCATACCACTTCTAGCTAATTCAGCTGCTTGTGCTCGACGACCATCGGCAGAGTCAATACGTCCTCCGGGGCGTTGTAATGCATGTGTTGCATCAAAAATCACAGGTGCCATACTTTTCATATCATCCATGCCAAGCATATCAACTACAAGATTATTATATCCAAAACTTGAACCGCGTTCACATAACGCTATATTGTTATTGCCTGCCTCATTAAATTTAGTAATGATATGACGCATCTCGTGTGGAGCTAGGAACTGTGGTTTTTTTACGTTTATGATGGCTCCAGTTTTAGCCATCGCAATGACTAGGTCCGTTTGGCGTGCTAAAAATGCAGGTAGTTGAATAACATCAACTATCTCTGCTACAGGAGCTGCTTGATATGGTTCGTGTACATCTGTAATCAATGGAATATTAAAAGTTTTCTTTATCTCTTCAAAGATTTTTAAACCTTCTTCCATGCCTGGGCCTCTATAAGAGTTGATTGATGAACGGTTTGCTTTATCAAATGAGGCTTTAAATATATAAGGAATATTTAATTTATTTGTTACTTCTACATAACGCTCAGCAACGCGCATTGCTAAATCACGAGATTCTAATACGTTGACTCCACCAAACAGTACAAACGGAGTATTATTGGATAATTCAATATTATCGATTTTTATAGCTAGATTATTCATTTATTTCCTTTAGGCGTTAACTCATTCTGCATTTCTTGAGGTATGAAATTTACTTTTGTATTATGCTTTAGATTCGTATTTAGTTTAACTAAACTATTTTCAGTTTGTATATAATTTATTTTTTAAGCAGAAAAAATAAATTATTATCACAGCTATATTCTGTTGGCTTATTATAAGTTGAAGGCAAGTGTATTTATTCAGGTTGTATATATTTAGCTATGCTACTTTTGTAAGTAAATGTACTCATTCAAATTAAAGGACTACCTGTGAAAGCTGTAATTCCTGTTGCCGGTTTAGGTACCCGTATGTTGCCAATGACTAAGGCAATCCCTAAAGAAATGCTCCCCTTGGTTGATAAACCGCTTATTCAATACATTGTAAATGAATGTGTAGCTGCGGGTATTAAAGAAATTGTACTCGTAACACATAGCTCTAAAAATGCCATTGAAAACCACTTTGATACCAGTTTTGAACTAGAGGCCACGCTAGAAAAGCGGGTTAAGCGCGCTTTACTTGAAGAAGTACGCTCTATTTGCCCTGCAGATGTGACTATTATGCATGTGCGCCAAGGTGAAGCTAAAGGCTTAGGACACGCTATTTTATGCGCCAAGCCAATTGTGGGTGATGACGACTTTGTAGTGGTGCTACCTGATGTAATCCTCGATGCTTATACGGCAGATCAAAAAACTGAAAATTTAGCAGCGATGATTGCTCGTTTCGAGCAAACGAAAGCCAGTCAAATTATGCTAGAACCGGTTGCTATTGAAGATGTAAGCAAATACGGTATTGCTGATATTAATGGTGTAAAGCTAACTGCTGGTGAAAGTGCAGTAATTAAAAGAATGGTTGAAAAACCAGCCGCAGATGTTGCTCCTTCAAACCTAGCCGTTGTTGGTCGTTATGTTTTAAGTAAAAATATTTGGCCATTACTCGCTAAAACCCATGTAGGCGCAGGCGGTGAAATACAGCTTACAGACGCGATTGATGCATTATTGGCTATTGATACGGTAGAAGCGTTTCATATGAGTGGCCGCTCACACGACTGTGGCGATAAGCTCGGTTATTTAAAAGCGATTGTAGAATACAGCATGCGAGATAAGAGCTTAGGCGATGAGTTTACTGAGCATATGAAAAAGTTGGTTAAAGGGTAACGGGCGACGGGCATCGGGTAACGAGCTATGAGCGACGGGGTATGGGCATCGAGCCTAGAACCTCGAACCTCGAACCTCGAACCTCGAACTTATCCCTTCCCAATCTCAACCTTTACATCTTCCCCCAACACTTCCCTATATTTTGCTGCGAGTGCATTTTTAGCGTCATCATCGCCGTGGACTATTTTTATATGGCGGGGCTTTTTGCGCATACCGGTTACAAATTTAATTAAACCAGTTTGATCTGCATGGGCGCTGTAGCCGCTTATAGTGTGTATTTTTGCGTTAATATTAATGCGGGTATTATTAATAAATACATAGCCATTTTTTGGGCCATAGGTTTGTATATCACGACCTAATGTACCTCGGCCTTGGTAACCTACAAAGAGTACGTCGGTGGTTTCATCTGTTAAAAATCGCTCTAGATAGTTTACTATTCGTCCGCCGCTGCACATACCGCTTGCAGCTAGAATAATAGCGGGGGTTTGACGGGTCGCTAAGTAATTTATTAACGCTAAGTGCTCACTATGGGTGTTTATTGTAGTGAGGTTTTCAAAGTCGAGAGGGTGGCGGCCTTTGGCTACTTTTTGTTTAGCTTCTTCATCCCATAAATATTTAAATTTTCGATACTGCTGAGTAAAGTTAGCCGCCATGGGGGAGTCGAGTATTACTTGTATTGTGCGCCAAGGTGAGTTTTTAGTTGAAGCATGAATTAGTTGTTCAAGTTCGTATAACAGCTCTTGTGTACGGCCTATACTAAATGCAGGCACAAGCACGATACCGTTGTCGGCAACTGCGCGCTCAATCACGGTTTTTAATGTTTGCGTACGCTGCTTTCGTCCTTGATGGTTTTTATCACCATAGGTTGACTCAATAACTAAAGTATCTGCTTTATAAGGCGCCTTAGGTGCGCGTAGTAAAGGTGTATAGGGCGCCCCTAAATCACCTGAAAATACGACCCGATGACTGTTTTTAGCTTTACGAGTTGGTATGCTTATATCTATTTCAACATAAGCCGAGCCTAAAATATGCCCTGCTCGTTGTAGTCGGGCTTTGGCTATGTGTTCACCTTTGCAAGGTAGCTCAAACCAGGTTTTAAAATCAACTTCAATAATTTGCTGTTTAAGTAACTTTAGGCAGGTATCTATTATTTTTTGATCGCGCGTGACGCCCACTTTTAATGCATCTTCAATTACTAACGGCAGTAAGCTTGCTGATGCAATAGAGGTAAATATGGGCCCTTTAAAGCCAGCCATTAACAAGTAGGGAATCCGCCCAACATGATCAATATGGCAATGGGTAACGATCAACGCGCGAACTGTGTATATATTAAATTCAATATTAAGATCATCAACAGAATCTTCACCCTGGAATAGTCCGCAGTCAATTAGAAAAGAGCTTTGGTCGTTTATTATCAGCTGGTGGCATGAGCCTGTTACGCCATTTACCGCTCCGTGGTGAAGTATTTGCATTTTATGTCCTTATGTTTTGGCTGCGGGCCTTTGGTTACGGCTCGAAGCTCGAATCCTAGCGCTTAGAGCCTAAGCCTTTATTTTATAGGTAAATATAGCAGGTATTTTAATGTCGGAGGGGCTTTATACGTAACGGACGGGCCACGAGCGGCGGGCAGAGGGCCTAGTACCTATCACTTCGAACCTAAACCCTAATACTGACGCGGGGTGAACCCGCTGCTACAGGCATAAAAAAACCTTGCGATATTAACCGCAAGGTTTTTAAATTTCTCGAACCTCGAACCTCGAACCTCGAACCTCGAACCTCGAACCTCGAACCTCGAACCTCGAACCTCGAACCTAGCTCTTAAAAGCGTCTTGCAGTGGTGGCACTACTTGCTTTTTACGACTTAATACGCCGTCTAGCCATACTTTACCGTCTTCAGGTTTTTCACCATAGGCTTGCTCAACTAGGCTAGCATCGTCTGATGCAATTAGCATTTGTGAGCCTTCTTTCATAATGTCGGTCAGAAGTAAAAATACCGAGTGACGACCGCCTTCTTCTTTAAGCTTCGCGATGTCGGCTTCAAGGTCGGCTTTAATCTCGTCAAATACCGCAAGGTCAATAACTTCTAACTGACCAATACCAACAAGGTTACCGTTCATGTTAAAGTCTTTAAAGTCACGCATTACTAAGTCACGTACTGGCGTATCTTCAACGGCTGATTTAACGCGGAACATGTCCATGCCCAGTTCTTTAAAGTCTTCAATGCCTGCAATTTCTGCAAGCGCTTCAACACATTTAATATCGGCAGTAGTACAGGTTGGTGACTTAAAAATAACCGTGTCGCTTAAAATGGCGCAAAGCATAATGCCGGCAATGTCTTTAGGGATCTCAACGTTGTAGAAGTCATACATCATTTTAATAATGGTGTTAGAACAACCGACAGGGCGGATCCAACACTCAAGCGGTGTCGATGAGGTTAAATCACCTAGCTTGTGATGATCTACCACGCCAACAACGCGAGCCTGATCAATATCATCAGGCGCTTGGGTTTTTTCTGTGTGGTCTACAATATAAACGTCTTCGCCAGCGTAGCTAAGTTTTAGCTCAGGTGCTTCAAAACCGAATTTATCTAAAATAAATTGTGTTTCTGGTGAAACTTCACCTAAGCGAGTTGGGATTGCTGGTTCATCAATTTGGTTTTTTAAATAAGCCAGTGCAATTGCACCACATATTGAATCTGAATCTGGGATTTTATGGCCCACTACATACATTGACATGACTAAACTCCTTAAAATTTGCCGATATTCTAGCAAAGTCTTTGGGTTTTAACATATAGACAGTGTAATTAAGTTTTGGTTACACTTTAAATCGATATTATTAATTGGAAGACCCACATGCAACTCGGCCGAAAAGGTTGGAACAATGTTATTATTTTTTCGATGTTGATTATGATCTTCTTTTTAAATGGACTGCATAAAAACATAGGGAATGATGAAACACAGGCGCAACTGCAGCCACTACTTCCTCCTCAAAGTTTTGTATTAACACTTAAATTTATCGACCAAAAAATTGAGCGTATTGGCACTAGTTGGCGTACTACTGCTTTGCAAAAAAATGCACCGCTTAGTTGGCAAGGCTCAGAGCAGCAACTTAGTGAGCTAGTTTATTTATGGCAAAATACCGCGCTGATGACGACTACCACACCTGATGCGCTTGATATGAATAAGCCACTATCGGTAGCCACGCTTGAACTCGCCGGTGAGCCCCTACCTTGGGTGTACTTACTATTTGAGGCGAATGGTCAGTATTATTTATTCGATAAAACCAGTCAGCGATTATTGTTGCTAGATTTAACCACTGCAACACAATTATTTCCAAGTTTTACCTTTTCATAAGTGAGTATTATTAATGCCTGAATTACCAGAAGTAGAAGTTAGCCGTATGGGCATTACCCCCCATGTGCTAAACCAAGTTGTGACTAAGGTAAATATTCATAATGGCAGTATGCGCTGGCCTGTGCCAGATGAGGTGTATCAACTTGAGGGGTTAGTGGTTAGCAGTATTGAACGCCGTGCAAAATATTTATTATTAGAGTGCGAGCTAGGCTCGGCTATATTGCATTTAGGTATGTCGGGTAACTTGCGGGTTGTGAACGCCAATGAGCCACTTAAAAAGCATGACCATGTTGAGTTTATTTTAGCGAATAATAAGGCGCTGCGTTTAAACGATCCACGTCGCTTTGGTTGCTGTTTATGGCAAGCACCCAATGAAGAGCATAAGTTACTTGCTAAATTAGGCCCCGAGCCACTCACCGATGACTTTTTTGCTAAACGTGTTTATGAGCAATCTCGTAATAAAAAAGTGCCTGTTAAACAGTTTATTATGAATAACGCCGTGGTGGTGGGGGTTGGTAATATTTACGCTAACGAATCATTATTTAAAGCAGGTATCGATCCGCGAAAAGAAGCAGGTAAGGTAAGCCTTAAACGCTACCAAGCATTAATCCCAATTATAAAAGACACCCTAGCCGCAGCAATTACTCAAGGCGGCACAACGTTGAAAGACTTTGCCCAAAGTGACGGTAAGCCAGGCTACTTTGCGCAACAGCTATTAGTGTATGGCCGAAAGGGCCAGCCTTGTGTAAATTGCGAGAGCGAACTAACCGAAATTCGCCTAGGTCAACGCAGCACCGTTTTTTGTGAGGTGTGTCAGAAGTAATAAAGGTAAAGAGTAAAGTTCTCGGACGACGGGTAACGGGCCTCGAAGCTCGTACCTCGCCCCCCGTAGCCCGACACTCGAGCCTAAAACTTTTTGTGGAAAAAACAACCGACCGGTAGCAATGTAGTTTAAGTGCTGGTATACTCCCGCGTCTGCCACGTTGCGTTCTATGTCCTCATATAGTTTAGCCACTTGTGAGCGGCGAAAAAGTCTAAAACTCGAAGGGGTTGTAGCATACTTAGAGCGGTAGTTAATAATAACTACCTGTGGTTTTAATTGAAAAACATTGGATTTTTATAAATGAAAACGTTTGTTGCTAAACCAGAAACAGTAAAACGTGACTGGTACGTAGTTGACGCTGAAGATAAAACTTTAGGTCGCATCGCTACTGAAATCGCTCATCGCCTACGCGGTAAGCACAAAGCTGAGTACACACCACACGTAGATACTGGTGATTACATCATCGTTATCAACGCTGAGAAAGTTACTGTTACTGGTAACAAATTCAAAGATAAAGTGTACTACGCTCACTCTGGTTTCCCAGGTGGTCTTAAGTCTACTACTTTTGATAAACTTCAAGCTGCAAAGCCTGAAATGATCATCGAAAAAGCTGTTAAAGGCATGTTGCCACGTGGTCCTTTAGGCCGCGCTATGTTCCGCAAACTTAAAGTTTACGCGGGTACTGAGCATAACCATGCTGCACAACAGCCTCAGGTTCTAGACATTTAAGGAGCACTATCATGGCAAATCAATACTACGGTACAGGTCGTCGTAAAAGTTCAAGTGCTCGCGTATTCTTACGCCCAGGCACTGGTAACATCGTAATCAACAAGCGCTCTTTAGAAGAGTACTTTGGTCGCGAAACAGCACGCATGGTTGTTCGTCAAGCTCTTGAGCTTGTAGACATGACTGAAAAATTTGACCTTCACATCACCGTTGCCGGTGGTGGTACTACTGGTCAAGCTGGTGCTATCCGTCACGGTATCACTCGTGCACTTATGGAGTTTGACGAGTCACTACGTCCACAACTTCGTAAAGCAGGTTTCGTTACTCGTGATGCACGTAAAGTTGAACGTAAGAAAGTGGGTCTTAAGAAAGCGCGTAAGCGTCCACAGTTCTCAAAACGTTAATTTTTACGTTATCAAGAATTCAAAAACCCAGCTTATGCTGGGTTTTTTGTTTTGTAGCTATAAGATTTTGCTTCAAGGTTCAAGGTTCAAGGTTCAAGGTTCAAGGTTCGAGCTATAAATTTGATCTAAGCTTTGTGTCTTTCTTATTTTACAGTTATAAGTTAAGCATGTTTCAGCTGACTGGTTATGTTATGAGGTTTGAAGATTTAAGGGTATGGCAACGTTCAGCCGATTTAGCTTGCGAGATTTATTTACATTTTAAGCAGAGCAAAGAGTTTGGTTTAAAAGATCAAATAACACGATCTGCACTTTCAATTTCTTCAAATATAGCAGAGGGTTATGAACGAATAACTCCTAAAGATTATATTCGATTTTTATCATACTCTAAGGGGAGTTGTGGAGAATTACGCTCTCAAATTTACATTGCACTAAAAATAGGTGAAGTTGATACGACAAAGGCTAGTGAATGGATTGAGGAGACTCGTGAACTTTCCCGTATGATTTCAGCATTGATGAAATCAATCGATGCTTGGGATTAAGAGGTTCAAAATTAAATATTCATTCAAAAATATATGAGTATGTTTGACCTTTGGCCTTTGACCTTTGACCTTTAACCTTTAACCTTTAACCTTTAACCTTTAATTCTCCCCTTACGACTAATGTCGACATTAGCTTGATCAGAATCGGCAAAGCATGCGTATTTATTGAACGAAAGCTTAAAAATGACCGACTAACGCAAAAAAAGTTAAATAATTATCGCAATTAGTTTAAATCCATCAGTTAATTGGTGAATTTTTTTGCTACAATTGGCGGGCAAATAAAGTGAATGAGTTTAATGTCGCCAAATTCAGTTGTTACTGTACTTAGTTGGTGAGATTGTACTTGTTTACAAATTGTTTTTACGGAAGCGATACTATAGTCATTTGGTTTCATACTCGAGCTTACTTAATCAACTATTTGAGCAAGTCAGGTTTATTCGAGCAGGAGGCTGTGAATAACCTTGTTTTAAGCAAGGGTTTTAATTATGATCGTTTCTCTTTTAAAATTCGAAAAATTAACCTGCTGTAACTGATGTTCTCAATATAGCAAGTGTTGAGAATCATAGTGGAGATAAGTGGATGAGCAATGCGCCTGTAGACAATGGCCGACGTCGCTTTTTAACCATAGCTACCTCTGTTGTTGGTGGTGTTGGTGCGGCTGGGGCTGCTGTTCCTTTTATTGCGTCTTGGAATCCAAGTGAGCGAGCTAAATCTGCAGGTGCGCCTGTAGAAGTAGATATCAGCAAACTTGAGCCAGGACAATTAATACGTGTCGAGTGGCGTGGTAAACCTGTATGGGTTGTATCACGGACCCCAAAAATGCTTGAGCAGATGAAAGAACATGAAGGTCAACTTCGTGATCCGCAATCGCAAGAGCCACAACAATTAGAATCATCAACCAATGATTTCCGTTCATTACGCCCAGAGATTTTTGTCGCTGTAGGTATTTGTACGCATTTGGGTTGTTCACCTAGCTTTTTACAAGGTGGCTTTGGTGAGAAAGTGGAAGGGACTGATGACGGTTTTTACTGTCCATGTCACGGTTCTAAGTTTGATATGGCTGGCCGTGTATTCCAATCGGTACCTGCACCATTAAATTTAGAAATTCCACCATATACTTTTCTTGATGAGACCACTATTTTAGTGGGCGAAGAACAAGGGGTGGCCTAATGTTTGGTAAAATTGTTGAGTGGATAGACGACCGTATCCCAATGACACGTGTTTGGAACATGCACATTGCACAGTATCCAGCACCGAAAAACTTTAACTTCTGGTACTTCTTCGGCTCTCTAGCTATGTTAGTACTAGTAAACCAAATACTTACAGGTATTTGGTTAACGATGAACTATGTACCATCTGCTGAAGGTGCATTTGCATCAGTAGAATACATCATGCGTGATGTAGAGTACGGTTGGTTATTACGTTATTTGCATTCAACGGGTGCATCTGCGTTTTTCATCGTTGTTTACATGCACATGTTCCGTGGCATGATCTACGGTTCTTACCAAAAACCACGTGAATTACTGTGGTTATTCGGTATGTTCATTTTCTTAGCCCTAATGGCTGAAGCATTCATGGGTTACTTATTACCATGGGGCCAAATGTCGTTCTGGGGTGCACAGGTAATCATTTCATTATTCGGGGCAATCCCGGTTATTGGTGATGACTTAACACTGTGGATCCGTGGTGACTATGTAATTTCAGGTGCGACGCTTAACCGCTTCTTTGCATTACACGTAATTGCACTGCCATTGGTTATTGTTATCTTAGTATTTTTACACATTGTTGCACTACACGAAGTGGGTTCTAATAACCCAGACGGTATTGATAACAAACGTAAAAAAGGAACTGTGGCTGAAGAAGACAAGCCTAAATTTAAGTTCCATGAATACTACACTGACAAAAAAGACATTATTGATGCGATTCCGTTCCACCCTTATTACACAGTAAAAGATATTGTGGGCGTGGTTGGTTTCTTAATCTTGTTCTGCTGGGTTGTGTTCTTTATGCCTGCTATGGGTGGCTTCTTCTTAGAAGCGCCAAACTTTGAAGCAGCTAACCCACTTAAAACACCAGAGCATATTTTCCCTGTTTGGTACTTCACGCCATTCTATGCAATCTTACGTGCAATCCCTGACAAACTAATGGGTGTTGCTGCAATGGGTGCATCAATTGTCGTGCTAGCATTATTACCTTGGATTGACCGTGGTTCGGTTCGTTCAGTTCGTTACCGTTGTGGTTTCCACAAATGGAACATTGCAGGTTTTGTTGTTACTTTCGTTCTTTTAGGTTGGGTTGGTGCTACACCACAAACTGATTTTAAAACGATTGTTTCGCAAGTTTGTACTGTGACTTACTTTATGTTCTTCGTACTGTTATTCGTTTACAGTAAGAATGAAAAAACTAAGCCATTGCCTGAGAGGTTAACGAAATGATGAAAAAGCTATTAATAGGTTTATTTGCTTTATCAGTAAACGTGTTACCTGCAATGGCGGCAGGCCCGTCAGTTCCTCTAATGGAAGCGGGTAACGATATATCTGATCAACCTTCTTTGCAGCGTGGCGCAAAGTTGTTCATGAACTACTGTCTTGGTTGTCACCAAATGCAGTATCAACGTTATGAGCGTACTTTCCGTGACATTGGTATTCCAACAGAGATTGGTCAAGAGCAACTTATTTTTGATGGTTCAAAAGTGGGTGGCCATATCCTTAACGCGATGGCAAAAGAAGATGCTGCAAAATGGTTTGGTGCGGCTCCGCCGGATCTAACTAACGTTGCGCGTGTGCGTGGCAGCGATTGGATTTACACCTATTTAAAATCGTTTTACAAAGATGAATCTCGTCCGTTTGGCGTAAATAATACGTTATTCCCATCGGTGGGTATGCCACATGTTCTTCAAGAGTTGCAAGGTGTTCCTACTGCAATTACTGAAGAAGTAACAGTAGATGGTAAAACAACCACTCATATTACTGGTACAAAAACAGATGGTACGGGCGAATTAAGTGTAGATGAATATGACCAAGCAGTTCGTGATTTAACGAATTTCCTAGAGTATGTAGGTGAACCTACACGTCTCGAATCGGAAGCGCTAGGTATTAAGGTAATCGGATTTTTAATTATCCTATTTATCTTGGCATTTATGCTGAAGAAAGAATACTGGAGAGATGTTCATTAAGTTTGAACATATTTAAAGGTAATTTTGCAATAGGGGCTTAAGCCCCTATTGCTGTTTTAGTTATTTAATGGAGGTAGGCATGGCCGTAGCTGCCAATAAGCGCCCTGTAATGACCCTTTTTTCTGGTGCTAACTGTATGTATAGCCACCAAGTACGCATTGTACTTGCTGAAAAAGGTGTAAGTGTAGATATTCATATGGCTGAAAAGGATAACCTGCCAGAAGCACTTCACGAAATTAACCCTTACGGCACAGTGCCAACACTGATTGACCGTGAGCTTGGTTTATATCAGGCAAACATCATCATGGAATACCTTGATGAACGTTTTCCTCATCCTCCACTAATGCCTGTATATCCGGTCATGCGTGGTCGTAGTCGATTAATGATGCACCGTATTGATACTGATTGGTACAGCCTAGCTGAAAAAATCATTAACAACACATCTGATGCCGCGCAAGCTCGTAAAGAGCTGACAGAAGCATTACTTGCAATAGCACCAATCTTTAGTGAAGCGCCTTACTTTATGAGTGAAGAGTTTAGCTTAGTTGATTGTTACTTAGCACCACTATTATGGCGTTTACCAGAGTTTGGTATTGAGCTTAATGGTGCAGGCTCTAAAGAACTTAAAGAGTATATGATCCGTTTATTTGAACGTGAATCATTCCAAGCTTCTTTAACTGAAGCAGAGCGTGAGATCCGTTTATAATGACTTCTAATCGTCCTTATTTACTACGCGCTTTTTTTGATTGGATTGTTGATAACGAATGCACGCCACACTTAGTGGTTAATGCTGACTTTCCTGCAGTGCAAGTGCCAACACAGTTTGTCCAAGATGGTCAAATTGTATTGAACATAAGCCCTTCGGCGGTTACGCAGTTTTCGTTAGATAATACTCAGCTTAGCTTTAACGCGCGCTTTGGCGGTCAGCCAATGCAAGTGTACGTGCCTTTAGGGGCTGTACTTGCAATATATGCACGTGAAAATGGCGAAGGCACAGTCTTTACTGCAGATGAGTTTTTAGAGGACGAAGACGATTTTGCTCCAGAGCTTGAAAGTGTCGATTCATCACCTGAAATAGTTGATGAAACGCCAGCTCCCAAGCCTGAAAAGAAAAAAGGCTCACATTTACGCGTTATAAAATAGCCCATAAATGTTAGAAAAAAAACCGCTTAAGAAGCGGTTTTTTTATGTCTGTATGAAAATATTAGGTTAAAGGTTAAAGGTTAAAGATTAGAAAGGCTCACGGGCGGCGAGAGGCGGGTTAAGATTGATTGGTGCAGCAGCGGGTTTACACCGCGTCTGGTCTAAAGTGAAGAGCAGGTTTTAGGTATTAGGTCTAGGTGTTAGGTAGAGATTAAGCCAAGCAGGGTGCTTGGGTTCACGGCAGTGGGCAGCGGGCTGCGAGAAGCGAGCAACGGGCCTAGAGACTCGAATTAATCAGTTAGGCTAATGGTTACTGTTTTCTCATTTACTCCTCATTCACTTCTCTTTGTGTATATGGTTTTTTAAGCGGGTTTATTGCCTACAGGTATAAAAAACCTTGCGATGTTAACCGCAAGGTTTTTAAATTTCTCGAACCTCGAACCTCGGACTTTTACAAATACTCAAACACTTTAACTACCCGCTCTACGCCAGAGATGTTGCGAGCTATATTAACGGCTTGGTTTGCTTCAGCGTCAGATACTAGCCCCATTAAGTATACTTCGGCATTTTCAGTCACTACTTTTATATTATTACTGCTGATATTTTCAGCCGCTAGAAGCTGCGCTTTTACTTTTGAGGTTAACCATGAATCGTGTGTTTGCGTGGTGATACCAATATTAGAGCCAATGCGAAGTTGGTTATGAATTTTGCGGATACCAGATAGGTTCTCAATGGTTTTAAACGCTTGGTTTTTCATTTCTTGGTTAGGCACTTGTCCTACCATTAAAACCACGCCATTTACGCTTATAACGCTGATATGAGCAAACTTGTTAAGGCGTTCATCTTCACTAATAGCAATGCTGGCTTTTATTTCAATGTTGTTGTCGTCTATTTGCGAGCCAATGGTTCGTCTATCGTTAGCGGCAGTAACAGCACTGGCTGTACCGGCGACCACAGCAGCGGCACAGCCTTGTAATAATATAACAGTGCCTAAAATAATTAGGGAGCGTTTAAACATAATTTTCGTCCTGAGGGAAAAGGGTTAAATCCACCAACTCACTTAAACAGTGAAGGTTCACTAAATGCGATTCAATAATGCGACTCGGGCGTTTAGACGGCGTACGAATTTCTACATCGTTATGGCCAAGCAAGCCAACGAGTTCGCCGCCATCATCGCCTACCATTACTATGACCTTCATATCTTTGGTAAGTGCCGCTTCTACTGCAGAAATTATGTGTTTTTCATTACCATTAATGGCAAGTACCAATAATAAGTCACCTTGCTGAGCAAAGGCACGAACTTGGCGTGCAAATGTATCGTGGTCATCTATTTGATTGCCTTGGCCCAAGTTAATATTTTCTTGTGAGAGAGCGATTGCAGGTAAGCAGGGACGTTCTGTTTCGTAAAAATTAACCAGTACGCCTGCCATGTGTTGTGCCAGCATATGGCAGTTTGCAGTACCGCAACAGATCAATTTATTCCCATTGATCAGGCTTTGTGCAATGGTAAATGCCGCTGATTCTAACGCGCTTGGCAACACTTCGCCTGCAGCTATTTGAACTTGAATACTTTCTTTAAAAATTTCTTTAATTGTATCTTGCATGGGTTACCAACAATTTATCTCTAATTCTGTGTGAGCTCACACCGGCTTTATTAAAAGGTGATTATTTTAGGCGTAAGCTAATGTTTAACTGTATGCTCAACATGAAGCTGTTGTAATCGTCTTATTTTTATACATCAGACATTAAAATACGTTTTTCAGCCAGTTAATATGTAATGACGGTTCGCCTGTTATAGCTACGTAATCAATACGTAATGGCTGGTTTTTTAAGTTTTTAGCACCAAGGTAATGATAAATAGTGCGCTTTAACTTAGCTTGCTTTTGCGGGCTTAGCGCATAATTAGCGCCGCCTTTTATGTTATTTTTACGAAACTTAACTTCAACAAACACTAAGGTGTCACCGTCTTTCATAATGACATCAAGTTCGCCGTAGGGGCAGTAGTAATTCCGCTCAATCGCTTTTAAACCTTGCGCTTCTAAATACTTTTGCGCTTGGCGCTCATAATACTGGCCTTTTTCACGACTATTTTGCCACAGCTGTTTAAACCACGACATGCTAACCCCTTAGTTAATAATGGTTATGCCATCGTTTGCCGACTGCATAAATAGCGGCACAGGGCGTTGTGTTTTTAATTCCACAGGTTTTATACGGCGATTGCTGTACTGCGCCCATTGCAGTGATCGTTCAATATCACCGGCACTATTAATGGATAATTTACCGCTTAAGCCTGAAAAGTATTTATCGGGTGTAATGCTCAGCTGTCTAATATCATTCAGCATGGCGACGGCATCATAGGCCATGGCAAATAAACGTTGGCTAATATCAGCCTGTTCAGGCCATAAATCATTATATTGCTTACGTAGATTATGCTGCGTAATTTGTGAGTCTAACATCCAAGGAAGTTCGGTAAAGTAAAGCCCATCTAAATCGCCTTTGTCAGTGGTATCTATTTGCTTACTATGACTTTTAGAGCTGGCGTAAATAGGGATTCTGTCGGCAAAGGTGCTTACGTTAACATCCAGATAAGGTTTAATTAATCGGGTCTCTATGGCGTCACCTAATATATAAATTGCATCAATATCGCCACGTGAACGGGTTTCACTTTCTACTTCTTTATTAAAAAGTGTTTTAACCGATTTAATACGCTCTTTTGATTTATCAACTTCTAGCAAGCTGGTAATGGTATTGGGCATATCTTTATTGTCGTTGTAAAAGCCAACTTGTGTGGTTGTTTCACTATAGCGTTGCCATTGCAGGTTAAAGTAGTCAATTAAGCGCTGACCATTGGTATTATTTGGCGCTAGCAACATAGGTTTTTGATAACCTTGCGCTAAAAAATGCTCTAGAGTTTGTTGTACTTCATGCTCAGGATTAAGCGCAAAAAAGTAGTGTTGCAGAGAGGTTCGTTCGCCATCAAAGGTATTTAAATGTAATGTGGGTATATCGAGTAATGTATTGGTATTAGCGAGCTTATCTATATTGGCTTTTAATAGCGGGCCAATAACAAAGTCCGGTTGTAATTGTGTTATCTGTGCACCCAACGCTTCGGTCTCGGTATTTTCATCAATAAACAGCGTTTCGCTAATCTCTTTTTTATCAAGCGCAGCCAGTATGCCTGCTTTTAATGCATCCCCTAAGCGCTTGTTAGCACCTGACTGAGGTAATAGCACAACTAAGCGTTCAATATTTAGTGGTGCTAATTCATTGGCGTAGGTATCTTGTTTTGGTAGAACATTGGTACCAGGGTGCCCAAGGTAACGGCGGCGCCAATTATTAATCGCTTGGTCTAAATCAACAGAGCTGTTGGCATAAACCTGATGATACAAAGCTAAGTTAACCCAGCCTTGTTGAATAACCGAGCCACGGTTAAATCGCTCTAATGCATACGAAGAAAGCTGCTTTAAATTATGCCAAAGTGCGTCATTAAGTTTAGGGATAGAAATATTATTTTTTGCTACCGATTCAGAGGCAGCAAAAAAGTAAGGAGCTGCACGTTTTGGTAAGTCTTGCGACGCAAAAATGCTGGCAGTTAAAAATTGGTGCCAAGCAAAATGTTCAGGTTGCTTAAGTTGCCCCTCTAGCGTGTTTAGTACCTCAAGTGCTTGCTGATTTTTATTTTGCTCTTTTTGCGCAAAGGCAATGTATAAACGATTTTGAATTTGATCAACACTGGCGGTAAGTGCAAGTTCAGTGCATATTTTTTCGAGTAGTGGCCAGTTTTCTTCTGTAATTGCGCTATCACGAGCACTATAAAGTAGCTGGATTTTATCAGCGCCATAGCGGTTTTGCGCTAATTGGTAAATAGATTGCGCATTCAGTGCTTCATTTTTCAGCGTATTGGCACTGTTACTTAAGTTATCGCTGGTTTTAGTTGGTTTTTCGGTTGTGCTACACGCCGATAACCCTGACAATATAATTAATAGACTAACTAGTTTAAGTCGCACAATGATTTCCCATACGTTAACGCGATTTGCTTATATTACTGACTGACGCAGGAGACCTCAATGTTAAATGAGGAGAATTCACAGAAAATTGGCACTCTTTACGTTGTTGCCACCCCAATCGGCAATTATGACGACTTAAGTCAGCGTGCAATCGCGACATTATCGCAGGTTGACTTAATCGCGGCTGAAGACACTCGCCATACTGGTAAGCTACTTAGCCACTTTGGTATTAAGGCTAAAACCTTTGCGTTACATGACCATAATGAAAAGCAAAAAGCGCAGCAAATTATCGACCAACTTAATCAAGGGTTAAATATTGCATTAGTTTCTGATGCAGGCACACCCCTGATCAGTGATCCTGGTTATGCGGTGGTTAATTTATGTCGTGAGCAGGGCGCAAGTGTAACACCCGTGCCTGGTGCATGTGCTGCTATTACGGCGGTATGTTGTTCTGGGTTACCTACTGACCGTTTTCAATTTATTGGTTTTACACCTGCTAAAAGTAAAGCGCGCCAAGACTTTTTTATAGATGCGGTTAACTCAAGTATTACCAGTATTATGTATGAAAGTACCCACCGTATTATGGCAAGCCTTGACGATTTAGAAGCAGCGCTAGGTAGTGAGCAGCAGGTGGTATTTGCCAAAGAGCTCACTAAAACCTTTGAAACCTTTTTTAATGGCACAGTGAGTGAGTTAAAGCAGTTTTTAACTGACGATCCAACTAAACAACGCGGCGAAATAGTACTCATGTTGCCAGGGAAAGCTAAGGTAGTTGACGATATTCCACCAGAAGCTCGTAAAATGTTAGCGTTACTCGAAAACGAAATGCCAATGAAAAAAGCGTGTGGTGTAGTAGCCGAATACTTCGGCATGAAGAAAAACGCGTTGTATAAAACAATTATTGAAGAAAAACAGTAAATGTTTACTGCGTAGTGCGGTGCTCTCATGTATACTGCGCGCCGAGTTAGCCAAGATAATCGCTGCCTGTGACGAAAATGATCAGGGGGAGGAAAGTCCGGGCTCCACAGGGCAGAGTGCCAGTTAACGGCTGGGGGGCGTGAGCCCACGACAAGTGCAGCAGAGAGAAGACCGCCAATCTTCGGATTGGTAAGGGTGAAAGGGTGCGGTAAGAGCGCACCGGGCCGCTAGTAATAGTCGGTTGCAAGGTAAACTCCACTCGGAGCAAGACCAAATAGGGTTCCTTATGGCGTGGCCCACGTTGGAACCGGGTAGGTTGCTTGAGCCATAGAGCGATTTATGGCCTAGACGAATGATTATCACTTTCTTCGGAAAGGACAGAACCCGGCTTATATGGCTAACTCACTCATTCAATAAAAAAGCCCGCAGTTAACGCTGCGGGCTTTTTTGTGTTTGAGACAAGCTATCAGGTTCCAGACGGGAGGCGGGTTGCGGGCTTAAAACCTAAACTCGACGCGAGACTAACTATCGCCTTCAGGCATAAAAAAACTTGTAATGTTAACCGCAAGGCTTTTAAATTTCTCGAACCTCGAACCTATCTATATAATATTTTTACCCTGCTCCGGATCGCGCGATTCACCGGCTTGCTCGCGAATATCATCCGTATCACTGCTTACATCATCAATACTGTGTTCATGCTCTGTGTTTTTATGTTTTTGAGTATGTGGTTTCTCTTTAGTTTTTTCTGTTGTCTCTGTTTTAGCTTCGCTTGCTGTGGGGTAAATATCTTCACCTTGGCTATTGAGTAATACACGCTCTCTAGCATCGTCAGGCATACTTATATTATGTTGCGTAAAACTGTTAATTAACTCTCGCATTAGCTGTGAGGCTACTTTAACAATGCTGTATTGTTCGCCGTTGACCCAAAAGTAAACAGTAAAATTGATAGTGGCGGAGCCTAAGTTATCAACCAATACTTGGGGAGGTGGATCGCTAAGCACAGAGTTTTGATTTTTTATAACGCTAATAGCAAGACTTTGTGCGCCGCGAATGTCATTATCGTAGCCAATACCGATTGTGAAATGACCGCGCATCTTTGGATTAGCGGTTAAGTTTTTAATGGTATTTTTATACACAGTCGCATTGGGTATTTGAATATGATTGCCATCGTAGTCAACTAAAGTGGTTGCTCTTGCAGTTACTTTTTTAACAATACCTATTCTACCATCGACTTCTATTACATCATCAATTTTAAATGGACGTTGTACACTCAAAAGTAAACTGGCAATAAAGTTCTCAGCAATATCCCGAAAGGCAAACCCTAAAATAAGCCCTATTAACCCGGTGCCACTCATAATAGCGACCGCGAATTCAGTCAAGCCAGCCAAACGTAAGAAAAGGTAAAACCCGAGTAAAATAATTAAGGTACTAATACCACGCCTAGCAACTAGGTGTACTAATTTACTGTTGGTCATGTAAGTAACGGGCTTTATTAACAAGCGTGATAATGGGGTGGCGATTAAATAACTAATCACCAAAATAATAATACCTAAAAGCAAAGTGGGCAGTAATTGCACGAATGAGTGTAGTAATTGCACGCTTTTCTCTTTTAAAAAGCCCCATGAAACCGAGTTTGGCTGAACGGTATCGATTGCGGGAATAGATGCGTTATTAGCGAGTGTTGCAATTAAAGCGCTTAGCATAGGAGCCATCCATGTTAGGTTGGATTAATTAGGGTCTGTGTAAAACAATAGCAGCAAGTTTAATACCAAGGGGTATTTGTTTGGCAAACATCTTGCAATTAATTGGGAAAAGGGAGTTAGCTATGAGTGACTTTAAGCGTGGCCAAAGAGCCAAGCAGCCTAACCATATCCCTCTGCGTGGCTGGTGGGATATTGCAAAGCGAATTATAAAACAAATGAGCCGTGATAATTTATCCTTGGTGGCAGCAGGCGTGGCCTTTTATGCACTTCTTGCTATTTTTCCTGCCATTGCGGCGTTGGTGTCTGTGTATGCTTATTTTGCTTCACCGAATGATATTAGTGCGTATTTAAGTCAATTTATGGCGTTATTGCCGCAAAGTACCCAAGAGATTATTTTGTCTCAGGTTTCGAGTCTTGCGCAAAAGTCTCAAACCAGTTTAAGTCTTAGCGCACTGGGCACTTTACTGCTCACTATTTGGAGTAGCTCTAAGGGCAGCCAAGCTTTGATCACCGCGTGTAATATTAGTTATCACGAATACGAAAAGCGTTCATTTTTTAAGGCGCAACTTGTACGTTTATTATTTTCAGTGGGCGCGATTGTGGTGGCGGTTATAGCATTGGTAATTATAGGTATATTACCGTTAGCACTTAACCTGTTAGGAATAAAAGAGAGTATTGATTTTTTAATCATGCTTATCTCATGGCCATTACTGGCACTAACCTTTAACTTTGCATTGTTAATTTTATATCGTTACGCGCCTCACAGAAAAGCAGCTAAGTGGCGCTGGGTTACCGTAGGCTCATTCACTGCCACAGTATTATGGATTGTGGCATCTTTTGGCTTTTCATTTTATGTATCTCATTTTGCCAGTTACAACGAAACATATGGCTCTTTAGGTGGGGTGGTTATTATGCTTATGTGGCTATTTATTAGCGCTTATATCATTATTTTAGGAGCTACAATTAATGCAGCGTTAGAGCAGCAAACGGCGCAAGACAGCACTATTGGACCAGATAAAAAAAGAGGGCAGCGAGGTGCATATGTTGCAGACCACCTTGATATTAAATAACTCTATTACTTTTATCAGAGCTTAATTACTTGGTTCGTTGTTATCAGCTGCATAAACGAGGTTTTGTGCAGCGGCTTTGAAAACAAATAGCCTTGACCATAATCACAACCAGCCTCAAGTAATAAATCCATTTGTAATTTTGTTTCTATGCCTTCGGCAATTACTTTTAAACCAAGCTGATGAGCCATCATAATAATTGCTTCACATAAGGCCAGCTCTTGGCTGTTTTTTTGAATATTATCAACAAAGCGTTTATCAATTTTTAGGTAGTCGGTATCCATTTCTTGTAAGTAAGCAAGCGATGAGTAACCAGTACCAAAATCATCGAGTGCTAATTGCATCCCTGATTTAACCAAGGCTTTTAGGCGGCTTTGGGTCAACTCTTCAGGATTAACCATCAAGCCTTCAGTAATTTCTGCCACAATACTCGATGCAGGTAAATTTGCTGTCTCAAGCATGCCATACCAATCGTCTATACCACTGTCTGTGGTTGCGAGCTGCACCGGCGATACGTTAATACTAATTTGAAATTCATCTTGAATGTGTTTTTTAATATCATTAAGTGTTTGCAGTGCTTCAGTAAATACAAATTGACCAAGCGCATTTATTTGTCTGGTTTCTTCAGCAAGAGGAATAAAATCGGCAGGGCTGATCAGGCCTTTTTCTGGGTGTTGCCATCGAATAAGTCCCTCAGCTTTATGAACGTGTAAATCATCAAGGGACACAATAGGCTGATAATATAACTCAAATTGCTCTAACTCTATGGCTGAGCGAAGCTCTTTGAGCAACTGCATTCTTGCATTTGCATCTTCACGCATATCATGTGAGAAAAATTCAAAGTCATTTCGGCCGCTATTTTTTGCCTTATACATAGCTTGGTCAGCAGCTTTAAGCAGTTGCTCTGGGTTTTGGCCATCATCTGGCGCGCAGGCAATACCAATACTGGCACTGATATACACTTTTTCATCTTCAATAAAAATAGTCGAAGCAAGGCTAAGTAGCAGTGATTTTGCTATTTGTTTGATATTATCGCTACCGCGTAAGTCACTAAATACAATAACAAATTCATCGCCACCAATACGTGCTACAAAGTCAGCCTCTTTGGCTGTTTGCACAATTCGCTCAGATACTAATTTAAGTAATCTATCGCCATAATGATGGCCTAACGTATCATTAATATCTTTAAAGTGATCAATATCTAACAGCATAATGACCAGTTTTTGGTCGTGGTTGTTTACGCTCGTAAAGCGTTTATTTAACCGCTCTTTTAGTTCTAGTCGATTAGGTAAGTCGGTTAAATGATCAAAATGAGCTTGTCGCCAAATTAGCTCGTCAGCTTGTTTTTTCTCGGTTAGATCGGTAAAAATAGCAATACGACTAGTTGGGGCTTTATTTTTATCGTAAATAGTATCTATGGTTAACCATTCAGCATACAGCTCGCCATTTTTACGACGATTGGTTATTTCACCTTGCCAGCGGCCAGTTTTATTTATTGACTGCCACATGTAATCATAAAACTCTTTATCGTGTTTACCCGATGATAAAATACCCACCGTTTTATTGAGTACTTCTTTTCGAGAATACAAAGTTGTTTCACAAAATGCAGGGTTCACATCATAAATAACGCCATTTTCATCTGTGATTGCCATACCTTCACTGCTGTTGTTGTAAACTAATGACGCTAAATGCAAAGACTCTTGATTCTGCTTTCGTTGCGTGATGTTACTAATAACAATTATAAACTCATCCACTTTTTTCATTGGGCTGATTTTCGCTTCATAAAACTGATTGTCTTGTTTATGTTCAAGCTCAACAGTGACAGGAGCGCTCAGGGTTGTTAAGTACTCTTCTACTTGTTTTAAATTAGCACTAGAGAATAAACACGATAACTTTTTAGGCGGTGTTGAATGGCTATAATTTAACGATTTAATACGTCCACCGGTATCAAGTATATTGCCATTGGCATCTACGCGTAAAAAAGCATCAGGTAGTGCATTAAGCAAGCTATTTAGCTCGTCATGTTTATGTTTAAGGCATGCTTCAGCTGTTAAGCGAGTTTCAGCCATATATTTAAAACGATGATAGAGTCTATTTAGCTCAGGGCTATTAGGCTGCTCGTCGTCATGAGGCATATTACCGGCTGCTAAGCGGTTAACAGCCTGCGTTAAACTTTTAATCGGGTTTAAGATGCTTTTATTGACTAATCGTCTAGCCAATACGGCTAAAAGAAGGATGGTCATTAAAAATCCTAAAACCATTTTTACAAAGTTAATATCTATTTGCTCAAGTGTTTCATCTATTGGTTGAGTAATATAAATAGAAAGTTTATTGTTATTGCCATCACGGTAGAGAGTGGTTTGATGGAAAACTCTTCGGATACCATCTTTTCCTTTAAAAATAACACCAGCTTGCAAGTTATGCGCTAAATCGAACTTTTCCAATTTGTTGCCTAGTCTATCGGCTGAAAAAGGGTAGTTAGCTAAAATACTACCGTTAGAGTCAGTAATGACAGCTCTGATTTCTGTCGATAAATTTAAAGTATTAAGTGCCGAGCTCCACCAGTCTAAAGCGATTACGGTCACAATAACGCCTTCAATATCATTATTTTCATTTAAGATAGGGTAAGCAAAGTTAATACTTTGCGCTTTGAGGCTGCGATCGTGCTGGAAATGGCCAATACTGAACTCTTTACTGGCGATCGCGTTTTTAAAATAGGGACGGTCACTAATGTTAATATTAGTGTCGCTACTTTTTGATGTACAAATTAGGTCACCATTTTTATTTACTATACCAATATTCGCGATATTACCATTGAGTGCCTTAACATCTAAAAAATACGCAGGACAAGTAGAGGGTAAAGATTGAATGTTTTTCTGTTTTTTTGCTAAAAACTCAGTAACTTTTTTGACATCATCAATCATGCTTTGTTGTTTGATAATTAGTTGCTCAGTGATGGTGCGCACTTTTGTCTCGTGCTCTTTAATGGCTGCGTCACGACTAAACCACAAGGTTACTAAAATAATAGCAGCAACAGGTATGCAAATTAGCATAAGAAGGCGGTAGAGTTGATGTTTTAATGATGAAGTAAAAATAGTCGTATCCAAATTAGTGCAAAGTAGAGTGACGCTTGATAATCCTACTATAAATAACCATTGAAGTACTAAGGTTATATCTAAGATTTTGCAATAAAATAGTGTTGCATATGATTGAAATATATTAATTTACGTATAAAAAACATGATGAAATAATAATTTAATCCCTTATATATTTACATAACATATTAGGCAAAAAATGAAAATAACCAAAGTTTTAACTGCTTATGCTACCCAAGATGGGGATGGCGTCAATATCCGTCGTATTCCAGGATTTGATGGTAAATATTTAGACCCATTTTTAATGATTGATGAGCTTAAATCTGATGATGAGAGTGACTATATTGGTGGTTTTCCTCCTCACCCTCATCGAGGTATCGAAACTTTTACCTATATTTTAAAAGGAGGATTTGAGCATAAAGATCAAATGGGTAACACAGAAGCGATTCGCGCCGGTGACGTGCAATGGATGAGCACCGGTAGTGGTGTTATGCACAGTGAAATGCCACTTGCTGATGCTGAAAAAGGCTTACATGGCTTTCAAATTTGGCTCAATATGCCAAGCGCTGACAAAATGCGTGAGCCGCAATACCAGGATACCACAGAGCATCCAGCACCGAGGTTTACTAATCAACAAGGTATTAGTCTTAAAGCGCTAGCAGGGACATGGCAATTTGATTCACAGCAATTGGTTTCAAGCTTACAAAACTTAGCCGCTAATGGTGCTATAGCCGATGTGGCTTTGCCTGCAGGTAAGGAGCTTTATCTACCAGCACTAAAACAGCAAAAAGTGATGATTTACATACACACTGGATCATTAGAATCAGCGCAAAGTGAAACCTTTGATGCAGGAAAATTACTTATTGTTGAGCCATCGAGTGATATTTGCATACGTGCCGAAAAAGCAGCAGGTGTTCTGATTTTAGCAGCTGATCCGCTTAATCAGCCAATTGCACATATGGGGCCGTTTGTAATGACCACTGAAGCTGAAATTCGCCAAGCGGTTAGCGATTATCAAAACGGTTATTTTGGCTCACTGTCGTGACGATTTAATGTAGGAGTGAATTTTAAGCGAGTAGTTTTAATAACCAACTGTATTTTTTTACCATGTTGGTGTCTCCCTTTGCCGACTCCACAACCGCGCCTGCGGTAAAAGCACTAACGAGCCCCACTTTTGTTGCGGCAAAACGTTTGGCTCGATATTTTATTGCCGTGAGGTGCTGACGCTTTAACTCAGAGCGCATCACGACTTCTTTGTGTAGCTGTTGCACTCGAGCATTCGGTGAGTTGATCAAGTAATTGATTAACATAATTGTGTATGCCTTATAATTTAAGCAGCTGCTTTAGACTATTTAGCGTTTTAGTAAAGCCAATTTTTTTGCTTAGATAAACTGCGTTTCGCCACAGCCAAATTAAACATAAAATTTGTAGGCTGATCACTACAGTAATGCTCAGCCAAATCGAGCTAAATAAGTCAAAAGTCGCAAAGCCTACAATACCTAAGAACCCGACCCACAGTAACACCAAGCCACTGGCAAAACATCCAAGTAGGATAGTGATCAGTGCTAAGGATCTTAACGACAATTTCCATTCAGCTATAGCAAGCTGATGCGTCAACTTTCCTTGTTGATGATAATCATCCTTGAGCTGTGCTGCATAATCAGCAAGCTTTGCAATATGATCTTGCCAGTCATCGGCATGTTTTGCCGATGACTGCGAATCTGTCGATTGTGATTCACTTGATGTTGAATGTAGGTTTTGCATTAGTATTACTTACGACGAAATAGTGCAGTAACTAACATACCAGCAGCAAATGCAAGACCAGCCGTTGCTAATGGGTTTTCTGATGCGAGTTGACGAGTCTTAGAAGTACATTCTTCTAATTTCTCGCGAGCTGCTAACTGTTTCTCATTAAGTGTTTCTGCTGAGCTGCTTGCTCCTTTACGAACGCCATTTTCAGCTACCGCTGCTTTACTCGATAATGCATCTACTGCATCATGCGCAGCTGATGTTGCCTTATCTGTTAACGGGGCTTCAATCTCTTGTTTTGTATCAATAGGTGTTTTGCTCTTTGTTGCCGTAGCCATAATCAATCCTTAATAGTTTTTTAAAAGTAATTATTAAGGTGCAATGATTAAACCAGTTTTTAACTCATTGTTTTATATGGATTGTATTTTATTTACTAATTTTTAGTAGGTTTATAGCTGTAACTATTGCGACAACAGTTTGTAATTTTTACAAACCAAGGCGTTTTAATCATTCGAGGTTGATTTTTCCTTTGCTTACTCGGTTATACATTTCGGGTCATGATTTAGTTGCACCTAGTTCGAATAAACAAAGCCCTACACACCCTAAATAAATTGTAATTATTCACTGTTTATTCATTAAGCAAATAATGCCAGCTAGCTAATAAAAAAAACGATAAAAAATTTTTTACTGGCTGATCAGATTTTTTACTAAACAATTCAACCGCTTTAATCTGAGCCTTATTTTTTCAGGCTTCGCGGGGTGCTAAAGCTGGGTGACTTACTTGACAAAAAGGCTTGTCAAGCCCTAAACTGGAGCACTGTGGTAAAAAGTGGTGTTTAGTGGATCAAACTGGATCGGGTTAATCAAAAAGTTGATTAAAATAATTTTACAATAGGCTTTTTATGTTTCGTGGCGCAAGTTCACTGAGTTTGGATGATAAAGGACGTTTTGCGGTACCAACAAAGTACCGAGACACGCTATTGTCTGAAGATCAGGGAACGGTTATTTGCACTGTTGCACTCAATGAGCCTTGCCTTTGGTTATACCCTCTTGCTGAATGGTTAGAAATAGAAAGCCGTTTAGCAAAAATATCTAATATGAATCCCAGAGCGCGACGGATGCAACGTATGTTGTTAGGTAATGCGACAGAGTATCAGCTTGATAAAAACGGTCGAATTTTGCTGGCGCCTTCTTTGCGCTCACATGCAGAACTTGGCAAAAAAATTATGCTGGTGGGCTTAATGAATAAATTTGAGATTTGGGATGAGGCGCGTTGGCACGAACAAATGCGCCAAGACACTGAGCTTGAAAGGCTTGGTGAATTTGAACCGAATGACGATTTAGATAACTTTACCCTCTAGCAGCAAAACAAAAAGGCAAAAAATAGCTAATGACAGCGCAATTTGAACACGTATCCGTATTAATGGAAGAAACCATAGATGCACTTGCAATTAAGCCAGACGGCATTTATATGGATGGCACCTTTGGACGTGGCGGACATTCAGGGCAAATATTAGCGCGCTTGGGCGACGCTGGTCGCTTGCAGGCTATTGATCAGGATCCACAAGCTATAAAGTCAGCAGAAAAGTTTGCCGATGATTCACGTTTTTCGATTGCTCACTCACGGTTCTCAAAGTTATACGAAGTTGCTGAGAAAAACGATCTAATTGGTAAAGTTGATGGCATTTTACTTGATATTGGTGTGTCGTCACCGCAGTTAGATGATGCCGCTCGTGGCTTTAGTTTTATGAAAGATGGCCCGCTTGATATGCGAATGGATCCAAGCACAGGCCGTAGCGCTGCGCAGTGGTTAGCTGAGGCGGAACTAGATGACATTACCCATGTGATCAAAAAGCTAGGTGAAGAAAAATTTGGTAAGCGCATTGCGCACAAGATATTGGAAGTGCGAGAACATACGCCAATCACTACCACTAAACAGCTCGCAGATTTAGTTGATGAAGCAGTACCTGTTAAAGATAAGTTTAAACATCCTGCAACGCGCACGTTTCAGGCAATTCGTATTTATATCAATAGCGAGTTAGAGGAAATTCAAACCGCACTACAAGCGGCGATTAAAGTTCTTAAGCCGGGTGGTCGCTTAGTTGTTATTTCTTTTCACTCTTTAGAAGATCGCATTGTAAAACAATTTATTAAAAAACAGAGTAAGGGAGAAGCGATACCCAGAGGTCTGCCTTTAACCGACGCACAAATAAATAAAAACCTGACGTTAAAAGCAGTGGGTAAAGCTATTAAACCAAGTGCTGATGAAGTGGCTCGCAATCCACGCTCTCGTAGCTCAGTACTAAGGATTGCACAGAGGTTGGGATGAGTAAAAAAGCGAGTTATCGCCAACCCAATCTATTTATTGAAATAATTAAAGGCCTAGGTGCGAACAAGATCACCTTGGCCTTGTTGGTTGTGATATTCGCGTCAAGTTTGAGCGTGGTGCAGGTAACTCATTTATCTCGTGCGCAATTAATTGAGCAAGATTCGTTACTGCAAGAGCGTGATGAATTGGATTTAGAGTGGCGTTATTTTTTAGTGGAAGAAGAATTTTATTCGCAACATGCACGCATTGAAGAAGTGGCAACGTCACAATTAGAAATGAAGCGGCCAACCAGCCAAGATGAGCAGGTAATTATATTACAATGAGAACGCGAGGCAAAAAACCAGTCAACAACCTAATCGCATGGCGCTTTATTTTAGTGTGCGCGGTGATTTTTTTAGTGTTTGTGACTTTGGTATCGCGCGCCGCATATTTGCAAGTAATTGAACCCGATAAGGCTCGCTCCGAAAGTGACAAGCGTACAGTACGTGTTGAAAAATTGCATGTGCAACGCGGTATGATCTTCGATCGTAACGGTAAAGAGCTCGCAGTTAGTGTGCCTGTAGTCAGTGTGTATGCAGATCCTAAAGCTTTGCATAAATCACTGGTGAGCAAAGTGCTCAGACAAGCCCGTAAAAATGGTGAAGATCAGCAAACTCTGCGTGAAAATGTCGCTGAGCTAAACAAGCGTACCGCCCTGTATTATAAAAACGATTTGCGCTGGCGTGAACTAGCCGATGTACTGCGCATTGAACCGAGCAAAATTAATACCCGACTACTTGATGATCCTACTCGTCGCTTTGTTTACTTAAAACGCCAAGTTACTCCGGCTGTTGCTAATTATATTGGCGATTTACGCCTACCAGGTATTCATTTATTAGATGAATCAAAACGCTATTACCCTGCCGGTGAGGTCAGTGCGCATATCATTGGTTTTACTAATATCGATGGCAAAGGCATTGAAGGCATAGAAAAGCTTTACGAAAATGCACTCACAGGTGAAGAAGGCCGACGTACGATTCGAAAAGATGCTCAAGGTCGTGAAGTTGAAGTGCTTGATGAGCGCGAGCGAGTGGAGCCTGAGAGTATTCAACTGAGTATTGATCAGCGTATTCAGGCGATTGCCTACAAAGCGGTTAAATCAGCGGTATTAACTTACAAGGCCACTTCAGGTTCAGCCATGGTGGTTGATGTTAAAACTGGTGAAGTTTTGGCTATGGTAAATAGTCCTTCATTTAATCCTAACAATTTAAGCGGTGCGGCTCCTCATAAGCGTCGTAACCGTGCAATTACCGATTTGTTTGAACCCGGCTCAACCGTTAAGCCTCTAGCCATTTTAGCTGGATTAGACTACGGCACAATCCAACCGGATGACAAAGTTGATACCTACCCAGGCTGGATGCGTTTAGGGGGCAGCTTAGTACAAGATACCCGTAATCATGGTGAAATGACGCTGCGCGAAATTTTAAAGTACTCCAGTAATATGGGCGTAACGAAAATAAGCCAAACCGTGCCCAAAGACTACTTTGTAGGTCTTTACCAAAAGGTGGGTTTTGGTAGTGATAGTGGTACCGGCATGGTCGGGGAAAGCAGTGGTTTATTTTACCCAAACCGTCGTTGGTCAGATCACGAAATTGCCGCACTTTCGTTTGGTTACAATATTGCCGTGAGTACCGCGCAAATGGCTCGTTTTTACGCCATGTTAGGCGCAGGTGGGGTTAACCGCCCACTCACTGTACTAAAGCAAGACTCTATACCTGAAGGTGAACGTGTTTTTCAGCAACAAGATGTTGAAGCTGTAGTTCATATGATGGAAAGCGTATTTGAAGAAGGTGGAACCGCACGCCGTATTAAAGTTGATGGCTACCGTGCAGCTGGTAAAACGGGTACTTCTAAAAAGGCCGCTGCAGGTGGTTATGGTGACGAATATGTAGGTTATTTTGCGGGCATTGCCCCTGCGAGTAATCCGCGATTAGCCGTTGTGGTATTAATCAACGAGCCCGGTGGAGATGTTTATTACGGTGGCGCAACGGCAGGTCCGGCGTTTGCAGAAATAATCTCTAATTCATTAAGAATTTTAAACGTTGCCCCAGATAAAGACTCGGTGGCATACGTGAAGGGCAAAGATGATGGTGCGTGATTTACACACAATTTTAAAATGTTTAGAAATAGATGCAGCACGTTTAATGGTAAACGAGTTGCGTTTAGACAGCCGCGATGTAAAACCGGGTGATGTGTTTGTGGCAATAAAAGGTCATCAGCTTGATGGCGGACAGTTTATTGATAAAGCAATTGAGAATGGTGCCAGTGCAATTATTGCCGACAGACTGTGTGAGTTTGAAAGTGATTTTGAGCCGCTTTATTTAGTCTCAGAATTAAATAAAAAATTGCCTGTTTTAGCGAGTAAATTTTACCAGCAACCGAGCCTAGAGTTAGACTTAATTGGTGTAACAGGTACTAATGGTAAGTCGACTACTACAGCAATGATTGCTCATTTAGCACAGTTTTGTCGTACCAAAGCCGCAATTATAGGCACGCTCGGTTATGGCCATCCAGATAATTTAACACCGCTACAAAACACCACACCATCAACGGTTGATTTACAGCATATTTTAAGTGACTTAAAAGAGCAGCAACATCGCTTAGTAGCGATGGAAGTATCATCACATGGTCTAGTGCAGCACCGTGTTGATCAGTGCCATTTCAAAGCGGCGGTATTTACTAACCTATCTCGTGATCATCTAGATTATCATGGTGACATGGATAGTTACGGTGATGCCAAATTGATGCTGTTTCGTGATTTTGATGCTGCCAATGTCATTCTTAACCAAGATGACGGACAAGCAGAGCAATGGATTGAGAAATATAGCTTTAATAAACTAATTTGTTATGGCCGTAAAAACTTAGCCCCTAAAAACGCTCAGTTTGTGTATTTTTCTGATGTTAGCTATTCAGCAACCGGTATTTCGGCGCAATTAACTACAAGTTGGGGTGATATTGCCATAAAATCACCGTTATATGGTGAATTTAATCTATACAATTTAACCGCTGCTTTAGCCACATTATTAGCGCTAGGTTACCCATTAACGCAATTAGTGGCAGGGTGTGAGTATTTGCAACCTGTAGCAGGTAGAATGCAAGCATTTACAGCGCCAAATATGCCTACTTGCGTGGTTGATTATGCACATACGCCAGATGCACTGGCTTTAGCGTTACAAGCGCTGCAGCAACATGTACCAGGTGGTGTAAGTTGTGTATTTGGTTGCGGCGGCGACAGAGATAAAGGCAAACGTGTATTAATGGCACAAGCCGCTGAGCAGTTTGCAGACAAAGTGCTCATTACCAGTGACAACCCGCGCTCTGAAGATCCTAATGAAATTATTAATGACGTAGCGGCAGGGTTAACACACCCACAAAACGCCCATTTAGAGGCCGACCGTGGTGTTGCGATACAATTTGCTATCGATAACGCAAAAGCCGGTGAGGTTATTTTAATTGCCGGTAAAGGGCATGAAGACTATCAAATTATAGGTAACAAACGCATCGATTTTTGCGATCGCCAATTTGTACAACAACAATTAAAAAAAGCAGTAAGAGGGTCTCAAGCATGATCCCAATGGATTTTGATTGGCTAGCAAATGTGCTGGCAACCGATTATCAAGGTGATAATCGTCAAGTAATAAATATAAACACCGATACCCGTACTTTGTGTGATGGTGAAGTGTTTTTGGCACTTAAAGGCCCTAACTTTGATGGTCATAAGTTTATTGAGCAAGCAAAACAAAAAGGGGCTATTGGAGTCATTGTCGATCACGCTGTTGATACCGACATTGCTCAATTTGTAGTTGCCGATACCCGTATTGCATTAGGCACAATTGGTACAGCGGTTATGGCGCAAGTTGCACCTAAAACTATCGCTATTACTGGCAGTGTAGGTAAAACCACAGTTAAAGAAATGTGTGCCGCTATTTTATCAAGTAAAGGGGATGTTTTAGCGACTAAAGGCAACTTCAATAATGATATTGGCGTGCCTCTTACCTTATTAAGATTAGAGCCACAGCACCGTTATGCGGTTATTGAGCTCGGTGCAAACCATATTGGTGAAATTGCCTACACTACCGCCATGACCAAACCAGATGTTGCCGTGGTATGTAATGTTGCGGCGGCGCATTTAGAAGGTTTTGGTAGCCTGCAAGGGGTAGCACAAGCCAAAGGCGAAATTTACGATGGTTTAAAAGACGATGGCATTGCCATTGTTAATTGCGATAGCGAGTTTAGTCAGTATTGGCTTGATAAATTAGCAGCGCGAAAGGTTAAATGTTTTTCTAGCAGTGAAAAACTGGATATTTGGGCTGAGGACATCAGCCTAGATGCACAAGCTCGCGCAAGCTTTATGTTATGTACCAAACAACACAGAGTACCGGTAACGTTAGCATTGCCAGGCAAGCATAATATTAGCAACGCGCTTATTGCTGCGGCATTAACCAGTGAGTTTGACGTGTCACTTGATGAAATTGCCAGCGCCTTAGCGACCATGGGTGAAGTTAAAGGGCGGGTTAACCTGATTGAAGCTAGTGATTCACTCACCATTATAGATGATACTTATAATGCCAACGTTAAATCGGTAAAAGCGGCGATTGATTTACTTAGCGATATTCAAGGTCATCGTATTTTGGCTCTCGGTGATATGGGGGAGCTTGGTGAAGATGCTCGTAAGTATCATCAAGAAGTGGGCGAATATGCATTAGCGCAAGGCATTGATGAGCTATTTACACTCGGTGTATTAAGTAAGTCAGCAAGTGATGTATTTGAGCTGCCTAATCGTCACTTTTCAAATCGTGAGCAAATGCTGCAGCAAATTCAAAACAGTATTAGCAAAGTAGATAAAAAAATTACCCTTGTCGTGAAAGGATCACGCAGTTCTCGCATGGAGCTTTTAGTAACCGATTTAGTTAATGGCCAGCAACAAGCCATCAATGGAGTATCATAATGTTAGTTTGGCTGGCTGAGTATTTAACTCAATATTATAGTGGCTTTAATGTTTTTTCGTATTTAACTCTTCGTGCCATTTTAGGTATTTTGACCGCATTAATTATGTCGCTTTATTTGGGGCCAAAGTTAATTCGTGGTTTACAGCGCATGCAAATTGGACAAACAGTACGTGATGATGGTCCGCAATCGCATTTGTCTAAATCGGGTACGCCGACCATGGGTGGCTTACTTATTTTAGCGGCAATATTCACCAGCACTTTATTGTGGGCTGATTTGTCTAATAAATACGTATGGGCCACATTATTTGTGATTGGTTCATTGGGGATTGTTGGCTTTATTGACGATTACCGCAAAGTGATCCGCAAAGATCCTAAAGGACTGATTGCTAAGTGGAAGTATTTTTGGCAATCAGTAATTGCATTGGTTGTAGCAACTGCACTTTACATGACCAGTACCCAAGCGACAGAGACATCTCTTGTTGTACCATTTTTTAAAGATGTACTGCCACAGCTAGGACTGTTTTATATCGTAATCACGTATTTTGCATTAGTGGGCACCTCAAACGCGGTAAACTTAACCGACGGACTAGATGGCTTAGCTATTGTGCCAACAATTTTAGTGGCTGCAGCGCTGGCTATTATTGCTTATTTAACCGGTAATATTAACTTTTCAGCTTATTTACATATTCCGCATTTGCCACTTGCCAGTGAATTGGTAGTGGTGTGTACCGCTATTGTGGGTGCAGGGTTAGGCTTTTTATGGTTTAACACCTACCCAGCACAAGTGTTTATGGGCGATGTAGGCTCGTTAGCTCTAGGTGGTGCATTAGGTATTATTGCTGTGCTGGTTCGCCAAGAGTTATTACTTATTATTATGGGGGGCGTGTTTGTAATGGAAGCGCTGTCGGTAATTTTACAAGTTGGCTCTTATAAATTACGCGGCCAACGTATTTTTAAAATGGCGCCGATTCACCACCATTATGAACTTAAAGGATGGCCAGAGCCACGCGTTATTGTGCGCTTTTGGATAATTTCTATTGTGCTGGTGCTCGCTGGCCTTGCGACATTAAAGATCCGATAAATGCAGTATTTAAAAGAGATAAAAAATAAACAAATAACAGTGCTCGGGCTCGGTGTAACTGGCCTGGGCATTGTGCGCTTTTTATTATCTCAAGGAATACAGCCCAATGTAGTCGATAGCCGAGAAAATCCTCCCGGTGTTGATTGGCTCAAGCAACATGCCGCTAATCTAAATACTCACTTTGGTGATTTAAATAACGCGGCGCTCAGTGCTTGCGATATGATCATTATTAGTCCTGGACTAAGTTTAAAAACCTCTGCGGTTGCACAGGCAATGAATGCAGGTGTAGAAATAATTGGTGATGTTGAGTTATTTGCCCGCATTAACACTAAACCAGTTGTTGCGGTAACAGGTTCAAACGGTAAATCAACGGTAGTAACCCTTGCTTACGAAGTATTAAAAACCGCAGGTTATAAAGTAGCACTGGGCGGCAATATTGGCACAGCTGTACTGGATTTACTTGACGGTGACTTTGATGTATTTGTACTGGAACTATCGAGTTTTCAGCTTGATACCACTGACAGCTTAAAAGCCAGCAGTGCAACTGTGCTTAATATTTCAGAAGATCATCTCGATCGCTATGATAGCTATCAAGCTTATATAGATTCAAAGTTAAGTATTTATAACGGCGCTGAACTTTTAGTTATTAATGCTGACGATAGACAAACCCACCCAGTGAGTCGCACGTTAGCACCACAAGTTAGTTTTGGAGAAACACAAGGTGATTACCACTTAGCACAGCATAATAACGAAGCGCACTTTATGGTAAAGGGCGAAGCTTATTTGCCAGTAAGTACCTTAGCCGTTGTGGGTAAGCATAATTATTTAAATACACTGGCAGTAATGGCGTTACTCAGCCCGTTTGAAATAACTAAAGCGCATTATAAAACTGCGTTAGCTCAATTTAATGGCTTGGCACATCGTTGCCAGTTTGTGGGTGAGTTTAATAGCGTTAAGTATTTTAATGATTCTAAAGCCACCAATGTAGGCGCAACAATTACCGCTATTGATAGTTTAGCGGGTAAGCAACAAAACTTAGTGGTTATTGCTGGTGGCGATGCCAAAGGCGCTGATTTAGAGGCACTTAAACCTTATGTTGAGCAACACGTTAAAGCCCTCATTTGCTTTGGTAAAGATGCAAAAGAGTTAATGGCACTAACTGCTAAAGGTCATTTAACCACTAACATGTCTGAAGCTGTGGCGCTTGCTAAACAATTAAGTACGTCAGGCGATACGGTTTTATTAGCCCCAGCCTGCGCCAGTATAGATATGTATAACAACTATATGCAGCGCGGCGATGATTTTGTGCATTGTGTATTGCAGGAGCTGCCATGATAGCTTTTGCGGATATTAAAGAGGCATTTACTCCTAAACCTTCGGCGCAGCTTTATGATGTGCCGCTCCTTTATTGCATGTTAATGCTAATAGGGGTGGGCTTTGTGATGGTAACTAGTGCTTCAATGCCGACGGCCGATAGGCTGTTTGGCAATATTTATCATTTTACTATCCGCCACGGTATTTTTTTAGGGCTCTCGTTTTGTTTATTTTGCATTAGTACTCAAGTACCTATGTCGTGGTGGAAAAAAGCTAATCCCTACTTATTACTAATCGGCTTAGTGTTGTTATTGGTAGTGCTTATTGTCGGTCGTGAAGTGAATGGTTCTACCCGCTGGATACCTATAGGGCCATTTAATATTCAGGCTTCCGAGCTCGCTAAGTTATTCTTTTTTAGTTATATCGCTGGCTATTTAGTACGTAAGCGCAGTGAAGTACAAGAAAACATAAAAGGCTTTGCTAAACCCATAGCGGTATTTGCAGTTTATGCGGCACTTATTTTAATGCAGCCCGATTTAGGAACCGTGGTGGTGATGTTTGTTACTACGGTTGGTTTATTGTTTTTAGCTGGTGCTAAGCTTTGGCAATTTTTTGCACTTATTTTAACCGGTATTGCGCTGGTGGTTGGGTTGATTGTGTTTGAGCCCTATCGTATGGCGCGTGTGGTGGGTTTTTTAGAACCTTGGGATGACCCTTTTGGTAAAGGTTATCAATTAGTACAATCACTGATGGCTTATAGCCAAGGTGATTGGTTTGGCCAAGGCTTAGGTAATAGCGTACAAAAATTACAATATTTACCGGAAGCTCACACCGATTTTATTTTTGCCGTGATTGCTGAAGAACTTGGTTTTATGGGCGTATTGAGTATTTTAATGGTATTAGGGACATTAGTATTTAGAGCGCTACTAATTGGCCAAAATGCGCTTAAAAACGGTAAAGAATATGAAGGCTATTTAGCTTTAGCTATCGGTATTTGGTTTGCATTTCAAACTATGGTTAATGTAGGCGCCAGTGCCGGTATATTACCAACCAAAGGACTAACCCTACCGTTTATTTCCTATGGTGGCTCAAGTTTATTAATGATGACCATAGCCACTGGTATTTTATTACGGGTAGATTTTGAAACGAAGATGGCAACTAAACAGGCCACGTCGGGGGGAGCTAAACGATGAGTAAAAAAATAGTCGTTGTAGCAGGGGGCACAGGTGGACATATTTTCCCGGGGATTGCGGTTGCTGATTATCTCAAACAGCAAGGTTGGCAAGTTAGCTGGATAGGCACTCCTGATAGAATGGAAGCCAGTGTCGTGCCCAAGCACAACATAGAAATTGATTTTATTGATGTAAAAGGCGTGCGAGGTAATGGTTTAAAACGCCTCATTAAAGCGCCATTCATGGTTATTAATGCAATATTGCAGGCGCGTAAAGTATTAAAACAACAACGCCCTGACGTGGTTTTAGCTATGGGCGGCTACGTGACAGGCCCTACGGGTATTGCGGCAAAAAGTCTCGGTATCCCTTTGGTAATTCATGAGCAAAACGCCGTAGCTGGTATGAGCAATAAATGGCTAGCGAAATTTGCGAATCGCGTATTAGCTGCATTTCCAAGTGCTTTTGCCAGTGGTAAAGCTGAGCTGGTGGGTAACCCTGTGCGTCAGAGTGTAGTTGATATACCTAAGCGGGAAATATCAAGTCCAATTAATATGCTTGTAGTGGGTGGCTCACTAGGTGCGCAAGTACTTAACCAAACACTGCCTGAAGCATTTAAGCGCTTAAATGATACCTGTGCCATTAATGTTTGGCACCAAACTGGTAAAGGCCATTTTGCTAGTGTGAGCGAAAGTTACCAGCAGCAACAAATGGGCAATGAGCAAGTGACCGTTGCTGAATTTATTGATGATATGGATACCGCTTATAGCTGGGCCGATATTGTGATTTGTCGCGCCGGAGCGCTAACGGTTAGTGAAATTGCTGCAGCAGGTAAAATGGCGGTATTTGTACCGTTTCCACATGCGGTTGATGATCACCAAACAGCAAATGCACAGTATTTAGTAATGGCAGAAGGGGCATTATTAATGCCACAGGGGCAATTTAATCAGCGCAGCATTGTTGAACTTTTAAGTCCCTATTTAGCCGAACCTTTATTAATAACTAAAATGGCTGCTAAAGCAAAGCAGCAGGCTATTTTAGATGCCACAGCCAGCGTCGCTATGCACTGTGAGCAAGTAACAAATAAGAGAATATAAGTGAAACAGACATTAGCAAAAGAAAAATATACACGCCCTGCGATGCGCCGCATTGAAACTATTCACTTTGTAGGAATAGGTGGTGCAGGTATGGGCGGTATTGCAGAAGTATTGGCTTTTGAAGGTTACCGTATTACCGGCTCGGATATAGCGCATAGCGCCATGACCGAGCGTTTAATTCAAGCGGGCGCTGAAGTATTTATTGGCCATCATGAAAATAATGTAAAAGACGCTAATGTGGTGGTGGTTTCAAGTGCAATTGATAAAACAAACCCTGAAATTCAAGCCGCGCAAGCTGCGCGTATTCCGGTGGTTCGCCGTGCAGAAATGTTAGCTGAGCTGATGCGTTTTCGTCATGGTATTGCCATTGCCGGTACCCATGGTAAAACCACAACAACTAGTTTAATTGCCAGCATTTATGCACAAGCAGGGCTCGATCCAACCTTTATTATTGGTGGTTTGCTTAACAGTGCTGGCAGCAATGCTAAAGTAGGCAAAAGCGACTTTTTAATCGCTGAAGCGGATGAAAGCGATGCTTCATTTTTGCATTTACAGCCAATGGTATCGGTGATCACTAATATTGAAGAAGATCACATGGAAACTTACGGCGGCAGCTTAGAAAAAATGAAAGATACTTATGTTGAATTCATTCATAACCTGCCGTTTTACGGGCTAGCTGTAGTGTGTATAGATTCAGACGTTGCCGCAGAATTAATACCTCGCTTTGGTCGTCCGGTGATCACTTATGGTGAATCGCAAGATGCTGACTATCGAATGAGTGAATTTAGCCAAACAGCCAATACATGCCAATTTACTGTTACTAATAAACAAGGCGAGAGTTTAACCGCTAAGTTAAATATGCCAGGTAAACACAATGCCCTAAATGCAACCGCAGCGATTGCGGTGGCAAAAGATCAAAACATAGCTAATCATGCAATTTTAGCGGCATTAGATACTTTTGAAGGCATTGGCCGTCGTTTTCAGCATTATGGTGAATTTGAAAACGAATGCGGTAATGTGATGTTAGTAGATGACTATGGTCATCACCCATCAGAAGTGGCAGCTACCATCACCGCAGCGAGAGAAGGCTGGCCTGATAAGCGTTTAGTGATGGTTTATCAGCCGCATCGCTATACTCGTACTCGCGATTTATACGAAGATTTTGTGAAAGTACTCGCCGAGGTTGATCAGTTGCTATTGCTTGATGTTTACAGTGCAGGCGAAGAGCCGATAGTGGGCGCTGATAGTAAGAGTTTATGCCGCAGTTTACGCCAGCGTGGCAAAGAGCCATTGCATGTAGCTTCAAGCTCAGAGCTTGCAGGTGTACTTGCTAACTGCCTGCAAAATAATGATTTAGTACTTACGCAAGGTGCAGGTAACATAGGTCAGTTAGTTAAAAACTTAGCAGCAACAAATATGTCGATAGAAAAATTAAAGCAAGGTGAAGTATGACACAGGTAAGTTCCCAGTTTGGTAAAGTAGCGGTGCTGCTAGGTGGAAACTCAGCAGAGCGCGACGTGTCATTAAAATCTGGTCAAGCAGTCCTTAATGCACTTCTTGCCTGTGGCATTGATGCGATTGCGTTTGACCCTCAAAATCGTTCATTGTGGGAATTAAAAGACTTAAACGTTGATCGCGTTTTTATTGCGCTGCATGGCCGAGGTGGTGAAGATGGCACAGTACAAGGTGCTTTAGAGTTTATGAACTTGCCTTACACCGGCAGTAATGTATTGGGTTCAGCATTGGCAATGGATAAAATTCGTTGTAAGCACTTGTTTAAATCGGCAGGCTTAAGCACAGCACCTTATGCGGTAGTTGATGCTAAAAAAGGCTTTGATGCTAAAGCAATTATCGATGAGTTTAAAAAAGTGATGGTAAAACCATCGCACGAAGGCTCAAGTATTGGTATGGCACAAGCAAGCTCTGCAGAAGAGCTTGAAGATGCGCTCAGCAATGCATTTAAGTTCGACAGCCAAGTATTGGTAGAGCAGTGGATCTCGGGGCGCGAATTTACAATTACGGTGCTTGGTGATGAAGTACAACCTGTGATTGAAATGAGCACGCCAAATGGTTTTTATGACTACCAAGCTAAATATCAGTCAAGTACGACACAATATCATTGTCCTGCTGATTTATCACAACCGGATACCCAAAAACTACAAGCAATGGCACTCGATGCGTTTGATTTAGTGGGTGCAAGTGGCTGGGGTCGCGTCGATGCAATGCAAGATCAGCAAGGCCAATTTTACTTGTTGGAAGTAAATACAGTGCCAGGCATGACAGAAAAATCATTAGTGCCAATGGCTGCAAAAGCCAATGGGGCAAGTTTTGAGCAATTAGTTGTTCGCATTTTGGAGCAAACCCTTTAATATGCATCCCTTTTTAGAGAAAGCGCAGCAACTAAAACAGCAACTTAACTGGTCGCTGATTTTTGGAGTGAGCTTTTTTCTGGCTGTGGTGATTGGGTTAATTGAAATAACCAATGGGGTTTCCCATTGGTTAGTTGCAAATAAAGATGCGCAAATTAAGCATCTAACGGTGTTGGGGAGCCCCAAATACACCGATGAAAAAGCAATAACTACCGCGATAAAAAAAGCGGATTTAAGTAGCTTTTTTGAGTTAAACGTAAAGCATGTTCAGCATTTAGTGCAAGAACTACCTTGGGTCGCAACGGTATCGGTAAGAAAGCAATGGCCTGATACTATCCAAGTTTACGTGGTAGAGCATCAAGCGGTCGCTCACTGGAACAGTGATTTATTGATTAACCAAAGCGGCGATGCGTTTGAGGCTAAAAGTGATAAATTAAGTGCCAAATTACCCCAGTTATATGGGCCAGAAGGCAGTGAAAAAGAAGCATGGGTAGCGTTTAAACAGTTTGATGAAATGCTTAAAGTAAATGCACTAACGCTCACTAGCCTTGCGCTATCTGAGCGTTTTTCGTGGCAACTTTGGTTAGATAATGGCGTGCGTTTAAATTTAGGGCGCAAGGATAAAGCCAAGCGTGTACAGCGTTTTATAGACGTTTATTCACGCATAGAACAACGTGCTGATGCACAGATAGATGCAATTGATTTACGCTACGATACCGGCCTTGCAGTGAGCTATAAGCCAATGCAAGAACAGCAATTATAATAAAGAGTAAGGCATGACTAAGTCAGCAGAAAGAAACCTAGTGATTGGATTAGACGTAGGCACTTCGAAAGTAGTGGCCACGGTAGGTGAAATCACCACAGATAACAAGCTCAGCATTGTTGGCGTGGGGAGCCAAGTATCTTATGGAATGGATAAAGGCGGCGTCAACGATTTAAATTTAGTGTCTGAGTCTATTCGCCGCGCAATTGATGAAGCTGAATTGATGGCTGATTGTCGTATTAGCTCGGTTTATTTGGGTATTTCTGGCAAACATATTCAATGTCAGAACGAAAGCGGTGTTGTCGCTATTAATAACACTGAAGTAACCGATGAAGACATTGAAAATGTAATCCATATTGCTCGCTCAGTACCAATTTCAGCTGAACGCAAAATGTTGCATGCCTTGCCACAAGAGTACAGCATTGACATGCAAGAGGGGATTAAAAACCCACTTGGCATGAGTGGTGTGCGTATGGAAGCACGCGCGCACATCATTACCTGCTCCAATGACATGGCTAAAAATATAGAAAAATGTGTTGAACGTTGTGGGCTTGAAGTTGACCAACTTATATTTACTGCGCTTGCCTCGTGTTACTCCGTACTGACGGACGATGAAAAAGAGCTAGGTGTTGCGGTGCTAGATATCGGTGGTGGTACTATGGATATCACTATTTATATTAATGGTGCACTGCGTCATTCTGCGGTGATTCCGGTGGCGGGCAACCAAGTAACCGGTGATATTGCAAAAATATTTCGCACACCTATATCACATGCAGAGTCACTCAAAGTACAATATGCCTGTGCAAGTAGCCAAATGGCGAGCAGCGAAGACACGATTGAAGTGCCAAGCGTAGGTGGGCGACCAGCAAGACTGATGTCTAGGCATACGTTGTCTGAAGTGGTTGAGCCACGTTTTAGAGAATTATTTGAACTGGCGATGGAAGAAATTCGTCGCTCAGGATTAGAAGACCAAATTGCAGCAGGTCTCGTCATTACTGGCGGAACTGCTAAAATGACTGGCGCAATGGAAGTGGCTGAAGATATTTTTCAGATGCCAGTAAGAATAGGTAAACCAATTGGTGTAGTAGGTTTAACTGATTATGTTGATGATCCATCGTACGCAACCGCTGTAGGTTTGTTACAATACGGGCGTACTATGCAGTCGATGAATGCACAAAAGTCGAAAGCGGATGATAATAATAATTGGTGGAACCGCATCACAAAATGGTTTCAAGGCGAGTTTTAGTACTCAAGTCGGAGAGTAAATATGTTTGATATAATGGAACAACACAGCGAAGAAGCTGTAATAAAAGTAATCGGTGTAGGCGGTGGCGGCGGTAACGCAGTTGAGCACATGGTAAAACAACAAATAGAAGGCGTTCGTTTTATCGCAGCCAATACGGATGCGCAAGCATTACGTAATTCAGCCGCTGATGTAACAGTACAATTAGGCACGCAAATAACCTCTGGGTTAGGTGCAGGGGCTAACCCTGAAGTAGGTCGTGAGTCGGCTGAAGAAGACGCCGAAACCATTCGTGCTAGCCTTGAAGGCGCTGATATGGTGTTTATTGCGGCAGGTATGGGCGGCGGTACAGGTACCGGTGCTGCGCCAGTCGTGGCTAAAATTGCTAAAGAGCTGGGTATTTTAACTGTTGCTGTGGTAACCCGTCCGTTTGATTTTGAAGGTAAAAAGCGTGCCGCTGCTGCAGAGCAAGGTATTAGCGAATTATCTGAAATTGTGGACTCGTTAATCACTATTCCAAATAACAAGTTACTAAAAGTATTGGGTAAAGGAACAACTTTACTGGATGCATTTGCTAAAGCAAATGACGTATTGTTTGGTGCGGTACAAGGTATTGCTGAGTTAATTACTCGCTCGGGTCTAATTAACGTGGATTTCGCCGACGTACGTACAGTTATGTCTGCAATGGGCACAGCGATGATGGGCACTGCATCTGCGTCGGGTCCTGATCGTGCACAAGAAGCAGCAGAAGCTGCTATTTCAAGCCCTCTTTTAGAAGACGTAGATTTAACCGGTGCTAAAGGCATTTTGGTTAACATTACTGCGGGTATGGATATCGCGATTGAAGAATTTGAAATTGTGGGTAATCACGTTAAGGCGCTAGCGTCTGAAAACGCAACGGTTGTTGTTGGCGCGGTAATTGACCCAGAAATGACGGATGAGCTACGTGTAACCGTGGTTGCAACCGGCTTAGGCGGCGATCGTCGTCCACAGTTTGGTATTGTAGATAACGGTTTCAAAAAAGCGTCAGGCTCTGATGTAACTAGCTCAAGCACACAAACAAGCAGCAGTATGTACGTACCTAGCTTTGCAAGCCAAGGCACAAGTACGACTGAAGAGCCTGCAACGACATCGCAAACTGAATCAAAAGAGCAAAGCAGCACATCGACTAGCTCTTCAAGTTCAGCAACGAATACGTCGTCAAGTAGTGCTAATAAAACAGATAAGTCTGAGGGTGGCGATTATTTCGACATTCCTGCTTTTTTACGTAAACAAGCAGACTAATTAAAAACAGTACTTTTGTGCGAAATGTGAACAAATATTGTAGTTATACCGTATTTATGTTACACTCCGCCGTCTAACTGTAATATATACTTAAAGTGAGCGAACCTATGATTAAACAGCGTACGATTGCACAAGTAGTCAAAGCCATAGGAATTGGACTTCATAAAGGTGAGAAGGTCACAATAACTCTCCGACCTGCGAGCGCAAATACTGGGATTGTATTTCGTCGTGTCGACCTTGATCCGGTTGTTGATTTTGAAACAACACCTGAAGCCGTTGGTGATACGCAATTGTGTACCTGTTTAATCAACAAAGATGGTGTTCGCTTATCAACTACTGAGCATTTAATTGCAGCTGTTGCGGCCATGGGTATCGACAATCTGATTGTTGAACTTGACAGCTCAGAAGTTCCAATAATGGATGGTAGTGCATTGCCATTCATTTATTTATTACAAAAAGGCGGCATTGAAGAGCAAAATGTTGCAAAACGTTTCATTCGTATTAAAGAAAAAGTACGTATTGAAGAAGGCGACAAATGGGCCGAAGTAGAACCTTACGACGGATTCCATATCGACTTTGAAATTGCCTTTGATCACCCTGCAATTAATGAAAGCCGCCAACGCATTGGCTTAGATATTACCGCACAAAGCTTCACTGAAGAAATTAGCCGTGCGCGTACTTTTGGCTTTATGAAAGATATTGAATACATGCATGCTAATAACCTTGCACTAGGTGGTAGCATGGATAGTGCAGTGGTACTTGATGAATTTAAAGTTTTAAATCCAAACGGTCTGCGTTACCCAGACGAGTTCGTCAAGCATAAGATACTAGACTGTGTAGGTGACATGTTTATGACAGGTCATAACCTTTTGGGTAAAGTAACTGCATTTAAATCAGGTCATGATTTAAATAACAAGTTACTACGCAAAATTATGGCAACCGAGTCAGCATGGGAGTGGGCAACCTTTGAAACGCCTGTTTCGATGCCTGCACCCGGCCTTGAATTAGCAAACGCCTAATCAGTTAATCGCTTACATACAGTTATAAAAAATGACGCTTATTAGCGTCATTTTTTTTGGCTGTTTGTAACCACAACCAGTCAGGTATTACAGACCTAAAATAGTTTGTAACTGTTTTAACTCAGTGACTTGGTGCGTTGGCTTAATACCTTCAGGTAAGATTACCCCAGGGTGCTGTAACCAGCAGGTGTCTATGCCTGCATTTTGTCCACCAAGAATATCACTGCTGGCGGTATCACCTACCATTAAAATTTGCTCTTTAGGTGGATTCCCCATTAAATTAAAGGTGTGCTCAAATATCTCTTTTGCAGGTTTAGCAATACCTACTTTTTCAGAAATTACCAGCCAATCGAACATATCTTGCAGCCCAGTATGCGCTAAACGACGCGCTTGCAGCTGAGAAAAGCCATTAGTGATAATACCTAACTTGGCATGAGGTTTAAGGGCGTTTAATAATTCAACCGCACCGGGTAAAGGCATGCAAATTTCAGCCATTGCCGATAAAAAATCATCATTGAGCTGCTGGGCTGGTAAATCAAGTTTATTTGCCAGCTCACTAAAACGAGTTACTTGCAGATGGTTTGCGGTAATTTCGTTATTTTGATAGGCAATCCATAGTGGCTTATTGGTGTTTTGGTAATGGTCATAATCTGCTTTGGTAAAATCCATGTCATAAGCAGCCAACATTTTTTGTAAGCCAGCAAAGGCATTAAAGCTAAATAAGGTTTCGTCGGCATCAAATAATACGTAGTTATACTTCATTAAAACATCCGTTATTGATTATATAAAGTGGGATTAAGAAAAGGGGCCATGGCGAGAGTCAGCGCTTGAGTATAGGTACTTTCTCGTGTTGCATGATGATCAGTTAATAAACCAATAGCACCACCTTGCTGCTTAATATTGGTGGTATTAAAAGCCTTATCCATCACATCTCCAAGTTCTTCACCTTGCAGCAATGCATTATAAAAAACTGAAGGCAAAGGTAAGTTACTGCTTCGGCCTGTAACTTGCTGTGCGCCGTCATCAATAACGACATAGGCAAAGGTTGCTGCACCATAGCTAAATTGCGCTGCGCCGCCTTCCATCGCTATGTAGTAGTCTGCTTGATGCTGTGCTTTACAGTAGTTAACTCGGTTTTGCGCTCCCAAACACGTTTGTTCTTCGCCTATAGGCTGATCGGGTACATCAGAGGGGGCGTGAACGCCACTACATTCAATTATATGCTCAGGGAAATACATCGCAAAAATGTGTTTAGCGGCATTTACTTTTACTGGGTTTTTAGACCCGACAACAATTTTAATGGCTTGCGACATACTACTCTCATCATACTTAAAATCAGCAGTGTACGTGAGTTAGACTAAACAAAAAAGAGCAGAATGTATTTGCGATCACTTGATAAAAGAAATGATCAGTTCTATAAGATCATCGTATGTTATTAGATCTTCTAAACCAAAAAGCCTCTAACAGATTATCGATACACTTAAATAGGAATTTCAGGTGGGGCTAATTTTGCTAAGGCGCGTTTTTTCAAAATAATATCTTTGATCAGTGGCGTAAGCACTAGCTCCATAGCGAGTCCCATTTTGCCACCGGGTACTACAAGCGTATTGATCCGCGACATAAAGCTGCCTTCAATCATGCGTAAATAATACGGGAAATCAACGTCATCAATGCCCCTAAAGCGAATAACAACAAAGCTTTCATCAAGGGAGGGGATATCTTTTGCGCTAAATGGATTGGAGGTATCAACGGTGGGTACTCGCTGAAAGTTAATATGAGTACGAGAAAACTGCGGCGTTATATGATTAATGTAGTCATCCATACTGCGTACAATCGAGTCCATTACTTTTTCACGAGAATGGCCGCGTTCTGAGGTATCGCGAATAAGCTTTTGGATCCACTCAAGGTTAATAATTGGCACCATGCCTATGAGTAAATCAACATGCTTAGCAACATCATGATCTTCGTCGACCACGCCGCCATGTAAGCCTTCGTAAAACATTAAATCTGTATTTTGCTCAAGCTCTTGCCAAGGAGTAAATGTTCCAGGTAACTGGTTATAAGGCACGGCCTCATCAAAGGTATGTAAATAACGGCGCAGTTTACCTTCGCCTGTTTCACCATACTTGGTAAATAAGTCTTCTAATGCACCAAAGTCATTGGCTTCTCGGCCAAAATAACTTATGTGTTTACTTTCTTGTTGGGCTTCTCGAATTTTTTTGTCCATTTCAGGACGTGTGTAACGATGAAAGCTATCACCTTCAATAAATGCAGCATTGATATCGAGGCTGCGGAAAATATGCTTCACGGCATTGGTGGTGGTTGTAGTGCCTGCTCCAGATGAGCCGGTGATTGCAATAATAGGGTGTTTAGCTGACATGTTTGTTCTCTTTTTTATGACCCGTTAGTTATAAAGACCTTACTAAGCTAGGTCAAGTGACGTCATCAGTAAATAACGTTATCATGAGGTGCTTAAAATTAAAACGAGAGAAAGCATGAAACTGATCAAACCGTTGTTAGGGCTAATAACAATTAATGCTTTAACATTGGGCGTTGCCCAAGCAAATATGCCTAAAAGTCAAATACTGCTTGCCGATTTAAATACTCCGCATGGCATACGCGTAAGCATTATTAGTGATAAAACCAGCTACAACAATCAGCCTCACTTAACCGATACGGGCCTTTATTATACGCGTGAGGTAATCAGTAATAATCAGAGCCAAACTGATATTGCGCTTTACGATTTATCATCAAAACAAACCTCTATGATCACAAATACAGCTGTAAGTGAGTATTCGCCAACAGTAACACCGAGTGGTGATAGTTTATCTGCTATCGTGGTTGAAGAAGATGGTAAACAAAAGTTATGGCAATATCGGCTGAGCACAGAGCAGGCGCCAAGTCGTATTTTTGATTGGATTGAGCCTGTGGGCTACCACGCTTGGGGTAATAACAACGATTTAGTGATGTTTATTTTAGGTGAGCCACATACATTACAATATACCTCGGTTGTTGCGGCTAAAGGTGAAGTTGTTGCAAATAACATTGGTCGCACACTTATTTACAATAAATCGCAAAGTGAATTTTTATTTAGTCATAGTAAAAATGGCCAGCACCAGTTAGCCCGTTTTGACCCTCAAACCAAGCAGGTAAGCAACATCCTTAGGCTGCCAAACCAAGTACAAGACTTCATCTTAAAAGATGAAAATACTATTGCTTACGCAGTTAAAAACCGTATTTATCAACGAAAATTAACAGCTGGATCTGATATATCTCAATGGCTCGATTTAAGCCAATATTGCGATACTGAAATTAGTCGGTTGAGTTATAGAAATCAGCAATTAGCGTTTGTATGTAGTGTTAAATAAACACTAAATAATAAATTTCGGACTTTCACTCATGCATGAGTTAGTCTGACCCCCTATTAAATAAAAAGGAAAGTCACGTGGCATTTAGCGCAGACGAGTTAACAGAGCAGCTGATAAAACTAGAGTGTAGAAGTAACTTTAAAATAAAAAACATTGCTGAGTATATGCTAGCAAACTCTAAAGAAGCGTTTTACACCCATGCCGAAACGGGGAAAGGTAAAATTGTGATCCGCCCCGCATTTGAAGTGTTTAGTGATGACTTTACTGATATTGATGGGGTTGTGCGTACTCAAGGCTATTTTCATAGCAGTGAAATGACCCGTTTTCCCACTCGTATTTATAAAAGCGCACAGCCTATTCATTATGGTGTCGCTTTTAAAATTAACTCTGAACAAGCGGCAAAAGAGTTTATAGCTAAGCTAACCATGATTATTGGTGGTTAATAGAATGGTGCAGGGCTAAAGGCAAAAGGTGCAAGATAAAATCTTCAACCTTTAACCTTTATAACCCTTAATCTTTGTCTTTAATCACTAGCTCTAAAAGGGCTGCGCCTCTTAATCTCTTTGTGAATAAACTTTTTAAGATTTTATACACAAAGAGAAGGCAATGAGAAAACATCAGCCATTAGCCCGAGTTTGAGGTTTTCGGCCCGTTACCCGTCGCCCGCAGCCAGCCATCCTTTGAACTTTAACTTATTTACTATTCAAAAAGCTATTTACTGATTTGAGTTCACGGTTTTTAAGTGCAATACAGTCATTCGTACTTTCTGCAAGCTTACTTAATGTGCGCGCATAGCCAGGTACGTCATCAAGTTTAGCGTCAAAGAACGTTTGCGTTTTCGCTAAACTTTCAGCATCACAGCTAGCAGTAGTAAAGTAAGGTAAGTTAGGCACAAAAAATGGTGGCAAACTTGCTGTTACTTTATCGTAGTTGCTATATATCCAATCAATAAAGAGTGCTTGGCGTTCATCGGTGTAACTTTGCCCCGATAAAATAGTACGCATATCAGAAGCGGTTACTTCATCGGTTAAGCTATATGCAAGCACTGCTTTTTGGAGTTCAGGTTTACCAAAATAACCCATTGCTGCCAACATATTGGTACGAACTTGTGGATCTTTAGTGGTTTTAAAGGTTGCCATAAACTGATCAAGCAGCGCTTTATCACCATGAAAAGCCGCAAGACGTAAGTAAGTACCCGCTAAATAAGGGTCTACTTTTTGCGGATCTTTTAAGTAAGCGGCTGTTTGCTGCTTAGCTTTATTGATCACATTTTTATCTTCACCATCAAAGCCTAAGCGTGATACCACCGCAGCTCGCAGTTGAGCAACAGCGCCATCCTCACCCATTTTTGCTTCTAGGCCATATTTTTTAGCGGCAGGCATGACTGCATTTTGAATAAATGTAGGCCATAAATCTTTATTGCTATCGTCTTTAAAGGTACGCTGCTGAGACGCTAAATAGCCTAAAGCAGTGTTAGCTACGCGTGGATGACTATCACTGGCAAATACTTCAAGCGTTTGCATCAGCTTAGCCGCAGAAATTACACCTGCGTCAAGTAAGGCGTCAGTAGCTGATAACAATGCAAGGCGCTCGCGGTCGTTTAATACGCTTGCTGCATTATCAATTAGTGCGTTAAATTGCGCATCGTCCATGACCCAGCGGTAGTAACCTAGCGCACCTTGGTCTGGATATATCCACTCTGGCTCAAAATCTAACTCTAGCGTTTGGTTTTGTTTATTAAGTAATACACTGGCAGTTTTTACTTTATCGCCTTTACCGTACTTAATGGCAACGGGTACATTCCAAAGTTGGGCTGGAGCATCAACACCGGCATTAGCAAAACGGCTTTGCGAAATAGTGATAGTTTTACCTTGCTGATCAACCTTGATTAAAGGAAATGATGATTGTTCAATAAATGATTTTAAAACACTCGCCACATCTTTATTTGAAGCCTTACCGAGTGCTTCCCATAAATCGGCGGCTTCGGCATTTTTATAAGAGAACTCTTTTAAGTAATTTTGAATACCAGCTTGAAATGCGTCTTCACCAATCCAATTTTCAACCATCGCCAGTACTGAGCTGCCTTTGCTGTATGCAAGGCCTAAACCGTCCATAATATCGGCTTCAGTTTTAATTGGTTTACGAATTGGCTTAGTGCTTAAGCGAGCATCTAACGCCATTACATTGTTTTGTGGTAAATCTAGGTGTGATTCAAACTCAGGGTTAAGTTGCTTAGTAATTTTTGCTGCCATCCAGCTAGCAAACGCTTCGTTTAACCATAAGTCGTTCCACCACTTCATAGTCACTAAGTTACCGTACCATTGGTGAGCTAATTCATGGGCAATAATAGAGACATTACGTTGCTTTTTACTACGTGTTGCAGCTTCTAAATCAACCAGAAGAATATCTTCGCGGTAAGTCACTAAACCTGAGTTTTCCATTGCCCCAAACGGAAACTCTGGAACAGCCACTGAATCTAACTTTTTATATACGTAAGGAATACCAAAGTACTCTTCAAGTGCGCCCAGTACTTTAGGCATATTCTCTTTTGCATACTGTGCTAAATGAATTTTACCCTGTGGAGTAATTACACGGCCAGGAATTGGCATACCCTTAATCTCTAGCTCTTCAAACGGGCCTACAGCCATAGCTACTAAGTATGATGGAATTGGTGGCGTTTTATCAAAGTAATGGGTAGTCATATCGCCATTCACTGTCGTTTTTAACTCAGGTGTATTTGAATACACTTTTTGTGAAGTGGGGGCGGTAATAGTTAACTGAAATGGAATTTTATAGCTTGGTTCGTCAAATACAGGAAACGCTCGACGGGCATCGCTCATTTCAAATTGGGTGAAAAGATAAGGAACGCCTTGATCTAGGGTTTTATATAGCCCCACACTTTGGCGATTATATGGCGCTGAGAAATCAATTTTTAAAGTGTATTTACCCGGCTGAATTTGCTCTTCGCAGCTAAATTTAACTTTACCGGTTTTAAGCATTTCGCTGTTTAAGTCGCAGTTTTGCTCACCCAATAGTTGAACCATTTTGGTTGCGTAATCAACACCATTAAGTTCAATGTAGCGTGTTGGTTTAAGTACCTCCAAACTGATTTCAGTCATTCCTGTAAAAGTATCCTGACTTGGGTCGAGCGTTAAAGCGACTTTTTGTGAACTTGGCTTTGCGAGCTTTTCAATGACGAACTCATTAGCGTTAGCAGCATTTATCGCAAGCGCAACGCTCACGGTTAAGAGGCTTTTAAAAAACATAGTTATCCCTAGATTTTTGTTGTTAGAAGAGTGAGTACATTCCATCCTAACAGCTTTTTTTGCTAGAGTAAGCGAACAACAATAAGGAAAAGAGTAACAAAGTTTGTCAGTGGCTATCTCGTGCTAAAAACCGCTGCCAATGAATGTGGGAATTAATAACCCGGAGCTGTTGCAGCACCTTATTTAACAAGGCTATATCGTTAAAGTTATCATCGGGGTAATCATTAAAGCCCATTAAGTAATTGAAGCAGTCTTTAGAGCCTGCTTGCAGGGCATAAATACGAATTTGCTGTTCAAAGTTAAGCCGCAAACTACTAATCGCGGTTTTCATTCCGAGTTGATCCACGGAAGGAATTGCACATTTTTGCAAATACCCCGCACGTTCGCCCTCGCCTGAAAACCAAATGCGTACTTTTTCACTGTAGCGTCCTGTTTTTGCTGGGAGGTCAAACAGTAAACGTGTGTGTTTTTGCGCTTTTACGTAGGCTAAATAATCATTAAGTCCGGCCTTAATAAGGGCGTTATGTACAGGAATTAAACGGGGTTTAATTTTACCATGAGTATGAAAGCTAAAGCAGAGAATGCTATTTTCAACCACCAAGTCATCTAGGGTTAAATAGCCAATTTCATCACTGTAAGCGCCACTGTAGTACGCAATTAAAGGCAGCCAAAAGTGCCAGTGCTTAGCTTGTTCGCGGGCAAGCCGAGTATCACTATAAATATATCCGGTATAGAGCGTATGCAGCTCCATAGCTGAGAATGGACGACGACCAAGATGGGTTTTCAACGCAGTACCTTGACAGTTTTTATTATTTTATACCCCAACTAATCGTTGTTGTTAATTGGGGTAGTGCCAGCAAATAAACAGTTAAAACTTATTCACTTAAAGCGCGAGCTAAACCAACTGGTTCAATTTCTACGCACACTTGATCGTCATTCCAATTTAAACCAACCAGAGCATCATCCGATTTAAGGTCTTCAACCCAATCATCTAAAAATTCATCTAGGTTGATTTCTACCGGACTGTAGTCTTTCCACTCTTCTTTACATTGCTCTTTTGCTGCGTCTTCTGATTCCCACAGTAAAAGTACATCGGTGTCGTCAAACTGATTTGATTCACATACAACAAAGCCACCATCTTGTGCACCTAGTGCCCAGATCTGCTCACTAACACGTACTTTTTCTACAAAGCTAACTAGTTGTGATTCAATTTCGATATCGCTCATGTGTTCACCTTTTAAAATTTGAGTCGAGGGTTGGTATTTTTAGCCGCTTGACGCTGACTAAACGCTTCATAAAACTTAACTAACTGCGGCTGCGCGCTAAAATCAGTGAGTTCACGAAAGCAGATCCAATCTAGCAAGCAGTATAAACTGATGTTGAGGCATTCACAGCTTTTAAATTCATCATCGTTTAAATGATCATTTAAATAGTCTAAAGTTTGCGCAATTCGCTCATTTTGCAGATTAAAAAATAGTTTATCAGCTTGCGTGTCAAACCCAGAGCGCTGACATATCAATAACTCAACCAATGAATCGTTACAGGCGTTGATGCTAGTTAAAAAATGCTCTTGCGGCCAAGTTAGCGGGTTCTGCTGTGTTTTTTCAAGTAAGTAACGCAGTATATTGTTTGAGTCGCTTAAGTTAAGCGAGCCATCAATTAAGATAGGGATTTTAGCTGCCGGGTTGTGCGACATCATTAAAGAGCGGTCATCGCTTGAAAAAATGTCGAGATTTATAAACTCAAGCTCACAGTTATTTTGTTGTGCCCAAATTCTGACACGGCGAACATAAGGGGAAGAAATAGAGCCAAGTAATTGCATATTGGGGCTTTTGCCAACTCCACATAAATAAAAAGCCGCTAATGCGGCTTTATTAATAAATCGATTTGCTTACTCTGAGCGGCTGGTTACTTCTAATAAATGGTAACCAAACTGTGTTTGAACAGGACCTTGTACTTGGTTAAGTGGCGCTGAAAAAACCACCTTATCAAACTCAGGAACCATCATACCAGGTCCAAACTCACCTAATGCGCCACCATCTTGACCTGAAGGGCAATTAGAGTGCAATTTAGCTAGCTCAGCAAAGTCTTCGCCTTGCTCAATTTTATCTTTAAGGTCTAAACATTGTGCTTCACTGTCTACGAGTATGTGCCTTGCACTTGCTACTGCCATAAAATCTCCTATTTATAAGTTTAGTTTTCTATCTACTAAGCAACATCTTAGTAAGGTTAAACTGAAAACACAAAATTAAAATGCACTTTTGATGGCGCTTTCTAATTTTGCTGAATCGGGTTTGACGCGGCTGTTAAAGCGAGTCACTGATTGACGATCTGCCGAAACCACGTATTTATAAAAATTCCAGTTAGGTGAACTAGTTTTTGCATTTAAGTGCTTGAAAATAGGGTTGGCATCGCTGCCACGCACTGCGCTGGTGGCTAACATAGGGAAAGTAACGCCGTAATTCACATAACAGACTTTAGCCGTATCTTTTTCGTCATTTTCTTCTTGAAAAAAATCGTCAGATGGAAAACCGAGCACCACTAAGCCTTGCTCTTTATATTTTTTGTATAGCGTTTCTAGCCCTTCAAACTGAGAAGTAAAGCCGCAATTGCTGGCAGTGTTAACAATCAACAGTGGCTTATTTTTAAATTCACATAGATTAAGCGTTTCGGTTGAACGAAGCTTTCTCAGTGACACATTTGTGAAGTCATCGCAGGTATCTGTCTTTGCTGAAGGGCTATTAGTGTCTGCTGCATTGGTGGTTACAGATACACAGCCGAGAGCCAGTGTTAATCCGAATATTAATTTTCTTATCATGCGGTTACCTTGAATGCGATTCGATGGGTGTTTATGTAACTTATCATACGCTACTATAGACAAAATTGATCAATTTTACTTATTTTCTATGACTATACGTTTAGCAAAACCTGATGATTTAACTGCTATTGTTGCCATTTACAATGAAACTATCCCTAGTCGAATGGTGACCGCCGATACCGAAGAAGTAACCGTTGCTGACAAACAACCTTGGTTTGATAGCCATACAGCTCAAAGACCTATTTTTGTTTACTGCGAAAATGACCAAGTACTAGCGTGGGTAAGTTATAAATCGTTTTATGGGCGCCCAGCTTACGATGGCACCGTTGAACTAAGCATCTACATTACATCAGCAGCCCAAGGAAAAGGGTTGGGTAAAAAGTTGATGCAATTTGCACAACAACAAGCACAAAAGCTCGATATTGAAGTGTTACTCGGGTTTATTTTTAGCCATAACGAACCAAGCATTAAATTATTTAAGCATTTTGATTTTGCAGTATGGGGAGAGTTGCCCAATGTTGCAAGGATGGATAACCAGCTGTACAGCCTGACTATTTTTGGTAAGCATTTAATGTAATCCCATAACCATAGGCAAGCAAAAATTACATTTATGTAGACGATTATGCCAAACCAAAAATTCTATACTATGCTGAAAAGGTGTTTAATTAATTCTTAAAAGTGTACATAAATGGCGCAAAAAATACTTATTATTGATAGCAGTAGCATGATTGCTATGCGCTTAAAAGTACTGCTTGAGCTAATTGGTTGTGAAGTTGAATTAGTTCATTATTCTATGTTTGATCAAAGCAGCAACATAGATGCGTACGATATGCTTGCCTTTTCACAAGGGACACCAACAAATCTGGTTGCTTCGTTGGTAAAACAAGCGACCCGACAATCATTTTTACTTTTAGCTCCCAAGGCTGAAAGTGGTGAATTGCTTGATGCATTTGGTAAATTAAACGAGCTTGTTCCAGATGCCACTATTATTTATCCATTTTTTTCTAATAAAGAAATCACTTCATTTATTGAAGAGCTATTAGAAATAGGACCTGATCATATTTTTAAACTGCCTACAATTTTGTTGGTTGATCATGTTAGTGAGCGTTTAGAAATGCTAAAAAGTAGTTTAGTGGGTGCACATATAGAGGTATACACAGCTACGAATCATGATGAGGCACTTAATATTGCTAAACTCAGAATGATTGATATTTTAATTAGTGATTTTAGTTTAAAAGAAGGGCTTGGCTTAGATATATTTACCAGCCTTAAGCAGATACAGCCGCATAGCCGCTGCTTATTATTAACCTCGCGTCCTGCTCAGGTTTCTATGATTGAAGCAATTCGCCAAGGTGTTGAAGACGTTTTAATTAAGCCACTCGATGACAACGTTTTATTACAAGCAGTACATAAGTTGTGGCAAACCGAATTGCTAAAACGTCATAACGCAGAGCTAGTTGAAAGGCTACAAGATACAGTCGATGTACTTATTGAAAAAGACAGTTTGCTGCAAGTGATTTTTAAAAATACTCCCGATCCAATCTTACTTTTTGAACGTAAAGGCAAAATAGTAGAGGCTAACGACGCGTGCTTAAAGCTGTTTAATTTACCGTTTAAAAAGCTCATTGCTCACTCGTTATTTCACTTTTTAGATGACGATTCAGTAAAGGCAATAAAAGATAAAATATCGACTTTAAACAGTAATCGGCAATTTAGTTGCGACTTACACCTAGTCAATAAAGATGGCAGTAAAATTCCACTTGTCGGCTCATTTAATGAAATTGATCATCATGGTGAGATAGCATTAGCGGTTATTTTTAAAAACGTAACCCATTTAAAACAAAAAGAAGATTTATTACTTGAGGCCAAAGACCTTCTAGAAGAGCAGGTAAGAGCGCGGACTTCGCAACTTGAGCATGCGAAAAACATTGCTGAAGCAGCTAATTTAAGTAAATCAGAGTTTTTAGCTAATATGTCACATGAGCTTAGAACCCCTATGCATTCTATACTAAGTTTTGCACGCTTTGGTCTCAGTAAGCTTCAAGATGATGATTTTAGTAAAGATAAACTTTTAAAATACTTAACCCGAATTGAATCAAGTGGACAAAGGCTGCTTTCTTTACTTAACAATTTACTCGATTTGTCGAAATTAGATGTAGGTAAATTCCCATTTAACCCGCGAGCATGCGATTTAACGACTATTGTTAAAACAAGTATTGATGATGTGTCCGGAATTGCCATAGAAAAAGATATTAAAATTGCATTTAAATCAGATAAGCCGCCTGTTATAGCGCAATGCGATGAAGAGCAAATTAATCAGGTACTTAGAAACGTATTGAGTAATGCATTAAAATTTAGCGAAGAACATAGCACTATCGAAGTTGCATTGGAAACAGACAGTGGGTGTGCAAATATTGAAGTAATAGATAGCGGAATAGGCATACCAGAAGACGAGCTTGAAACTGTTTTTCAAAAATTTGTGCAAAGTAGCAAAACAAATAGTGGCGCAGGGGGAACAGGATTAGGACTTACGCTGTGCCGTGAATTTGTTTCTTTACATCAAGGAACTATAAAAGCCTGTAATAACGAACTTGGTGGGGCAACCATTAGCATTCAGGTTCCTTTGGAAATAAACCTCGATGAATATTTAGCCGATGAGCAATTAGTGAAAAATAGTAGCTAATAACCGAATTGTTTTAATGAACACGATTTATATGGACGAAAAATTATGGCTTTAACTAAAATTCTTGCAGTCGACGATGAACCATTTAACCTCGAAATAATAGAAGAAATCCTAGAGGAATTAGATTTTGAACTTAAGCTGGCTTCGAGTGGCCCGGAATGCTTGAGCATGGTTGAAGAGTATATGCCGCAGGTTATCTTACTTGATGTAAGCATGCCAAAAATGAATGGTTACGAAGTATGTAAAGAGCTCAAAGCCAACCCTAAAACACAAGATATTATAGTGATGTTTGTATCGGCAAGGGGGACCGTTGAGGAACGTATGGAAGGTTATTCAGTAGGTGCTGAAGACTATATTGTAAAACCGTTTGGGCACGATGAGCTTAAGCAAAAGCTGAATAAGTTAAATCAAGTATTAATAGAAAAACAACAGCTTGAAAAGCAAGTAAAAGAAGCAACCTCAACCGCTTTTAATGCTATGGCAAATAGCAGTGAAATGGGTCAGATAGTTAACTATATTGAAAATATCGGTTTTATCAACGATGTAGAGGAGTTAGGTAAGGCATTAGTGGAGTGCTTACAGACATTTGGTCTACAAAGTAATATTGAATTTAGATGTAACGACACCAAATCGCACTTTGCTTTAAACGGTGTGTGTTCGCCGATTGTGATTGAGTTATTTGAAATGCTTAAAAACAAAGGTAGGTTACATGAGTTTTCTCATCGTATTTTGGTTAATTACGAGTTTGTCAGTTTATTGATTTTGAATATGCCAGAACAAGATGAGCAGAAGCATGGGCGTATACGTGATCATATTTGTTTTATTGTAAGTGTAACCGAACAGCAATTGCGCGCTATTACTACTAAGAAAATGTTGGTTTCGCAGCAAGAGCGATTAAACAAAGTGGCGAGTACTGTTCACAGTAAATTTCATAGTTTAATTGGATTGCTCAACGACAGCCGGATAAATAACGAAAAAGTATTTAAACAACTTCAAGAGGAGTTAGAAGAGCGGATCCCAACCATGGGACTCGATGAAGACCAGGAAGTGTTTATTTACAAAAAGGTCGACGAAACGATTCAAAATTCGGTGGCACGCCAAGAATCTGTTGATCAGGTTAAAAAAGCGTTCGCAGAGATAGAGCAAGATCTCGCTTTATTGTTGAAAGGCTAAAGGTGCGGGCTACGGGCTGCGAGACGGGGGGTAAATTCCTTACTACGATTAGGCAAAGAACTTGTAGCAGCGACTTTATGTCGCGTCTTTTAAAGGTTAAAAACGAAAGGTATGAGTAACAGGTTAACTAAGAGCTGTACTTTAATAGTGGTTTCTCATTTACTCCTCATTCTCTTCTCTGTGTTAAATTAGATGTTAGTAAATTATGCGCAAAGAGAGCTAATAGTTCACAGAGAAAGTGATTACATAAAAAGGTAAAAGGCTTATGCGTCTCTGGGTAAGCCTTTTTCAACAATACGAATTAGCCGTGCCGTTTTACGCAACTTTTGTCTTTGTTTATCGTGTTGCTGGGCGAGTGCCCAATTTATATGTTCACCCACCAAGTCACTTACAGCTTGGCGCTTATCTTCGAGTGCAGCAATAATTGCCGGGCTAAAATCTGCGTTACCTAAGCCAACGGCTATATTTCGTAGCCAACGTTCATGGCCAATGCGGCGGATTGGACTGCCCTCGGTATTTTTTAAAAAGGTAGTTTCATCCCAAGCAAATAACTCGAGTAAATCTTTGTTTTTTAATTGTGTACGAGGATGAAAGTCAGCCTCATCAGTAATTTTTCCGTAGCGGTTCCATGGGCATACCAATTGGCAATCGTCACAGCCATAAATGCGATTTCCCATTAATGTTCTGTATTGCTCAGGAATAGCACCTTGATGCTCTATAGTTAAATACGAAATGCACTTACGCGCATCAACCACATAAGGTTCTACAATAGCACCAGTGGGGCATAGTGTTATGCAGGCAACGCATTTGCCGCAGCCCTCAAAAGTGTTTTCGTTATCAATAGGTAAAGGTAAGTCGACAAAAAGCTCACCTAAAAAGAACCAAGAACCCGCCTCTTTATTTATTAATAAAGAATGCTTTCCGCGCCAGCCTAATCCCGCTTTTTCAGCGAGTTGACGTTCAAGTACAGGGGCTGAATCAACAAAAGGCCTAAAGCTATAGTCACCCACATGTTGTTCAATTTTTTTACCTAACTGTTTGATTCGGTTGCGCATCAACTTATGATAGTCACGGCCAAGGGCATATCGGCTGATATAGGCTTTTTCGGTATTTTTAAGGTTTTTGGCAAAGCCTGAATCAGGTGGGAGGTAATTCATTTTAACTGAAATAACCCGCTGTGTTCCGGGTACTAGCTCATTAGGGCGAGCACGCTTCATACCATGGGCTGCCATATAATCCATTGAGCCATGAAAACCCGCATCAAGCCATCGCTGCAGCTGTGCTTCATGCTTAGTTAAATCAATGTCAGTAATACCCACTTCACTAAAGCCAAGTTCTTGACCCCATAGCTTTATTTGCTGGGCTAGCTGTTCATAATTTAGATTGACGTCGCTCACATGCTTCACACAGTTATATTATAAGCCGCGTAATTTAGCATAATCGCGGCTTGGGTAAAACTAGGGTCTGTTGACCTTTGCGGATTGAAATTTGTTCAAACTAGGGGCGATTTAATCGCGGCGCGAGGTTTGTAACCTAGTGGGCTAAGTAAAAACCGAGCAACAAAGAGTTAATTGCCCCTAGGCAGAACCCTTCGGGCAGCGCCTGTTTGGCATTGATGCTGCGTTATCGCCTATTTATGGGGAATAACCACACCACATAGGCCCTGCCTTGCCTAAATACCAAACAGACTGCTGCAAATTTAACCTTGAAAGATCAGCAGACCCTAGCCTACAAAACGCTTTAACTGTTGTTGGGTTTGTTGACTTAGTTTTTGTGATTGCTCAGAGTCATGCAATGCGGTGTCTATTTGTTGTTTTGCTTGTTCGCCAAGCGCCACAATTTGTTCAACCGATTCATGGGTTTGATTTTGTGTATCTTCAAGTAAATGAACTGCGTTAGCTATTTGCTGTAATTGCTGCTGATTATGCTCAAATTCATTGAGCATTTTTCCAAAACCTTCTGAGGTATCGTTGATTGCAGCTTGTGCGTTATTAGAGTGACTAATTAACTGCTGAGACTCTTTATTGGTTTCATTAACCAGCTCATTCATTTGAGTAATAAAATCACTAATTTGGCGGGTTGCATCACTTACTTTAACCGATAGGGTGCGAACTTCATCGGCAACCACGGCAAAACCTCGCCCAGCTTCTCCGGCGCGCGCTGCTTCAATTGCCGCATTAAGCGCTAATAAATTAGTTTGATCAGAAAACTCTTCTACCATTTTTAAAATGCTACGAATGTTTTCACTATTCTCTTTTAAGCCTGCAATCGTTTTAGAAAAACTACCCAGCATTTCATTAATAAGTCTCACCTGTTCAACCAGTTTTGACAGTTCGCTCGCAGAGAGCTTAACAAAACTAAGATGTTCATTATTTACCTGATGTACGCTATCAGTGTTACTTACTATATCTTGTAGGCTTTGGGTAATTTGGTTGCTGGCATTAATTATGGTGTGGCTTAAGTTAATTTGCTGTTCGCTTAGCTGCTCTGTGTGCTGCATTGATTGCGTTACTTGGCTATTACTTTGCACGCTTTCTTGAGCGCTGCTGTAGGTCGTACTTAATAAGCTGTTTAAATGCGTAGTAAACTGATTATATTGTTCACTTAAATCTCTAAATTCATCAAAAGTAAAATGAGGAAGTTTGGCAGCTAAGTTGGCATCTTGTTGATTAATATTAATCAACGTATCGCGCATGGCTTTTACCGGGCGCACAATTAAAAAGCGCATATAAAAAATAGTAAATATAAAACCGGCAACAATCAGCAGGGTTAATGCCCAAAATAGCCCTGTGCTTTGTTGATTTTCAGAGAGGCTACTGTGTAACCAAAATAATGTAATAGCTTGAAATAAAAATACAAAGCTTAAATTACCCACTATTTTTCGGGTTAAAGTAAAAAATAGAGTTTGTTCTAAAAAATTATAAATACGCATGTAGCTACTCATTAAATAGTGACCTACTAAATTATTGTTTTTATAGCATAAATAGCAATTAAATAATTAGTTATAGTTCATTTAATTGCGCCAAAAAATGCTTAGTTCGTTCAGGGTCGTTAGTAAAAATGCCATCAACACCACAGGCAAGCATCAGTTTAATATCTTCAACTTCATCTACGGTGTAGGCAAACACCTGTAAGCCGCGCAGTTTGGCATCGTCAACAAACGACTTGTTCATAAAGTTTTTGTCAACATGAATGCTAAAGGCCTGTAAGTCTTCAGCAAACTTCGCATACTGCAATGGAATTGATGCAGTAAGTGCGCCAATTTTAAGCCAAGGCAAGCGGTTCTTTAGCCAGTGTAGTTGATGATGATTAAATGATGAAACTAAAATATTGTCTGCTGATATCTTATTTGCAGTAATATTCATTTCTAGTTGCGCAGCAAACTTTTCTAGTTCAAAAGTATGTTTTAGCTCTAAATTAAGTAAGGTTTGGTTGCTATTCCAGTCAATTAGTTGTTGTAAGGTAGGCACTTGCTCACCGTTTCCCGCATCAAATTGTTGAATTTGCTGAGCGTTTAGGTCGCACACTTTACCTTTACCATTAGTAGTTCTATCTAGATAGGTATCATGAATAATCACGTAGTCATCAAGTGCGCTTTGTACATCAACCTCAATGCCATCTACATTTGCTTTTAACGCCGCCATAATGGCGCTATGTGTATTTTCAGGAAAGTGTGTGCTTGTGCCTCTATGAGCAAATATTTTCATGGCTGCTTTTTCCGTGAGATTGACCAAGTTTCAAAGCACGCAGCACTAACAATCAGTGCACCACCAATCAGGGTCATCACTGAGGGGCGTTCGTGCAAAATAATTATAGCCAGTATTGTGCCATAAAGGGGCTGTAAGCAAGAAATCAATCCAGCGGTCGCTGCTGATAAATTTTTTAAACTCGCTGCAAATAACGAATGCGGCATCGCAGTAAACACCACACCGGCGATAAGCAGCAATATTAAATCAGTATCATTAATTTGTGTTATGGGTACTTCAATAAAAGCACATAGCATCAGGCTTGCCACTAACGTTTGATAAAACATGGTTTGCGGTCCACCATACTCGCTAAAGTAGCGTTTATGGGTAATATTACGAATAGCAAAAAACAATGCTGATACCACCCCCGTCACAACGCCTAAAGTGATGTCATCGCCTAAATTAACGTTAGGGATCAATAAATAAATGCCAATAATCACCACTATAGCGCTTATTATATCTTTTGTTTTGGGCTTACTTTTATTAAATAGAGGCTCTAAAAATACCGTGATCACGGGATAGGTAAAAAAAGCTAACATGCCCACGGTAATTCCCGCCAATTGCATGCCTGCAAAGTAGGTTACCCAGTGAATACCTACGGCAACGCCTAATAAAATGGCAATCATATAATCTTTGGCGTGATGCAGCTTAATTGGTTTTTTTTGCAAAATTAGTAGCACACAAATTGCCACCCCAGCAATAGCCGCGCGATAAGCGGTAATATCTAATGCATTTAAACCAATTAGCTTTGCGAATAAGGCGGTACCGCCAAATAAAAGGACGGCAATGTGTAAGTAAATTAAGCTTTGTTGTTGGGACTGCATGACGTTTCCTTGCGCTGCTTTTAATGCAGTTTAACATTACTATTAATTACTTAAGATGAAATTTTTAAAAGCCTTAATAATTAATATGCAATTATTTAGGGGATTAATTTTTTAAGTGTAATAGCGATTGTAAAATCAAAACTACGCGTTACTATGCTGTTTATAACTATAAAAGTAACGAAAAGTGCTAAAAGCGCAGCTAAATGCACTCAAAGAGGCTCGAATGACCGCATTAATAAAGATTACCACTGAGCAAAACGTGGCAATACTTACCATGAATACCGCTGAAAACCGCCATAACCCTAGTTTTATAGCTGAACTTAATCAACACTTAGATAGCATAGAAGCCAATGGCGATATTAACGCCGTAGTATTAACCTCAAGCAGCGATAAAAGCTGGTCATTGGGAATTGATTTACAGTGGATGGCCAGTTCAGATAACACGCCTACAGTTATTGCTGATTTTATGAATTCGATAGGGCAGTTATTTAAACGTATAGTGACATTTCCTATGCCTATCATTGCTGCATTAAACGGTCACACTTATGGTAATGGCTCGGTGTTAGCATGTGCCTGTGATTTTCGGTTTATGAAATCGGACAAAGGCTTTTTCTGCTTTCCTGAAGTTGATGTACTGGTACCGTTTGTACCGTCTATGTTTCCGATTATTAATAAAGCGATTAATCCGCAATTTTTTAACCGCTTAGCTATGACCGGCGAGCGTGTTGATGCGCATAAACTGCTACAACAAAATGTGGTAGAAGCGATTTTTGCTGATGAGCAAGCCTTGCAAGCGGGTGTGTTAGAGTTTGCGCAAAGCTTTAATAAAAATCGTTGGATATACGCTCAAAACAAAACCCAAATGAACAAACCAATACTCGATGTTATGGCTGCACAAGACTCGGCTTTTATTGAAAACATCAGCACGCTATTGTGGAAGAAACTACAGCAAAAGTAAGCTGTTTTTATAAAAGTGAGTAAACATAACTACAGTTAATTTACTCACTTTCATGTGCATTAATTAAGTAGGTGTTAAGTGTTATTTAGCTACATTGCTACAAAATGCAAAAGCTAATAACGCTTTATTAAAAGTTTAATGGCTTTTACCTGTCTCATTTCGAGTATATGAGTTAAAATGCTTACATAACCAACTAACAAGATAGTGAATGTCAAACCAAGATCCAAATCTCAGTCGAGAACAAGAAAAGTACGAAAACCCAGTCCCTAGTCGTGAGTTTATACTTACTCACCTTCAAGAGCGTTCAAAACCTGCTAACTACACACAGTTATGTGAAGAACTCGCAGTCAATGATGAAGAACGACAAATAGCATTTAAGCGCCGACTTCGTGCCATGGAGCGCGACGGGCAATTGTATTTTAATAAATTTAAATGTTATGCCCTGATTGACGAAGCCGGTTTAACCAAAGGCAAAGTTGTCGGTCACAGAGACGGTTTTGGCTTTTTAGAAGTTGAAGGCGAGAGCAAAGACTGGTTTATTGCCAAGCATCAAATGAATATGGTGCTACATGGCGACATTGTTCTTGCGAAAGGCACTAAGCGTGGTTCAGGCTCAAAATGCGATGCCCGTATTATTAAAGTGCTTACTAATGAGCGAGCGCCTATTGTTGGCCGCTATTTTGTTGAGCATGGTATTGCTGTGGTGGTTGCTGAAGATCCGCGCATTACCCAAGATATTATTATTTTACCGGGTAACGAAAAAGGCGCACGCCACAACCAAATGGTGCAAGTGCAAATAACTCAAAATCCAAGCCGCAATATGAATGCGGTAGGTAAAGTGATTGACGTACTGGGCGAGCATTTAGCGCCGGGTATGGAAATTGAAGTTGCGCTGCGTAATCACGATATTCCACACGTGTGGCCTGAAGAAGTTGAGCAGCAAGTTGCCCACTTAGGTGAATTTGTTGAAGAAGCCGATAAGCAAGGCCGTGTTGATTTACGCGGCTTACCACTTGTCACTATTGATGGCGAAGACGCTCGCGACTTTGATGACGCTGTTTATTGTGAACCTAAAAAATCAGGTGGCTGGCGTTTATGGGTAGCCATTGCCGATGTATCCCATTATGTAGGTATGAACACGCCGCTTAACAAAGAAGCGATAGAGCGCGGTAATTCAGTGTATTTCCCTGAGCAAGTTATTCCAATGCTGCCAAAAGTATTGTCTAACGGTTTGTGTTCGCTTAACCCTGAGGTTGATCGCCTGTGTATGGTTGCAGAAATGACCGTATCGCAAGAGGGTAAGCTGTCGGGCTATAAGTTTTACGAAGCACTAATGAATTCGCATGCTCGTTTAACCTACACCAAAGTAAATGCCATTTTACAAAATGACGAAAAGCTCCGTAAAGAATACGCAGCTGTAGTGCCACATTTAACTGACTTACAGCAAATGTACATGGCATTAAAAGCAGCACGCCAAGAGCGTGGTGCAATTGAATTTGAAACACTCGAAACCCGTTTTGTATTTAACGCACAGCGTAAAATAGAATCTATTGTGCCAGTTATTCGTAACGATGCGCACAAGCTGATTGAAGAATGTATGATTTTAGCCAATGTATCGGCGGCTAAATTACTTGAGAAACACGAAGCAAGTGCGTTATTTAGGGTGCATGATGAACCTGATAGCGAAAAACTGGGTAACTTTACTCAGTTTTTAACTGAGTTGGGTATTGAGAGCACGCTAAGCGATGAACCCACCCCGAAAGAAATCACTCATGTGTTGGCTCGCTTAGGGGACCGTCCTGAAGCTGAGCTTATTCAAACTATGCTACTGCGCTCAATGAAGCAAGCGGTATATCAGCCAGATAACATAGGTCACTTTGGTTTAGCATTATCGGCCTACGCACACTTTACCTCGCCAATTCGCCGTTACCCAGATTTAGTGGTACACCGTGCAATTAAAGCGGTATTAAAAGCGCAAGGTCAACAAACCTCAGGTGAATACGCTTACAGCGATGATGAAGTCGATCAACTTGGTGAGCAGTGTTCTACCACTGAGCGCCGTGCAGACGATGCCACCCGTGAAGTAGCTGATTGGCTAAAATGTGAATACATGCAAGATCATGTAGGCACGGAGTTTAACGGGGTTATTTCATCGGTTACTAATTTTGGTTTATTTATTCGTTTAGATGATTTGCAAATTGATGGATTAATTCATGTTACCAATTTAGGTGATGAATACTTCCAACATGATGCGGCTAAACATTGCTTGGTGGGTGAACACACACATACGGTTTATCGTTTAGGCGATAAAGTAACTGTACAAGTTGCCTCGGTAAGCTTAGATGATCGCCGAATTAACTTAACGCTTAAAGGCGATGTGGCTCAAGATCGTTATGCGCGTCGTCGTGCGCCAAAAAAGAATGCCCCAGCAAGCGTTCGCTCGCAACTTAAAGCCGGTAAAATACCGGGTAAAAAGTCAGCAAGCGACAGTAAAAAACCAAAAGGTGGAAAAAAGCCTGCAAGTAAAACTAAGGCAGCGGGTAAGTCTAAAGTAAAAGCGGATGACACCACCGCGAAGAAAAAAACCAAAAAGAAAGCGGTCAAAAAGCCTAAAAGACCAGGTAAAAATGCCCGTAAACGTAGTAGCCCAGGAGCAAACAATTCGTGAGTAATGAATTAATTTTTGGCTTTCACTCTGTTGAAGCAATTTTAGCAAAAGAGCCAGAGCGCTTTATAGAAATATACGCCCTTAAGGGACGTGATGATAAGCGTTTATCGCCTGTGATTGAGCAAGCGCGTCAGTTTGGTATTTCAGTACAGTTTATGCAACGAAAAGCGCTTGATAACAAAGCGAAAGATGAACAGCATCAAGGCATTATTGCCAACGTAAAAGCGGCGCGAGTGTTTAATGAGAAAGATCTCGATGAGATCATTGAACGCGAAGACACGCCATTTTTACTGGTGCTTGATGGCATTACCGATCCGCATAATTTAGGTGCTTGCTTACGTAGTGCCGATGCAGCGGGCGTACATGCGGTGATTGTTCCTAAAGACAAATCAGCAAAGCTTAATGGCACAGCACGTAAAGTAGCCTGTGGCGCAGCAGAAACGGTACCGCTTATTCAGGTAACTAACCTTGCACGTACATTGCGTGAAATAAAAGACGCGGGTGTTTGGGTTGTAGGTACTGCCGGTGAAACCGACACACATGTATTTGATGCCAGCTTAACAGGCCCAATGGCGATTGTGATGGGTGCTGAAGGCGAGGGCATGCGCCGCTTAACGCGTGAGCATTGTGATGTGCTCGTTAAAATCCCAATGGCAGGCACGGTTTCAAGTTTAAATGTATCGGTAGCAACCGGCATTTGTTTATTTGAAGTGTTACGCCAGCGCGCAGAAACAAATTAAGCCTAAGCTAATCACATAGGCATTAAAAAGCCGAGATTGATTATCAATCTCGGCTTTTTTGTACTTTTAAGTTAGCGCTTTATTAAAAGCTGTAAGAGTAACCCATTTGTACTGAGCGTGGCTTACCAGGTTGAATACCGCCATTTGCGCGATTAGCAATGTAGGTTTTATCAAATAAGTTATCAACGCTTAGGTATACTTTTTGATTTTCATCAATTAAGTACTTAGCAGCTAAATCCCATACAACACGGCTATCAATCGCATTTAAGCCTGAGTCAGAAAGGTCAGCATGTGCATCCGATACGTAACGTATTTGGCTGTTAACAACAAAGTTATTCACTTCGGCACCAAACGATAAAGCAACTTGGTTTTCTGGTACGTAAGGCATTGCATCGCCTTTTTCTACAGAGCCCCAAATTTCTGAATCAAATGTGTTTTTAAACTCTGAATCAGTGTAGGTGTAAGTCAGTTTAACTGGGAACGCTACTGATGCAGTATTAAACGTACGACCAGCGCTAAATTCAAAGCCTGATACTTCTACTTCACCGTAGTTGTATTGGTCGCCAATGTTGTCGTCGCTACAACCTACTGATGCGGTACAGTTACCATGCATGTTGTCGTAATCAGAGTAGAATGCAATCACTTCACCGTTAAAGCCGTTTGCATTAAAACGAGAACCAAACTCAATGTTGACGCTTTCTTCTTCGTCTTGGTCAGCATTGCCTGGCGCTGCGGGTGCATAACCTTTTTGAATGCCTGCAAGTAACGTTACGTTGTCGTTAAGTGTGTAAGTAGCACCTAAAGACGGTACTAAAATTTCAGTATCGTTTGAAATATCTTTCGTTAAGCCTTGGCTACGAGTTGGATCTGATTTAGCCCATTCTTCACGGGTAATAGTAATGTCTTCATAACGCAGACCTGCACTCACAACTAATGCATCCATTGTCCATTCGTCTTGAATAAATAGGGTGCTTGCTTTTGCGCTGTCTAAGCGATTGCTATTAGAGCCAGGTGCGCCTTGCGAAGTAAGAGTCATGCTTAAATCTTGATTAAGCGTGTATTTGTCTTCCCACTGGAAACGATCCATTTCATCTTCGTGGTAACGTACGCCAACCGTAATGTAGTGATCGCCCGCTGGAATGTGTAATTCAGACTGCACGCCTTTGGCTTGGTAGTCGCGGTTATTAGCTTTAACACCTATGTTTTCGATGCCTTCAGCCGTTGGGTTTGCTTCAAATTCACTGTATTGCTCAAGGTAGCTTTCGCTTACTTTACTGGCTTTGTACCAGTTACGGTGGAAGTCATTTAGATAAGCGGTTGCTAAAAATTCGTAACCTTCACCAAAGCGGTATGCATAGTTTACTTGGTATGCATTATGACGGGTGTTCATCTCATCATTTTGCGATGCCGCATAACGACGGTTAGGATTTTCTTGGTAATCGGCGTTAGTTAAGCCCATGTACGTTTCGTCTGATGTTTCTTCAGAGTACTTAGCTTTAAACTCAATGTTGTGGGCATCGTTTTCACCAAAGGTATGGCCAAATTTTACCAGTACGTCATTTTTTTCAAAACCAGTATTGTCATCGCCTACTGGTAATTCTTTAAAACCATCAGCGCCGTAAGAAAACACTTCAATTAAGCCCGCTGTGTTATTTTTTTCTTTAGCGAAGTAAGCGTGACCTTTATAGTAACCATCGCTACCAAGTGCCGCGTCAACCATACCCATAGAGCTATTTGCTTCAGTTGGTAAGCTGCGAGAAAGTAAATTTAATACACCACCGGTAGTGCGCGGGCCATATTTAACTGAGGCAGCACCTTTTAATACTTCAATTGATTCCATACGACCCATAGTTGGGAAGTAATAAGCCGATGGTGCAGAATAAGGAGCCGGTGCAACGAGTACGCCGTCTTCCATTACTGAAATTTTATCGTTACGGCCAGTACCTGTGCCACGCATACCAATGTTAGGACGCAGACCATAGCCATCTTCTTCTTGAACGTATACACCTGGTACAGATGCTAATACGCGAGAAATATCGGTAAATTCGAATTTTTGCAATTCTTCATCAGAGATAAATGTAGCCGATCCTGGAATATCGTTAATTGCTGCTTGTGAGCCAATAACGGTAATTTGTTCAAAGTTGCGTTCAACGCCGCCGGCATCTTTTGCCATTGCTGTAGCACTTAAAGACAGCGCTACGGCTGCAGTTAACGAGGAAACTAAAAATTTATGTGACATTGATTACCCTAAAAATAGTTCAACTACTAAAATTGGCGTAATTTAAACATGTTAACGAATGAGAATCAATATTATTAAGTTTTAGTTATATTTACATTTGCCGTAAAAACACGCTATTTTTATAACATTTTTAACTAAGTGTTTATTCTAATCTTATAAAACTAGGATAATGTATTGGCTGGTGGCGGTTAATTTAACCTGAACTCTGTGTGGGATAGATTTATTATCCAGAGTTCAGGTTATTTAAGCAGTGGGATAGCCTAAGCGCAGCTTAATAAATTCGGCGAGTTTAAATACCGCGTTTTCAGGTTCGCTGGCGGTTTTTACTAAACTAATACCTATGCTACCAAGCGCAGGTAAATGTTTAGTGTGTAAGTGATAGGCTAAATCGTTAGGTACGGTACTTTTTGCGAGCACTGTTATACCTAAGCCTTCTTTTAATGCGGCAATTAAACCGGTTAAATCGGCATTACTGTAAACAATACGATATTTAATGCCTGCTTTTTCAAGCGCCTGAGTTGCTCTGCGTCGGTAAATACAGCCCTCAGGCGCGGTCACTAAGGTTACCGTTTCATTTTGTGCCAGTGATAGGTCGCCCACCCACACTAATTGGTCTTGAATAAAAATAGGGAATTTTTCTGAGTCAAGTTGCTCGTTAAGCGCTAACACTAAATCAAATTGATCTTGGCGCTCATCAGAGAGTAGGTGTTTACTTAAACGTGATTTTACTTCAAGTGATACCTCGGGGTAGAGCGCCACAAAATCGCCAATAATGGAGGGCAAAATACGCGCGGCAAATTCGCTAGGGATCCCCAAGCGCACTTTACCGGTTACACTTTCTGAGGTGAACAACTGCAAAATGGCATCGTTATGCTGCACCATTTGCTTTGCCATCGGCAGTAATAACTCGCCATATTGGTTGAGCACTTGTCGTTGCCCCTGCTTTTTAAATAATTTATAGCCGAGTAAGTCTTCTAAGCGTTTTACTTGTAAGCTCACCGCAGGTTGCGAAAGGCCAAGTAAATCGCCTGCTTTGGCAAATCCACCAACCTCAACCACCATAACAAAAGTTCGTAAACTGTCGGTTGAAATATTTTTCATATTTAAAATTACTATTTATATGGCTATATATATAAGTATTATTTATCAATTGATAAGTAATTACAATTTGTTGTTGTAAGGCTTGCGCAATATACTTTTGCTATTAAAGATTGATAGGTATTTGTTATGACTTTTAACCCGATTATGTTTGCCCGCCATAGCAACGCTAACAGCGCGGTTATTAATGCCTTACAAGCCGATAGCAGTCACGTTGTTATTGACTTTAGTGGTAGTGAAGCATCGGTATTTTTAAGTGCTATTTTAGGTCATGACCTCACCAAACTTACCGCTAGTGGCTTTGGCTTTAAAGGCACACTGGATGGCGATTTAAATTCTGATTTTAGCTACGCCGTTTACTACTTTAGCGAAACCGCCTTTCGATTTGTACTTCCAGTTAATGCTAGCCTGCAATTACAAGCGCTCATTAACGAGCAACAGCTTAGATACGATATAGACTTTGTGGTACGCACCGACTTAGCGACCTTTACTTTAAAAGGCGACAATGCATTTGATACCTTAGTTGAGGCATTTAAACTAACCCCAGGGTTACGCCTTGCTGACGCGCAGCTTTGCTATGGCGCGCAAAGTGGAGACGTGTTTGTTACTGCAGTAGATCAAAACAACGAACAGCAGTTTATTGTTATTGCTAAAACGGCCACGCTTGATAAGTGGCAACAGTATATGCAGCAACAGGGCTTTAGTGTTACCAACACTCAAGCAGCCTAACGGGTAAAAAGTTAAAGATTACAATTTGGTAGGCTTATTAATGGCTACCATGTTATTCCCCCTCATTTAATTGAGGCCACGCCCACACACATGGGTTAATTTAAAAGTGAAGGAATATTATGACTTCTAAAACAGTATTACATGCAAAGCACCTTGAAGCCGGCGCAAAAATGGTTGATTTTCATGGCTGGGAAATGCCAATTAACTACGGCTCACAAATAGAAGAACACAACGCCGTACGTAACGATGCTGGTATGTTCGACGTATCACACATGACCATTGTTGATATTCAAGGTGAGCAAGCACAAGCGTTTTTACGCAAGCTAGTGGCTAATGATGTTGCTAAGTTAACCGTACCAGGCAAAGCGCTTTACACTGGCATGCTTAACGAGCAAGGCGGCGTAATCGACGACTTAATTATTTACTACTTTAGCGAAACATTTTATCGCTTAGTGGTTAACTCAGCGACCCGTGAAAAAGATTTAGCACATTTAGCTAAGGTGTCGAGTGATTTTGCTGTAACGGTTACTGAGAGACCAGAATACGCCATGATTGCGGTTCAAGGCCCTAATGCACGTGCTAAAACAGCCCAGGTATTAAACGCAGACCAGCAAGCTGCAGTAGAAGGCATGAAGCCATTTTTTGGTGTTCAAGCCGGTGATTTATTTATTGCTACAACAGGTTATACTGGCGAAGACGGTTACGAAATTGTAGTACCAAACGAGCAAGCAGCCGATTTATGGCAGCAACTGCTTGATGCCGGTGTGGCGCCTGCGGGCTTAGGCGCGCGCGACACACTACGTTTAGAAGCAGGTATGAACCTTTACGGCCTAGATATGGACGAAAGCGTATCACCACTGGCAGCTAACATGGCATGGACTATTGCATGGGAACCAGAAGATCGTGACTTTATTGGTCGTGATGTTTTGGTAAAACAACGTGCAGAAAAAAGTACTCACAAGCAAGTAGGTCTTATTCTTGAAGAAAAAGGCGTACTACGCAGTGGTTCTAAAGTAATTGTTGATGGTGGCGAAGGTGTTATTACATCTGGCACATTCTCACCAACATTGGGCTATAGTGTTGCATTAGCACGTGTGCCACGTTCAACCGGCGACACAGCTCAAGTAGAAATGCGTAAAAAATTAGTTAACGTAAAAGTAGTTAAGTCGGGCTTTGTACGTAACGGTAAATCAATAATCTAAATAATTTGGTTATACCAATAAATAGGTCACCCTCATTTATTGGTATTCTCCCAATCTAAACCAAAGGATGAAAAAAATGAGCAATATCCCTAGCGAGTTAAAATACGCACCTTCACATGAGTGGGTTCGTAACGAAGGCGACGGCACTTACACTGTTGGTATTTCTGAGCATGCGCAAGAGCTGCTTGGCGACATGGTATTTGTTGAATTACCAGAAGTAGGCGACGAAGTAGATGCTGGCGAAGACTGTGCAGTAGCAGAGTCAGTAAAAGCGGCATCAGACATTTACGCGCCAATCAGTGGTGAAATTGTTGCTATTAACGAAGAGCTAGAAGATGCGCCTGAAACAGTAAACAACGACGCATACGGCGACGGTTGGTTATTCCGCATTAAAGCGTCAGAAGAGTCTGAGTTAGATAACTTATTAGACGCTGAAGGTTACGCGCATACAATTGACGAAGACTAATCGTTAATTAATAAAAGCCCCTCTATGTTAAAACATTGGGGCTTTTATGATTAAAGCGCTTATTTTTCCATACAAAGTAAGCAGCTAAATCATCACATATTTTAATCAATACTAGTTACCCATTAGTATTTGGATCATAGGAATCTGGACACATGTCAAACGCCAAATCTCTTGAACAATTAGAGCAAAAGCAAGATTTTATTCGCCGCCATATTGGGCCAAGCCCAGCGCAAGTAAACGACATGCTTAGCGCTCTTGAAGTATCGAGCGTTGAAGAGCTGATCGGTCAAACTGTACCTGCTGGTATTCGTCTTGAGCAAGGTCTTAATATCGGCGAAAGCCGCACCGAAGTTGAAACACTAAGCTACTTAAAATCAGTAGCAAGCAAAAATAAAGTTTTCAAATCGTATATTGGCCAAGGCTACCACCCAACTCACGTACCGCACGTAATTTTACGTAACGTACTTGAAAACCCGGGTTGGTATACAGCGTACACACCGTATCAGCCAGAGATTGCACAAGGGCGTTTAGAGTCATTATTAAATTTCCAGACTATGACCCTAGATATTACTGGCCTAGATTTAGCAAGTGCCTCACTGCTTGACGAATCAACTGCTGCAGCCGAGGCTATGGGCCTTGCAAAACGTGTATCTAAAGCTAAAAAAGCCAATGCGTTCTTTATTGCCGACGACGTACACACGCAAACCATTGACGTAGTGAGCACCCGTGCAGAGCAATTTGGTTTTGAAATTATTGTAGGTAAAGCCGCCGATGCTGTGAACCACGATATTTTTGGTGCGTTATTCCAATACCCGTCAACATCAGGCGAAATTGTTGACATAACAGACCTAATAGCTGGCGTACAAAGCAAAAAAGCGATTGCCTGTGTAGCTGCCGATATCATGAGCTTATTACTATTAAAAGCACCAGGTAAATTAGGCGCCGACGTAGTACTGGGTTCAGCACAACGTTTTGGTGTACCTATGGGTTACGGCGGTCCTCATGCCGCATTTTTTGCAACACGTGATGCATACAAACGTTCATTACCAGGTCGTATTATTGGTGTATCAAAAGACCGTTTAGGTAACGATGCATTACGTATGGCAATGCAAACCCGCGAGCAACATATTCGCCGCGACAAAGCCAACTCAAACATTTGTACTGCGCAAGTATTGCTAGCGAACATGGCTGCGTTTTACGCGGTATACCATGGCCCGCAAGGCTTAAAAACCATTGCACAACGCATTCACCGTTTTGCTGATATTTTAGCAACTGGCTTAAAAGCAAAAGGTGTGGCACTTAAGCACACTACTTGGTTTGACACATTAACAGTGGTTGATGAAAACAAAGCCGACGTGATTGCGCGTGCTGTAGCTAAAGGTGTTAACTTTGCTACTAACCATGCGGATGAATATTCAATTTCAGTATCAGAAACCACAACCCGTGCAGACGTTGCTGAGTTATTTGATATTATTTTAGGCGAAGGCCATGGCCTAAGTGTAGATGCGATTGCCGCTGATGTTGAAGCAAATGGCAGTGACTCTATTCCTGCAAGCCTAGTGCGTGATGATGAAATACTAACGCATCCAAACTTTAACAGCTACCACAGCGAAACAGACATGCTTCGCTATATTAAGCGCCTTGAAAACAAAGATTTAGCGCTTAATCATTCTATGATCTCGTTAGGCTCATGTACCATGAAACTAAACGCGACCGCTGAAATGATCCCAGTTACCTGGCCTGAATTTGCAAACCTTCACCCATTCTGCCCGCTAGACCAAGCAGAAGGTTATCAAGTAATGATTAACGAACTACACGATTGGCTAGTTAACATTACCGGTTACGACGCGGTTTCATTGCAACCAAATTCAGGTGCACAAGGTGAATACGCAGGCTTAATCGCTATTCGTAAATACCACGAATCACGAGGGGATGCACACCGTAACGTATGTTTAATTCCAAGTTCTGCACACGGTACTAACCCAGCGTCGGCACAAATGGCCAGCATGAAAATTGTGGTTGTTAACTGTGATAAAAACGGCAACATCGACATGGAAGACCTAAAAGCGAAAGCTGAAGAAGTCTCTGAAAATCTATCATGTGCCATGGTAACGTACCCATCTACCCACGGTGTATACGAAGAAACGATTCGTGAGTTATGTGAAATTGTTCACCAGCATGGTGGCCAAGTTTACATGGATGGCGCAAACATGAACGCGCAAGTAGGTGTTACTAGCCCAGGCTTTATTGGCTCAGACGTATCGCACTTAAACTTACACAAAACCTTCTGTATTCCACACGGCGGCGGTGGCCCAGGTGTTGGCCCAATTGGTGTTAAATCGCACCTTGCGCCATTTATGCCAAACCACAGCGTAATTAACGTACCAGGTACTAATGAAGGAAATGGTGCAGTATCGGCAGCGCCTTACGGCTCTGCAGCTATTTTACCTATTTCATGGGCTTACATTGCCATGATGGGCTCTGAGGGCTTAAAGCAAGCGACAGAAATGGCGATTGTAAATGCTAACTACCTAAGCAATGAGCTTAGCAAGCACTTCCCAATTTTATACCGTGGCCGTAACAATCGCGTTGCTCACGAATGTATTATTGACCTACGCCCATTAAAAGAAGCCTCAGGCATTACTGAAATGGACGTTGCTAAGCGCTTACAAGATTATGGTTTCCACTCACCAACAATGTCGTTCCCAGTAGCGGGCACATTAATGATTGAGCCAACTGAATCTGAGTCTAAGGGCGAGATTGACCGTTTTATCGAAGCGATGGTATCGATTAAAGGTGAAATTGATAAAATCATTTCTGGTGAATGGTCTATCGAAAACAACCCATTGGTATTTGCACCGCACACACAAGCTGATGTGTTAGGTAATGAATGGGACCGCGCGTATGATCGTTTTTACGCTGCCTTCCCAGTACCAGCAGTAGCTAAAGACAAGTTCTGGCCAACGGTTACGCGTATCGATGACGTATATGGCGACCGTAATTTAGTATGTGCATGTCCTCCGATTGAGACATACCGCGACTAATTTTTGAACTTTAATGGGTAGTAAGTTCCACTGTAGAGTGTGATTTATCGAAATAATAAAAGCCGTTGCAGCAATGCAACGGCTTTTTTGTGTGTGTTTAAACATTGTAACGCATACTTTGTGTAATGGCGCTGATTTACGCCACATTCAAATGCTGGGTCATACCAGTATCCTCATAACACAACTTTACACGCATGTTAGTCGTAAAGAACTATCCGAAGTTTATGAAGCAACGCATCCTTCTGCTGAGGGCGGTAGTGGTTTGCTTTGAATTTAAGTCGGAGTTTGAATTTTAGTTACTTTATCCAATTAATAAATAATTAAAAATATGGTAAGTTAAAGTCTTACTTTTTTGTTTTAGGGTTATTGCCAATGGGAATCGCTCAATTATCGCCTGTAGTAGCTACAAATATAAGAATAAATGGATGTTATGGTAGAAACAACAAACAGAGAGGCTGTTAATACCTCAGGGAAGGGCCTTTATTTTCAAAAGAATCGTGCTGTAATTCGTATACTTGACTACATAAAAGAATTCCGTGGTGAGCCAGTATACTGTGCCGTAGAGTTTATAGAAGATTCTTTACTAATTCATGAGTCCTCTAATGGAGCGGAATATAAGTTAGAGGAAAATAAGTCTTATTCTAAAGCTATTAGCTTCAATAGCCACGCGATCAAAAATACACTTGTTGCTTTTGTAGATCAGCACTTAAAGTTTCTAGAGGATGAAAGAGCACTCAAATTTTCCGTTTATTGTTGCGCTAAAATAGGAAAAGAAAAAATTAAAAAAGAGTTTTTATCTGAATCTGGTATTGATGTAACTAGTGTGAAAAAAGAAAAAGAATTTTCTATTTTACAAAGAATAGTTAACGATCGTGAGTTGACTGACGAAGAAATAAAAGTTTCAAAAGCACTTTTTTTAGAGGAATACCGTAACCAATATAAGGTTTTGGATGAAAATGGTGATATTGAGGGATACTCAGGTTTTTATTCAAAAGTCTCGAAATGGAGCGATGAGCGATTTCAGTCATTTTTGTCACAAATAGAATGGGTATTTGATGAATCTGATGAGTATTTAGATAGCGTAGCTGTTGATAAAATTAAAGAATGTCAAAGTTATTATTCAATAACACATCATAAGGGAAAAGAAGAATTAATATTGCAGGCATGTAGAGGGCTTCTTGAAAAAAGGCAATTTAGTAAAAGTAAAATGGGTCGCTTTATTAACCCCTCTGATATTGAAAATATTTTCTTAAAAGTTGGCAGTAATATTGAAGGTGATAAACCTACAGACCCTGCTTGGAAAGCATTTGACACTTTAGAGAATGAAGATTTTCGGAATTTGAAAGATAAATACAAAGCAGTTTCTGATGTAATCACCAAAAAAACTTTAAAACGATTAAGTCGGCAGGCCACAAATTCAAAACGCATTACTGGTGCTGAATTTGGAAGAGAATATGTATCGCTAAGATATAAAGTTTTCGAAATCGGTGAAGAATTTATAGAGCTGCTATCACTGGATCATACGAAGAAATACTCGGAAGAAGAGCTAGATCAGATAGTTGAAGAAATAGTTAGTATTACTGAAAAACAAATAAGTGACTGGAAAAAAACGTACAAAATTCGCATCAATGATCGTCATAGTCTAAAAGGTATCGTTTTATCTTTATTTGACGATTGTTTTTTAGCTTTTGACGATATTGTATAGGCTTTGAAGATGGATACTAAAAAAGTAAGAAAGCTTAGTCACCTTTCTGGTGAAGACTACTACTACATGACTTATTTGTTAATTCTTTGTTTGGATCAGTTTTCGGCAAAGAAGAGCCGCTTGTTCAATGATCACCGAAAATTATCGTATTTGATACATATTATTTCTTCTAACTCAATAGTTAGCATTTTAAATGAAAATCCTGAATCGCATATTGCTAATGTACGAGACAAGGATTTGTTATACACCTCATACACTAATGGAACAATTCACGCAAAAGATGTATATAAGCTATTGTTAACTCTTGAAATTAAGGGTTTTGTTGAACTCATAAAAACTAAATCACCAGAGGTGCTAAATGTCAAAGTTTTAAACAAAAGCATCCCTAAAGAATTTTTTGATAAGAAAGTTTTTGAAGAAGAACTAAACAATATTAATGGGTTAAAAAAGTTTTTGGCTAGAGTCTCTGTGGTTGGACTAAAGACATTTGTGGAAAAGGTATACACCAATAAGGGACTTCGTGTATGGGTTCAATAAGAATTAATCAAGTAAGCTATTTTGGTAATAACTATAGCTATGTTTCTCCAAAATTTGACCGAGCAATTAGCGTTATCGAAGGTCCAAATGGAACAGGAAAATCTACTCTACTTAATTTAATTTATTTCGCTTTAGGTGGAAAAGTTGATGAGTTTATAGCAGGTAGTGACGAAGAACATAAAGAGATAGTTTATGACAACAATAATTATGTAGAACTTGACGTTAAATTATCTGGTCAGAAATTTAACTTACTGCGTGATTTTAAAGAAAACAAAATTAAAATTTTAGCTAACGAGGCATTCATCATTAATGGTGAAGAATATCCCAAGGCTGCTTCTTTACCTGTAAACAGAAGTAACTCGGAAACTTATATTTTTTCTGATTGGCTTTTGGATAAATTGGATATTCCAGTGATGGAGTTATTTAGCGCTGGTAAGTCTTTTAAGTTAGGGTTTTATGATTTGGCTAGATTAATTTATCACTCTCAAGAGCCAGATAGGACAAGAATTTATAAGCCTAACGACAAAAATAGTTTTGTATCTGACTCGGTACAAGTTAGAAATGCTATTTTTGAGATATTAGTTGGAAAGAACTTAAGGGACTTATATGCAGCTATTGGAGATACTAAAAGCAAACAAAGCGATTATGATTCTAAGCGCATAATTTTGAACGAATATAAGTCTATTGTCTCTGAAATTTTGGATCAAAATGGATTCAAAGAAGTAATAAATGAACATCATTTAAGAAAGAAAATTGAGGATACTCAAGAAGATATTGAAAGGCTCAACAAACTTAAACTAGAGCACTATAGCTCAAAAGTTGTATACCCTTCAGGTATGGAGTTAATAGATAAGGACAAAAGGCAATTAATTAGCTTAGAGCAATCATTAAAGCGGGAAGAAAGAGCCAAGAAAGAGTTATTTAAAGAAAAGTTAGATGTTAAAAGTGTATACGACAAAACAGTAGAGGACATTTCAAGAATAGAAAAAATTCTACACACACATAAGCAATTAAGTCTGTTCTCTAGCGATACCTGTCCGTATTGTTTGACTACAGTCCAAAGGGCAAAAAACAAGTGCATTTGTGGTTCCGATATAGAAGAAGGGCAATATCAACGATATTTTTACGAACCTTCTGAATATTACGAGCTGCTGTCATCCAAAATAAAGTCAATAGAAACTATTAAACTAGCGATGTCCGATATTGATGACGATTTAGTTGAACACAATAGCACGATTAGTGAATTAGTAGATACGATTTCAGGACTAGAACAAAAAATATATCATCGAATCGAAAACATAGAAGTGATTAATAATCAAGATGTTGTAGAGGAACTAGATGACAAAATTTTTGACTTGAAATCATCTGTTAATGATTTAAAACAAGCGCTTAAATTAGAAACTAAACTTGCCCGTCATCAAAGTAACGTCAGTGCAGCTAAAACAAGTTTAGAAAAAGCTAAATTACATGAGCAAAAGATGCAAGCGATTGCTGCAAATGAATTATTAGAACGAATCTCTGAGTTCAACGAGATTTATAATAATTACATGGTCAATTGCTTAGAAGGTTGTAGGAATGCGGAAATCGATTCTGGAAACTATATTCCTTCGGTTAATGATGGTGAATATAAAGAAGCAAGTGCAAGAGTTCCTAAAAGATTTTTTTATTATTTGACGCTGTTAAAGTTATCTTTAGACAAGGATATTCCATTTCCACGTTTTCTTTTGATTGATACTCCAGAAACTCATGGGATTGATCTCGATAATTTGAATACGATGTTAAGCACTGTTGCAGAGATAAATGGAAATGACGATTTTCAGATCATTTTATCTACTGGTGTTAAGAAATACCCTGAAAATCTTAGTGATAATGTTATACAAACTCTCAGTAAGAAAAATAGGTTACTAAAAACTGTCAGTCGTTAAAAAATTAACATTACAATTTCAATAAAACCAAAGGGGTCAAATCTTGACTTCAGACATCAAAGGTCTAGATTTATAGTTTACTACTCATTGAGTGAATTATTATGTCTAGACCGCTGCGAATAGAGTACGAGAACGCATTTTATCATGAAACCAAAAGGGTCAAATCTTGACTTCAGACATCAAAGGTCTAGATTTATAGTTTTCTACTTATTGATTAAAGAAGAGCAAGGGGTCAAAGAAGAGCAAGGGGTCAAATCTTGACTTCAGACATTAAAAATAGATAAATCAGAATAGGTGTCATTATAATTATCTTAAATTTTAATTGCCTCAGTTGGTGTGGTTGATAACCCACTAAAATATTTCATTATTAATTTCCCTTGGCTGTTTTTTTCAATGACTAAATAGTTATTTGAATTAGGGTAATAAAAACTATTTTTAGACATAGGGATTAGCTTTATTTTATTTCCACCTGTGCGCTGAGAATATAAAACGTCATTTTCATAAATTAGGCTGCGAGAAGTATTTTTATTAATACGGTAATCGCCTAAAACGGGTGATAGTTGCTGCGCTGTTACATTTACGCTTTTAAATTTTGGTAGTTCTATACCTAGTACTTTAGCTGTGAGTTTTTCGTTTATAAAAATAGGGTTTATATGGTTTGAATTAGCGAGTACAGCTACGTATAGTTTTTGCTCGGGTATATAGCGTGCATGTGCTAAAAAGCCATTTATTCCACCGGTGTGTTTAATTACCGTATAGTCATTAAAAGGCTTAATAACTAGGCCGTAACCGTAGGGTGAAAAACTGCCGTCGTTGAGTTTAAAAGGGCTGACCATCTTCTCATAACTTGCTTTACTAATAAGCTTGCCAGATGATAATGCACTAAACCAAATATTTAAGTCAGTTGGAGTAGATATAAGCGCCCCTGCGGCATAGGGCCAATCCATATTAATATAACTTGTGTTTATAAAGCCTTGCTCTGTTTGTTCATATCCAGCTGCGCGGTGAGGAACAAGCTCTTGCCCTTCGTAGCTACTTTGTGTCATCCCCAGTTTTTTAAAAATATATTGTTCAACGAACTCCTTATAAGATTGCCCACTTGCTACTTCCACTATTTTACCAAGTAGTGAATAACCTGTATTTGAATAAGCCATTGCTTCGCCTGGTTTAAAAACCATGGGGTGCTTGGCAAAACGTGCTAGCGTATCATCAACACTTGCAGGTACTTGTATTTCTTTATCGAACAGGTCGTCGTCATCGGTATAATTTGCTATTCCCGATGTGTGGGTCAGTAAGTTTTCTATTGTGACGAGGTTGCCCTCAGTAGGAAAGCTTGGAACATACTTATGAATATCGTCAGAGGTTAATAATTTACCTTGCTCTTGCAGCATCATAATTGCAGCAGCGGTAAACTGTTTTGAAATAGAACCTAACCGCAAAACACTTTGATTGGTTAGTACAATGTTGTGTTCAAGGTTGGCAAGCCCTCGGGTTCCTTTAAAAACAGTTTTTCCATTTTTACTTATTATTACTGACACACCAGGCTCACTGGCTGAAAGGGTATCATTAAGGATTTGCTGGTACTGTAAAGCTGCAGGCTCTGCTTTAGCTTGGTTGGGTATTAATAGAGTAAGAGCTAATAAGCAGCTTGTGTAAAATGGCTTAATCATGTTCATCCTTTAATTTTTATATCAAGTTTGCTAATGAGCAGGCGTTCCTAGCGCTTTATAGTGAGTTAATATTGCACAGCTAAAAAGTAAACACAATTAATGACGTTTTTAAGTGCTTAGTACTGATTAATAAGTACAATAGCTAAAATTTATTTATTTTAATTTTATATTTACAAGGAAGTTGTTTATATGAGTGATGTAACGCCATTTTTATATATTGCTGTTATGGCTTTTTATTTTTTACACAAAAACGAAGAAGGTAAAATTCTAGTACCGATCATTGCTTTTGCAGCAATACCGTTATTTAGTAACGATTACTGGCTGTGGTTTAAAGTGAGTATAGGGCTGAGCATCTATGTTTTAATGATAGAAAAAGCTAAGGCCGGATATACAGGAGGTGGAGCCGTTTCAGCATTCGCTGCATTTTTTATAGGGGCTTATATAGTCAGTGCCCTCATGCATACTGTTATGTTTATTGTAGCTGATATTAGTTTTTGATCATTTAAAACCAGATTACTTACCCATTAGATTTACATTAGCTCAATTCTAAAGTTATGTATTTTAGCTTGCTTTTTAAGCTCGTAAAATATAATTTAGGTACAACATAGACTAAATTAAAAGGAATTAACTATGATAAATCTACCTACATGGAATACTCTACAGAAAAACTATCCTGCACTGCCTGCGCCAGCTGTTTTTAAAAAAATAGGCGGTAAAGTGGAATTAAATCATGATATTGGTGTTTTTAATAACGCATGCGCAACACGAATCTCTCTCGCTTTAAATAGTGCAGACTCTACTCATAAGATTCCTTACTACAAAGCTATCGGTCCCAATGGAAAATTTGAAGGGCAGGTTTCTTCTGGAAAAAATAAAAACTGGTATATTTTTCGAGTAAAAATACTGATTAAGTATTTAACAGAGAAGTACGGTAATCCAGATATGTATAAACCAGCAATACATGAAAAAGAGCTAAACGGTCGTAAAGGTATTATTATTTACGAAGTAAATGGCTGGTCTGACGCTACTGGACATGCAGATTTATGGGATGGAAGTAAATGCGTTTATAAAGGTTATGGTAGCCAGTCAAATAACGTTTTATTTTGGGAAGCATCGTGATGTCGAAGTTTAAGGTAATAGGAGTTTTTTTATTATTCACCTTGAGCTTTTCATGCTCATCTATGCCAGAGAAGAGTAAAGAACCACTGATGGATTTTGCTAGTGCAAATTGCTTTTTTTGGTACTTCAAAGATAATAATATTCCTACTAATGATATTAGTAAAATAACAGGTGGAATTGTTGAAATGAGTAGCTATTCGGCTAATAAGTTTCAGCAGGTTGCGTTGTTGGTTAAAAATTACTCACCTCAATTGAAAACCAAGCATGAAGTTGATATACAACTGGCAAAATGCTTTTTATTAAAAGATGATGAAAGTTTCATAAAAGAGCTTAAAACCATAAGTGAATCTTAATTAACTTTATAAATTTTTCTTTTTTAATATGGAGATCTGGTCTTAATCTTTAGAATGATCTCCATGAAGAACTAAAAAACGAAATGAGTCACCCATTAGAAACTACTGGTCAAACAGGGCACTTTGATTTCTTAATATTTTTATTCAAAAAGCCAAGCCTCCCTATTTTTTAAACTCAATTTAACATGCCCCAAAACCTAAAAAGGTCTGGGCCATATTGGAACTTCGCTGACAGGTGTTTAGGCCAATACAAAGATTGTAAAAGCATACACAGAAGGAAATGAGCAAACTTGTACCAAGGCTAAGTATGTTGAGACAAAGCCAAAGGTGCTGGATTAGGCGTTAGTGGAGGTTATTCTGGAGGGGTTGCAGGCGAGTTAATATATGAGGTTATTGAAAAGTAATGGAGCCTATTAAGTTGTGGTTTTTAACTCTGTTTCTTACATCTGCGGGTCTTTTCTTTTTTATAATATTACCAATGTTAATAGCTATAAAAGATAAAAAACACGGTTGGTAGAGGATGTTCTAGATGATGGAAATCGTTTTTACTCATTAAATATCATAACTGCTGGTAGCGGAGCATTGCACTACGGTTCTATATTTCTATTCGATTGGTATGCTAGACGTTATAAGGTAATAGAGGAGAGAGAAAAAGTACCCAAAAATTTGCAGATGTGGTTTAAGCTTTATTATATTTTGTTTATAACATTTAGCCTTATGTTTTTATTAGCATGCCTCATGGCGTACTTTTTTTTAGATTAACTGCTTTTCTTTTTTGTTGATTAAATAATGGATTTGATATTTTTTGGTGTTGGCTTAAGTGTTATTTTTATCATTCTTTTACCTTTAGCTTTTTATTTAAAAGCAAAAAATCTCAGAACGGTTGAAGATATTTTAGAGCATGGAAATCGCTACTATTCCCTAAATATTTTTATGGCGCTTCATGGTTTACTTCATTATAGCAGTGTATTTTTATTTGATTGGTATGCAAAACGGTATAATTTATTAAGTGATAGAGACAAGGTACCAGCTCACGTCTCGAGATTATTTAAAGTGTATTTTGTAATTTTTATGCTTTGCGCACTACTAATGTTTTCATCTGTATTATTTGAATAATGGTTTTAGGTGATGGTCAGTGAAGTGAGAGCTACTAGCTTACAGAGTAATTCAATATTAAAACTAAAATACAGCTTAGTCTGTGCTTTAGCCATTGTATCAAGCGTTATTAGCTACTCATCATTAGCATTTACAATGTTAGTCATGCTTTGGCCTTACGATGCTATAAATGAGCTTGGGCCTAGGGTTATCGGTTTTTTTATTGGCATATGTGTGTTTATCTTTCTTGGGGCGCTCATATCTACAGGTAGAAGCTGGGTTATTAAAGTTTACCGCTTAGTTGCTGGGTGCTCTATAGCTGTGTCTCTAGTTTATATTTTAGGTTTAATATTTGAGCAAAAAAATGAACGTTTATTTAATGGTTTAGAACTTTCATTTTTATTTATGATTTTTAATTCATTTATATTGCTACTTTTTAAAAGTAAGTATTTAAAGGTGAGTGTTAATGTTATTAAAAGGCTTAAAAGACGGCAGAAAAAGCAAGTGGAATACTTAAAAAGCCAGCTTTAAATCATAATCTCCAACAGAATCAGCAAATATTAGATTATTAGTCGCTGTGAATTTTTGAGAATATATAATCTACATAATACATGGAGAAATGTAAGGTGGAATTGGTTAAACCTTTTTGTTTTTTGAGCACTATATTTTTTAGTCAATTTGCGGCAGGAAATGATTTATATTTTGATGTAGGCAAAGCTACACCTTATCTTAGTGTTTGTTCACTTAAGAATGATTTATCTGAAAGTAATACGATTGTTGATTTTACCAATGATTTACTAGGTAAAATCTATCACTCATCTGCAGAGACTGAGAAAGATGTTATTGCTTTAGGTACTAATGAATACTTTGATCAGTTGAGTTATCAATCTGCGCTTGGTGTTACTGAGGAATATGAGTTGTATACTTTGTCAAGGTGCGAACGCTTTGCAGTCAATTTTTTAAATAAGTTATGCTCAGACAAAGTGAGTAAACTTCCATTACCTAAGCTTACATGTACAAAGGCAAAGCAGTATCTTTAAATAAAAAACAAATTTAATAAAACTACATTACAAATTAATTTAGAATATTTTTTAAGGTTTTATTTTCGATTAGTTTTAAAAACCAAAGGGTTATACCTCTTGTTTTAGGAATAAAAGGAACGAAAGGGGTCACCCATTTGGTTTTAAATATACCCACCCCAAAACTACATATAAGTATTAATTGCTATAAACATCCTGTTTGCACCTAGAGTGCTTACCTCTTTTATAACTAATTGTTTAATAGTATCTAATTTAGGATTAGTATTCGGTACTACTTAAAACAATAATAAAATAAGTGCTAGAAATAGCCTTTAAAAAAGAGGTATTCATGGAAGATCTATTTATAGGTTTATTTGCAAATGTCGGCGTTATATTAGTTTTAGTTTTGATATTAAAAGCACTTAAAAAAGTTGATTTAAATCTAATGTGGTCTTTGATTTCGTTAGGTATTTTAGTTTGCTACTTTTTTGCTTTGTTTAAAGGTGGAAAGGTTATCCCCTTGGATATGCTTTTTCCTGATATGTCGTGGAATTGGTCTGGAAAAGTAGCGGCAATAATCCTTTGGTTAGTCGTACTACTAGCTTTAGTTAAATTTAAAGCTAACTTTCGTATTGCGGATGCAGGTTTTACTTTTAGGCAAAATGAAAGTTCTATAAAGCCAGCTTTTACAGTTATGTGCTTGTTTATCATTTTACAGATAGTTGTATCACTTTTTTGGAGTGGTGAACCTAATTACGATTTAGAAACCTTACTTTATCAGGCAACAATGCCAGGCTTTGATGAGGAGCCAATGTTTAGAGGGATTCTTTTATTTTGTATATCTTTGGCAATCATATCAGAACGCTATAATTTAGGTGGTGCGTCAATTAACATTGCAGGGTTGCTCTTAGTGGTGTTATTTGGACTAGTTCATGGGGTTATGTTTAATGGTGGAGAGTGGCACTTTTCTTTCCCCGCTATTTTATTAACAGGCGGCTACGGCTTTATTTTACTTTGGCTAAGAGAGCGCACAGGGAGTTTGGTGTTTCCTATTTTAGCCCATAATAGTGTTAACTTTGTTGGGCAGCTAATCTAATTAAAAGTTTAATTTAAGAGAGGTAAAATCTTGTTTAAGTTTTTACCTCTTCACCGGCAGCAGTCAAAAGGGCTCGTTTGCAGGTGACCACAAGTCATTCATGCCTGCAATTTGAGCTCCTTTTATTACCTATGCTTTTAGTGGTTTGTACTGCTAAACCTGCTGCCGAACACTACTCAGCTTGAAAGCATGAGAAGCCCAGAACTTACACTTTAAACTGTTGTACCAGTTTTAATAAGTTATTGCCTAGTATTGCCATTTCGTTACTTGCTGTTGATGTTTGCTCAGTTGCAGCTGATGATTGCTCTGTCACTTGTTTAATATTAACAACGTTGCGGCTGATCTCATCTGCGACCACGGCCTGTTGTTCAGCGGCTGAGGCTATTTGCGCGTTCATATCATTAATTGCGCTGCTGTAGTCATTGATTGTTCGCAGGGTTTCACCTGTTTTACTGACTTTTTCAACAACTAAGTCTGTTTGTTGTTGGCTTTTGGTCATTACCTCAATGGCGGTTAATATTCCGGATTGAAACTTATCGATCATTTGTTCTATGTTGGTGGCCGACTCTTTAGTTCGTTGTGCTAAGGTTCGTACTTCATCAGCAACAACTGCAAAACCTCTGCCTTGCTCACCCGCTCTTGCGGCTTCAATGGCGGCATTTAATGCCAATAAGTTTGTTTGTTCAGATACGCCTTTAATAACATCTAATATGGTACTTATATTTTCGCTGTCGGCTTGTAGCTTTTCAATTGCAGAGGCGGATTGATTAATTTCTTTAGTAAGGTTATCAACCGCGTGAACTGTTTCGTTCACCATGCTTTCACCGGCTTTAGCATTATTATTTGAATCACTTGCTGAACTGGCTGCATTTTCTGCGCTATTGGCAACGTCTTGAATTGTTGCATTCATTTGCGTCATAGCGGTGGCAACTTGTTGCGTTTCATCATGCAGCTTTTTAACTGCTGCACTTGTGGTGTTACTAACTATTGAAAGCTCTTCGGAAGTTGATGCAACCTGAGTGGTTTCAGATGCCACTGAGGTTATTGTGGTGCGAATTTTAGCAACAAATTTATTAAATGCGCGGGCAACGTCGCCGGTTTCATCTTTTGATGAATCGTCGACTGTTACGGTTAAATCACCTTCGCCATCGGCAATATCGTTCATTCTATGTGAAAGGCGATTAAGTGCGCCGGTAATTCTCGAAGAGATAAAAATGGCAATAACAATACCTGCGATTAAGCCTACAAGGGTAATTACAAGCATTAAGCTATATGCAGAGGAGTGCCGTGCTTGAGCTTCTAACTCGTCATTTGCCATATCTTGTTCGATTGCATTTACTAAATTAGCCATTTGAGAAATGGCTAAATCGTTTAGTCTCCTGCCTTCATTTTTAGATAAGGCTATTGCTTTGTCGTTTAAATCAGCTCTTGCTAGGTCTCGAATTTGAAGATTTACCTCAATATATTCATCCCATGTCGCGGCAAATTCATCGAGTAAACGTTTGCCGTTGTCATTGACTAAATTGCGAAGAGTTGCACGTCGCTCTAGCATTTCATCTCGCGTTTGAGCTATGAAGTCGGCGTATTCATCCATGGCTGCTTTTGAGTCTGCCAAAATTATATTTTTTTCAGCTCGAGATACAGCTAAAGCGCCTTGATTGACTCTAGCTGCCAGTTTTACTTTTTCAGCTGAAACATTAATTATTTTACTCATCTGATCATTCATTATGGAAAGGTTATATATACCAATCCCAGCAGTAACAATTAGCATGATGATTATTAGACTAAAACTCGCTAATAATTTTGCTTTAATTGAAGTGAAACCAATTTGATTTAAATTTGAGATCATTTTTAAATTCCTTTTGGCAGTCCATTTATCGACTTGTATCTTTGAAAAATAACAGGTTCGTTGTAGCACCACTAATTAATAAACTGTAGAGCAAAAATTTAATAAATAAAGGTTGGTTTTTAATCAGGTTAATTGTGTTATTTTTGATAGACGTGAGCGTTATGAACTTTATTTATTATAATTCCCCGACTTTAATGATTAATATTTTATAAATAAAAGTGTGATGTTTTGGGGTGTTTTTTCTTTTTTATTAAATAGTTAGGTTTTCAAGGCTACTTTTTAAATTATCACCGCTTAGGGCTAAACAGTGATAATTGAGAATGAAAAGTCAGCCAGCGAGTAAGGAATTGAGCTGACTTGACTGTATTTAAAGTTTACTCTGCGGCATGGGGTAAAACAAATGAGAGTGTGGCTAAATGCTCGGTTTTATCAAATACATTTAAATTCGTGCTTTTTTCGTCGTAGATCGCGGCTATTACGTTTAAGCCTTGGTTACGCAATGGCAATGTGACCAAGCCGTCATCATTACTAACTATTGCTTCTTGATCTGGATCGTTTACTAAATCATTGATTACTTTAGCACCTTGAACAGCTTTACTATTGAAAGTTATGCGGTAACTAACCATAGCTCCTTTTTGATCTGAAAATTCTTCGCCTACAGGAAGAATTTGCAATTGCTGATTTTTAAGCGCAGGTACTTGGGCAAGCGGGCCACGTAAATGTACTGCGTACTTTTTAGTATGTTCGCTTAATAGTGCATTGGGGATTGCATCTCGACCTTTAGCAAACCATTTACCTTCCTTTGTTTTACTCCACAACCCATTATCGAGCATGCCAGTAACCGCATAAACGGTTTTATCATTTAGCAGCATCATAGGCCCTGACTCAACAAGCTTTACGTTTTGTTGTTGCCAGTTTTTGTTATAGCCAGTAATGCTTTTAATTTTATTTTGTCGTTTTACGGTATCTAAATCTTGTGCGCCTTCGCCATATATAAAGGCCAACTGTGATGAGCGCTCTGCAAACCATATTGCATGAGCCTGTGTTTGTTCGCTGTATGCGCTTGATATTGATGTGACTAATGCCATGCAGGCGAAAGGTAATATTTTCATTTTTTTCTCTAAATTTTAGGAGGTATTTATTTTTCGATGTTGAATACGTTTAATTCAAAAAGAAAAAACAGCCTCTAATAACTTTGTAAAATTTGTTGCTGTAGGGTAGCTCTTTTTATTCTATTTGTATATTATTGCAAATAACAATAATTACCATTTGTATTTCATGTTTATTTAATCGGCTTTACTAAAAAAATTTTAGTAAAAACTTAACCGATTAAGCTTGCATGATATCTAAGAGATAGAATGAACTTAATAAATCGATACCAAATATCTGCCATATCAATTGCTATAAGTACCATTTTAGCGCCTTCTGTATACGCAGCTTCAGCGTCAGCTAACATAGAGAAAATAGCGGTTACGGGTGTTAGACAAGCTTTTCGTGGCGATGTGCCCTTAAGCGAGCAACCGCAAAGTATTGAGTTTATATCAGCAGAAAACCTCGATGACGCAGGAGTGACTACACTCACCGATATATTTGATTTAACGCCGAGTATTTCTGAACAAAATGATTTTGGTGGATTGTGGGAAAGCTTTGCAGTACGTGGCTTAGTAGGCGATGAGAATATTCCTTCAGGCTTTTTAATTAATGGTTTTTCATCGGGTCGAAGTTTTAGCGGTACCCGCGATACCAGTAATATTGATTATGTAGAAGTGATGAAAGGGCCTGGCTCTGCTCTTTATGGTCGCTCTGAGCCTGGCGGTACTATTAATATCATCACTAAAAAGCCACAGTTTGAAGAACAAGGCTCTTTGAAAGTATCTGCAGGGAGTTGGCAGAGTTATCGCGCTGAAGGTGACTACACTAATGCTATTACCAATGAACTCGCTTTTAGAGTAAATGGTGCAATTGAAGACGGTGAGGGTTTTAGAGACTACCACGAAAATAAAAAAACGGTGATCACACCTTCAATTCTTTGGTTAATATCCGACACAACAAAATTAAATTATGAACTAGAGTATGTTGATCAGAGTGTGACGTTTGACCGTGGCATTGTTGCCCTAGACGGGAAGATAGACGCATTACCTATTGAAACGTTTTTAGGTGAGCCAAGCGATAAACCAACAGAGGTTGATGCGATTTCTCATCAACTGACTTTTGAGCATCAAATAGGGGAATGGTCACTTTTAAATGGGCTTAGCTATAGCGATTCTAAATTTATAAGCGAATCGAGTGATGCTGAACTCGCCCCTAGCAGGCAGGTTTATTTTACTGATGGCGAAACTTTAAGTCGGCAACATAACGAGCGTGATTTTCAAACTAAAAATATTTCAGCCCGCACTGAGCTAAGTGGCAGCGTTACTGCTGCTGGGTTTACCCATCATTTATTAATAGGTGCCGATGCCAGCAAGTTTGATTTTGATAAACTTTGGTATAGATATCGCCCTACGCTTGAAGATACGCGCTATGCCATTAATATGTATAACCCTGTGTATGGGCAAACAGCACCCGAAGGCTCACTTTTATTCAACAGCACTGAAGTACAGCATAGCTACGGGATTTATATTCAAGATCAAATCGACGTCACTGAGCAGTGGAAAGTACAAGTAGGCGGTCGTTATGATTGGTTTGATCAGCAAATAGATAATCATATTAATCAAAGTCAGTCTAAAAGCAATCAGAGTACATTCAGCCCACGAGTAGGCTTAGTGTATGCTTTCTCAGACGACATACAGTATTACAGCAGTTACTCTGAAGGTTTTAGGCCAAACAGTGGTTACGATATAAATGGTGATGCATTTGAGCCAGAATCAACAACCTCTATTGAGGCGGGTGTTAAATTTAGCACCGATACCCTAAATGGTAGCTTTACTGTATTTAGCGCCGAAAAAAGCAATATGTTGACCACAGATTTGCAAGCAGGCGTGTCGACGGCGTTAGGCGAGGTAACTAGCGAAGGCGTTGAGTTTGATTTACACGGTTATATTACAGAGCGCACCTCATTTGATTTGGCCTATACCTACACCGATGCAAAAACAGCAAACGACACGGTTAATACAGATTGGTGGGTAAAATTACCAAAAGGTAGCCCTTTACTCAATATTCCTAAACACAGTGCAAATGCACGTATTAAAAGAGAATTGAATGATTTAATCGATTTAAATGCAAGCGTTGGTATAGCTGTTCAGTATGAGGGGGAACGCTTAGGTGAAACCATAGACCCTACGTACTACTTACCTTCGTATACACTGGTGAACCTGTTCGCAACTTACAACGTTAATGAAGATGTGATTGTACAACTGAACATTAATAACGTGCTGGATAAAGAATATTACTCAAATTCTTACTCTGCAATTTGGACTCAACCAGGTGAGCCAGTCAATTATAAACTGAGCTTAAAATATAGCTTTTAATTTCTCTTAAAAAGCCTATTTAGCTGCAGTTTTGTAGAACTGCGGCTATAGCTGTTTATATTTTTACTGATCTATTTCGTATATTTACTTGCTCAGATAATTGCCTTTACTATTAAAGTCGCTAATGTGAAGTATTCTTATTATTAAAATATAGTGGGATTAAATTCGCTACACATTCTGTGTTTTTTTAGCAAATAGCGTGCAAAATAGTTTTTTGATTGCTACTTCTCTTTTTTTAGTGAAAGGGTGAATATAACTTAGTCGTAAAAAGTTTTTATATTGCCCTGATGCTGAAAAAAGTGAGCCAGGTGTCATAACGATACCTTGCTGCAGTATCTCATTATAGCTTTTTTGGGTGTCAATTGACTCATCTAACTCGACCCACATTGATATGCCGCCATGAGCTTGTGTAAATCGAATTTCTTCTGGCCAATGACTTTGTAAAAAATTAATAAGTTGTTGTTGCTGCTGTTTAATTGCACATACATGTTTATTTAGGTAGCGCCGATAGTGGCCGCCTTCTATAAAGCTTGCTAATCCTTGTTGAATGGATTCACATGAAGAAAGTTGTGTAACGAGTTTAAGTTGAGTGATTTTTTCATGCCATTTTCCTCCGAAAACCCAACCTATACGTAAATCTCTTGATAAGCTTTTTGAAAACGAACTACATAAAATAACGTCTCCTCGGGTGTCGAGACTTTTTAAAGGCTCACTGTAAAAAGGAGGAAAAGATAAATCGCCGTAGATGTCGTCTTCAATAATGCAAAAGTTACGTTGAATTGCCAATTTTAGCAGTGCTTCTCTTGCATTTTGGGGCATGTATGCACCTGTTGGTGTTGAGTAGTTAGGTGAGACCACGCATGCCTTTATTGGCCACTGGGTTATTTTTTTTGTCAGATCGACAATACTCAAGCCGTGCTCTGGATCGCATTCTATTTCTAATATTTTCAGATCAAGTTGCTCTAATATTTGCAACACCCCGTAAAAAGTTGGGGATTCAACAGCCACAGTGTCGCCTGGTGAACAAGTGGCCATCAGTGAAATAAATAAACTATGCTGGCAGCCATTAGTAATGCAAAGCTCATCCGGTTTTTGCTTTAGTGTGTGATAGTGACTAAGTAATGCATATTTCAAAGCTAAATTACCATCAGAATTATTATAGTAAAAAGCTTTTTGATCCGAAGAAGTGCGAAACGCTTTAGTTATATGTCGATTAAGAATGGTTAAATGTGCCGCGTCACTGGGTATACCTGCACTAGGTAAAATATCAAAGGCTGCACTGCGCGTCATTATATCTTTTAAAATAGTGGGTACAGACACATTTTGCGGTGTTAACGGCGTTGCTATTTGCTTGGGTATCGCTCTTTTGACTGGCTTTGTTTGAGTTACAAAATAACCTGACTTAGGTTTTACATAAATAAACCCTTGTGACTCCAAACGATGTAGTGCATGTAAAACGGTTGCTTTTGAAAGGTTTTGTAGTTTACAAAGCTCTCTCACTGAGGGGAGTTTTCCTGTTGGCATAAAGCCGTGAGCTAATATTCTCTTTTTTAATGTAGCCTCAAGCTCTATATATTTTAACTGCTTCATAAAATCACTCATGGTGACAATCTGTCCCTATTGTAAATTATTTTTCTGTGCCTGTACTGCAAAAATAAAGATATTACTATAGCTAACGAGTTTAATGTTTGCTCTGTAATTAACTAGGAGTAGGTTAGCGCTATGATCGATTTAACAGCTATTGATTTAGCTCGTATTCAGTTTGCATTTACAGTCTCTTTTCATATTATATTTCCTGCAATAACCATTGGTTTAGCAAGCTTCCTTGCGGTACTTGAAGGGCTTTGGTTATACACCCGAAAACCAATATATATGACGCTTTGTCGTTTTTGGATGAAAATATTTGCGGTCAATTTTGCGATGGGTGTGGTTTCCGGCATTGTAATGGCTTACCAGTTTGGTACTAATTGGAGTCAGTTTTCTAATTTTTCAGGGGCTATTACTGGGCCACTATTGAGTTATGAGGTGCTAACCGCATTTTTCTTAGAAGCAGGCTTTCTTGGCGTTATGCTTTTTGGTTGGAATAAAGTTGGCGAAAAACTTCATTTTACATCCACCTGTTTAGTAGCAATCGGTACGTTAATTTCGATGACTTGGATTTTAGCGTCTAATAGTTGGATGCAAACACCTCAAGGCTATGAAATTATTGACGGCCGAGCGGTTCCTGTTGATTGGTTTGAGATTATATTTAACCCCTCATTTCCTTATCGTTTAGCTCATATGGGCTTAGCAGCTTTTTTAGCGACTGCACTATTAGTCGGTGGCTCTGGTGCATGGCATTTATTAAAAAACTCACACACTCAGGCGGCAAAAAAGATGCTGTCGATGGCAATGTGGATGTTGTTGTTTACTGCCCCAATGCAGGCTTTTGTAGGAGATATACACGGACTAAATACACTTGAGTATCAACCGATTAAAGTGGCTGCAATGGAAGGGCATTGGCATGAATCAGAACCCGGCGAAGGTGTCCCCTTAGTTTTATTTGCCTGGCCAAATATGGAGCAGGAACGTAACGATTACGCGATAGAGATCCCACATCTAGCTAGCCTAATTTTAACCCATAGTGTTGATGGTACGATTGCCCCATTAACATCAGTTCCTGCACAAGACCGCCCCAATGTACCGATTGTTTTTTTTAGTTTTAGAATCATGATTGCTTTAGGTTTACTAATGATTTTGTTAGGAATTACTGGGTTAGTATTACGTAAAAAAAGGCGCATATACGAGAATAAATGGTTCTTGAGATACTGTGTAGTAATGGGACCTACGGGTTTGATTGCAATGCTTACCGGGTGGTTTGTTACTGAAGTTGGACGACAACCCTGGGTTGTCTATGGGTTGCAAAGAACGGTTGATGCAAGCTCTGCTCATTCGATGACGGCAATGAGTTATTCATTACTTACTTTTGTTGTTTTATATGTATGTGTATTCGGGGTAGGTGTACGTTATATGTTAGCACTTATCAAAAAAGGCCCTGAAAAAGTGCCTAGCAATGATAATAAAGACGATCTAAACAAACGTCCGGCTCGTCCATTATCAGCGGCTGATGGTATTGAGCTTTAGGAGATTAAATGATGGATTTTAACTTACCTAGTATTTGGGCACTCATTATTGGCTTTGGTTTAATGATGTATGTGTTTTTAGATGGTTTTGACTTAGGGATTGGCCTACTTTTTCCTCTGGTTAAAAATAACCATGAAAGAGATATTATGGTTAACTCTGTTGCTCCCGTTTGGGATGGTAACGAAACTTGGTTAGTACTTGGTGGGGCTGGTTTGTTAACCGCGTTTCCTATGGCTTATTCAGTTATATTATCAGCCTTGTATGGACCGATTTTAGTGATGTTATTTGGCTTAATATTGCGAGGCGTTGCGTTTGAATTTCGTTTTAAAGCAACAGAACCTCATCGTCCATTATGGGACAAGCTATTTTTTGTAGGTTCGTTTATGGCAACCTTTGCTCAAGGAACCGCAATGGGCGCAGTTATTATTGGCTTTCCCGTTGTAAATGGTGAGTTTGCTGGTGATACGTTGGACTGGTTAACACCATTTAGCTTATTTACAGGGTGTAGTTTATTGTTTGCTTATGGCTTATTGGGTGCCACATGGTTAGTGGTCAAAACAGAGCATAATTTATATAAACAAATGCGTAAACTTATTAAGCCATTAACCATTTTACTAGCATTGTGTATGTTAGGTATTAGCATCTACACACCAATGATCAATCCTGACGTCAAAGCAATGTGGTTTAATTGGTCGAATATTGCATACCTTGCTCCTTTGCCCATTATTACTGGTATTTTTGTTTTGTTATTACTTGGCTCGGTAAATTCAGCTAAGCATTATCGGCCATTTATTTATACACTGTGTATGCTGTTTATGGGGTATTTAGGGTTATGTATTAGCCTTTGGCCCAATATTATTCCGCCGAGCGTGTCTATCTATGAAGCAGCAGCACCAGAATCAAGTTTAAAATTCACGTTAGTTGGTGTTGTTATCATTGTGCCATTTATATTGGCTTATACGTTTTGGTCTTATTATGTGTTTCGTGGCAAGGTTATTGATACCGAGGGATATCATTAATTGCTAATTGCAATATTAAGAGAAGACTTTGCGGAGGATATATGAAAAAGAAGCTGTATCAATTTAAATGGTTGCTTATCATTTGGGTATTGAGTGTTACTTCATTATTTTTAGTGTCCCTAGTGATCCGCTTTTTGATGACCCTAGCAGGCATGAAATAATAACGTTGATTAAATTATAGAGACTATTTTTAGCAAAATAGTCTCTTGGCGTATTTAAATTTAGAGTATTGATATTAAGTTAATACGTTAGGCTGACAGATTAATTTGTTAGTTAAGTTGTTTCTAAATAAGTCGGATTATACGTTAATTAAAATGATATAAGGTGTCCATTAATAATAAAAAAGTTGTTTTTAATTTTACAAAAACACTAGTTTAGCTGTTAAATAACCATAACTTATTTAGGTAGTTAAAGTAATTATTAGTTATTCGGGTAAAAGTGACAATGCATAGATTACATTATGTATTTCTGTGTCTTGGAATTGAGTCTTTATTCAACTTATTCTTCAGTCCAAAGCAAAGTGTCAATATAAGCGAGTTCTTCGCTAAAAATACCACTAAAGAATGCGGATTGTTCAAATATTAAGGCGTCATTAGGTTGGGCTTGGTAGCTCTGCTGGCATCTGTTAAGTTCGTTGGCTAACCATGAACATTCTTCGGCTGCTGCGGTTATTGCTGTTTTTAAAAAAGATGGCCATTTTATTTTTTGTAAATTAAAGCGATAGAGCATTACAGCTATACGCCCATAGGCTTGTTGCTTTTGTGATGGTGGGTTATCACTTGTTACTATCTCACTGTTTAACAGCTTACTGCTAAACAGTGCTTGTTGCAGCGCGACTTGCTGTGGCTTACTTAAAAAAGTCGTTGTCATAATGCGTGAGTAGCCTTGGTTGCAATAGAAAATAGCATTTAGTATTAAAGGCTAAGCAAGGCGTTTTACGACTCAAGCAGCACCGAAAAAATGCAGCAACAGTGATAACAAAGTTGGCCTGACTCTTTACTGAATTATCAAAATACAATTGTAATTGGTTAGATAGTTTTGAAGAATATTAGCATCAATATTTTAATATTAAGGCAGCCAATAACTGAGTTAGGTAATTGACTGAATAATTATAATTAAATAGGTTTTTAAAGGAATAAAGATGTTTTTATCATTTTTTAAAAATCTTTTATATTGTCATATCTAATAATTACTAGGTCAAATCTATCACTCATCCGCAGAGACAGATGTTATTACTTAAGGTGTTTTATCAGTTGAGTTATCAATCTGCGCTAGGTGTTACTGAGGAATAAGAGTTATTTACTTTGCCAAGTTGTGGGCGTTATGCAGTAAGTCTTTTAAAGAAACTATGCCCAGATAAAGGGAGTAAATTTTCATTATCTAAACTTACATGTGCAAAAGCAGAACGCTATTTTAAACAAGAAAAAAGCTGAGTAGCATCTTGCGTTCAAACCTTTCTTAACCCTCAATACAGACAAAGTTCTCACTAAATCTATCATTGTAAAAATACAGTAATAATGAAAATCAGAACAAGCTGATTGCTTAGTAATTTAATAAAATGATGCTCTGAGGAAAGCTTACATTTGTTGTGTAATTTTTATAGTTTGTATTGGTGAAATATTTTCATTTCTTTCTTACTTATTGATTTTAAAACTATTTATAGGTGGTCTTTATTTTGCTTGGTTATTGTTTTTTAACCCTATAAAAATATAGCAATCAAAAAATTATTTAAGGAAGAAAAGTTATGGCAGAGTCATTTAAGTATGCAAATAATAAAGGACATGCAGGAGAGCTTCATCAAAAAGCTAATAAAGACCATCCCGTAATGACAACCGCACAAGGTTGCCCTATCAGTGACAATCAAAATTCATTAAAAGCAGGTCAACGCGGACCAGGACTATTGGAAGATCATGTGTTACGAGAAAAGTTGTTTCACTTTGATCACGAGCGAATTCCTGAGCGAGTTGTTCACGCAAGAGGGTATGGTGCACATGGTTACTTTGAAACGTATGATGCTTTAGATGATTTGACTTCTGTTGATATTTTTCAACGTAAAGGTGAAAAAACACCTGTTTTTGCACGCTTTTCAACAGTGGCGGGTAATCAGGGCTCGCCTGATTTAGCACGTGATGTGCGAGGTTTTGCCGTTAAGTTTTATACGCAGGAAGGTAATTGGGATCTGGTAGGCAATAATATCCCAGTTTTTTTCATTCAAGACGCGATGAAGTTTCCCGACCTTATACATAGCGCAAAAGCAGAACCAGATCGTGGTTTTCCACAAGCGCAAACAGCCCACGATAATTTTTGGGATTTTGTAAGTTTGTCGCCAGAATCCATGCACATGGTTATGTGGGCAATGTCAGATAGAGCTATCCCGCGCTCATTAAGGTTTATGGAAGGGTTTGGCGTTCATACTTTTAAGTTTATTAATGCACAAGGTGAAGAAAAATTTGTTAAGTTCCACTGGAAACCTAAAGGCGGTATGCAGTCAGTGGTTTGGAATGAGGCATTGAAATTAAATGGCGCTGATCCTGATTTTCATCGTCGTGATATGTGGGAATCAATTAATAATGGTGACTATCCGGAATGGGAGCTGGGCATTCAAGTATTTGATCAAAAATTTGCTGAAGAGTTCGAGTTCGATGTTTTTGATGCCACTAAACTGATACCCGAAGAGCAAGTACCAGTTAAAGTTATTGGTAAAATGGTACTCAATCGAGTCGTAGACAACTTCTTCGCAGAAACCGAACAGGTTGCATTTTGTACTCAAAATATAGTGCCTGGGCTTGATTTTACTCCCGATCCTTTATTGCAAGGCCGTAATTTTTCTTACCTAGATACACAAACCAAACGCCTAGGTGGGCCTAATTTCACACAAATTCCTATTAATGCACCAAAATGCCCGATGAGACATTTTCTTCAAGATGGCCACATGGCAATGCAGAACCCCAAAGGCCGGGTTAATTACGAACCTAATTCATTCAGCGGGGGTGAAAACAACCCGCGAGAGTGCCCTGTACACGGATTCAAAAGCTCAGAATCTGAAACTGACGGGGGTAAATTACGCTATCGCTCAGAAACATTTAGTGATCACTATAGCCAAGCGCGCCAATTCTATTTAAGTCAAACTGACATTGAGCAAACGCATATTCAAGATGCTTTGATTTTTGAGTTATCTAAAGTAGAGCATTTACGTATCAGAGAACGCGTGGTTTCTCATCTGTTAAACATTGATAACAAGCTTGCTGAGCAAGTTGCATTGGGTTTAGGTTTACAAACTATGCCAGATGCCGCAGAAGCTGCGCTTGATACCCGTCAAGATTTACCAGTATCTGATGCGCTAAGTATTTTAAAAAATGCGCCAAATACATTTAAAGGCAGGAAGCTTGGTATATTAGTAAGTGATGGTTTTGATGCTGAAACCTTTAATTTATTAACACAAAGCCTTAAAGAGGAAGGTGCAAGTCATGAAGTTATTGCGGCTCAAGTTGGTGGTGCTAAAAACAGTAATGGCGAGGTTGTTGAGGCCGATCAAGTGATTAATGGCGGTCCTTCGGTGCTTTACGACGCAATAGTTCTGCTTACCACTAATGAAGGCGCTAAAAAGTTTGCTGAAATACCGGAGGCGAAAGATTTTGTCAGTGATGCTTATGCACATATGAAGTATATCGGCTTTAGTGATAAAGCAACTCCTTTAATCGAGGCTACGGGTTTAAATGGACAGCTTGATGATGGCTGGTTGGATTTAAATAAAATTTCCGCAAGTGAGTTTGTCTCAAAAATTCGTAATCTTAGGTATTGGAGCCGATAAATCGCATAAATTGGGGCTAGTGAGAACTAGCCCTTGTTATTGATGGCACCGTTTGATTTGAGGATTACAAAAATTTAAAGGAATAAAATGAAACTAATTTATGTCGATGATAACTTGCCGGGTATTACTCGAAAGAGGCATGAAAACCAATGGGTTTATTATGATCCTGCAGGAAAGAAAATACATGATAAAGATGAAATAGAGCGGTTAGACAGTCTCGCTTTTCCCCCCGCATACAAAGATGTATGGTTATGCCCAGAAGAAAATGGGCATATTTTAGCTACTGGCTACGACAACAAAGACCGCAAGCAATACTTTTATCATCCCGAGTTTAGGGAGCAGCAAGAGCTTAAAAAGTTTGAAGCATGTGTTTTATTTGGAAATAAACTGCCTTTGTTAAGAGCAAAACTATCGGAATATTTGCGAGGTAATGAACTTGATTGCCAGCGCACAATTGCAGCCGTTGTACGTTTAATGGACCTTGGAGCTCTGCGCGTTGGTTCTAAAAAAAATGCCAAACATAACAATAGTTTTGGTGCTACGACATTACGTAGCCGGCATGCAAAACTAACGGGTAAAAATATTCGCTTAAAGTATAAAGCAAAATCCGGTAAGCAAAGAGAAGTGAATATAACAGATAAAGTGCTTAGCTCTATCATACAGCAGTTGCAAGATTTGCCTGGGCAGAGCTTATTCCAATATATCGATGAAGGCGAGTGTTGTGATGTTACCTCCAAAGAAGTGAATGAGTTTATTCAAAGTGTTATGGGTGAGCAGTTTAGTGCAAAACATTTTAGAACATGGCGGGCCAGTGTTTTGGCATTTGAAGTCTTACATAAATCAAACGGCCAGCTTTCGCTTAAAGATATGTTAGGTAGCGTTTCAAGTAATTTAGGGAATACCCCAGCAATAGCTCGTAATTCATATATTCATCCAAAGTTGATTGAGCTGTGTAAAGGAGGTAAAGAATCTCTAAAGGACTTTAATAACTTAGACAAACTACCCCGTAAGACTAAGTATCTAAGTCGCTATGAGCGTGGGTTGTTGATATTTTTAGAAGAACAAAGCTAATAACGTTAATCTCTTTGTAATTCTACTCATATTTCAATCGCTTGAGTTATACCTATGTGTGTGAACTTTTTACAACTTCTAGCAACTTTTACTTTAAAACGTAGAGTTCTACTTTGCTTTTTTTATTTATCTTTCTGATTTTAAAGGATTAAAACTTTGGTTTGAATGTTGCTAATTACTAAGCGTACTTTCTTAAACAAATAAAGGAGTTATTATGAGTACTGTTATTACTGGGTTATTCGACAATGCATCACAAGCAACATTAGCCATTTATAGATTAGAAGCTTTAGGTGTAAGTGAGGCGGATATAAGCATTGTTGCTAACGACTCGTATACAAAGGAAGACTTTGCTGTAGATGAAGGTACCAAAGCTTCAGAGGGCGGTTTGCTGGGCGCTGCATCTGGTGGCGTGTTAGCGGCAATTATTGGTGGTTTTACCGCTGTTGGTGCAGTCGCTTCGGGTGGTGCAGGCTTATTAGTCGCAGGTCCTTTGGTTTCAGCACTTGCAGCTGGTGGCGCCGGTGCTGCCGTTGGTGGGACTCTAGGTGCAGCAATCGGCGCATTTATTCCAGAACATGAAATTAAGTATTATGAAGACGCAATTGAGAAGGGTTCAATACTCGTCGGTGTTAAATATAACAGCGATAACAAAAATAGTATTGAAGAAATTCTTGATAATGCTGGTGCAAGCAAGGTTTCAAAAGCGTAATATTTCAGGATGCACTATAAGTATCTAAAAAGTATAAAGGTGGAACTGCGTTCCATCTTTTTACGCGTTTGATTTTTAAAACTATCTGAGCTTAGTATATTAATCTATATGGAAACCAATGAATTATTTAGCTCACCTTTATTTAGCAAAGCCTACGGCTGATTCTCATTTTGGCAACTTACTGGGAGATTTTGGTGGTCAACGACAGCTAACATACATACCGACAAGTGTTAAAAGTGCGCTAGATAACCATTATTTAGTGGATAAATTTACTGATGCACACCCTTTAGTTAAAGAAGCTAAACAGCTTTTTTCACCCAAGCGCAGGCGCTTTGCAGGCGTGGCTGTTGATGTGGTGTTTGATCATTTTCTGATTCAGCATTGGCAGCAGTTTAATAACCAATCACTGATTGATTTTAAGCAAACCAGTTATGCGCTTTTGGATAAGCGTATACCTGTAATGCCTACACGAATGCAACGTGTAGTAACCAGTATGACACAAAACGATTGGTTTAAAGAGTATGAAAGCGTTGATGGGGTTGGGCGGGCGCTTGATAATATTGCTAAACGGGTTCGCTTTACTAATAATTTTGCAGGCACCGCTGAAGATATAACCCGACATTATAGTGAGCTAGATGGACTGTTTTTAGCGTTTTTTCCTGAGCTAATTGAACACGTTAATAAGTTTAATTTGGAGAGCGCACCAAAGTAGAGTGCGCTTACAAAATAAGTGGTTTAGTCGTCTGGTCCTTTTAAGGTAAATACTAAATGTTTACGCATATCTTTTAAAATTACGCCTTTTTTAAGCATTGCACCGCTTAAGCGCTTTTGCCATTTTAATAACTCAGGCTCTGCCGCAGTTAGTGCCTGTTGGTTTTCAAACTGAAAACACATTAGTAAAGAGCCCGGAAATAAATGATATTCCACATCAAACCAGCACTGCAGCATACCTGGAATTTCAGCACGGCCTTGCTCTTCTATTTTGTCAGCAACATTGAGGACGAGTGCTTGTTGTTTAACTTGCACAGCAGATAGTTTTTTCATGGGAGAAGATCCAATTTAGAGGCTAAGAATACAGCCGGAATAATGCATTATACCCAAGCTTTCAGGGTGATAACAATGTTAGCCATACTTTAAATTAGATGGCTCATAGTGAAGACTGATTGTGGTTAGTTTAGTAGTTCAATCGGTTTGAATACACTATTTATCAAGGGAAATTATGAATCATATAGTTGTTTTTTTAGTTATTATTTTTATGCTGTCAGGGTGCTCTGAAGAGCAAGTTCCTGAGCAAAAATTAAAACCTGTTTCTGCCATTGAGTTAAAAAAAACTAACTCGTTTGATAGTCGTATTTTGTCAGGTGTTATTCAACCTGCAGATACAACGACCTTAACATTTGAGGTTAGCGGAAAGGTTGAAGACGTTTTTTTTGATATTGGTGAAGCTTTTGATAAAGGTGAGCCCCTCGCCAAACTAGAACAAACAAAGTATTTATTGGCAGTGCAAGAGGCCAAAGGACAGGTCTCTAATGCAAAGGCTACGATGCTAAATGTTAAGCAGGATTTTGAACGTAAAGCGTCACTGGTTGATGATGGTGCGGTGTCTGGCGCGCAATACGATGCTGCAAAGTCTCAATATGAGAGCGCCAAGGATAAAGTCGATATTGCTCAAGTGCGATTAGCGATGGCAAAAGAAAAGTTAAAAGATACTACATTGATTGCGCCCTATGCTGGGACTATCTCAAAACGTAATATTGAACCTTCGCAACAAGTTAGCCCTAATATCTCGGCACTTTTAATCCAAGGTAAAGAAAGTTTTGAAGTCTCAGCGCTTGCGCCTGAAGGGCTTCTCTCCTCGTTAACTATTGATAAACCGGCAAAGGTAACTATTTCAGCTTTAGATAAATCGTTGAATGCTAAAATTAAAGAAATTGGCTCAGCTGCTCAAGGAGCGAATGCTTTTCCTATTATTTTAAAAATCTCAGCTAATGATATCGCAGGTATCAGAACGGGTATGAGTGCAGAAGTGCAATTTAAACAACAGCAGGGAGAAAGCCATGGTTTTATGGTGCCTGTAAGTGCAATCATGGCAAAAGAAAATAACCAACACTTTGTTTTTAAACTGATAACAACAGCGCAAGCTGACTACGTTTTACAAAAAACAACAGTGGATGTAATGAAATTTTTTGCGCAAAAAGCGCAAATTAAAGGAGATTTAAAAGAGGGGGAACAAATTGTTAACGCGGGAATGGCTTTTTTACACGATGGGCAAAAAGTAACGCTTATCGAAGGCGAAATTAAGCGACTTAACCCATAACCCGTGACGGAGATTTAAAACAATGAAGATCCCTACTATTTCAGAGCTTGCTCGTGACCATAATCGCCTTATGTTAGCTATTGTTTTTGGCCTTATGTTATTTGGCGCCTTTAGTTATTATCAACTACCAAAGCAAGAAGACCCTAAAATAAAAATTCGCGAAGCTGTTGTCACAACAGCTTATCCGGGGATGAGCGCAAAAAAAGTAGAGTTGTTGATCACTAAAACACTCGAAGAAGCTATTCGTGAAATGCCCAGTATTGCCGAAATTCGCTCAGTATCTATTCCTGGTCGTTCTATTATTCACGCTGAGCTTAAGCAAAGTGTTGAGCAAAGTGAGTTTGATCAACAATGGGATAAACTGCGCGATCAAATAAACGCAGTGCGTGATGACTTACCCAATGGGACATTACCTTATGTAGTAAACGATGATTTTGGTGATGTTGCCGTATTAACAGTGGCACTTATTGCTGATCCTGCCTACAGTATGGGCGATCGCCAAGATGTGGCGCAACACATTGCTGATATGCTGCATCAAGTTGAGGGCACTAAAAAAATTGATATTTTGGGCATTCAACAAGAGCGTATTTTTATTGAAATTGAAAATGCTAAGCTCGCTCAACTGGGTATTGCACCTGAACAATTAATTGCCGCTTTGAAAAACCAAAATATTATACGCCCTAGTGGGGTTATTGACGCCAATGGCAAAAACTTTATTATTCAACCTTCAGGAAATTACCAAAACCTTGCCGATATTAGAAATACACTTATCAGTGTGCCTAACCAGCCTGAAACAATATTGTTGCGCGATATTGCTAAAATAAGCCGTAAAGTGGTCGATCCCCCATCAAGAACAAGTTATTACAATAATCGCCAAGCCATTATTTTTGCCATATCTAAGGATGAACAAGCGGATGTGCTTAAGTTCACTCCTAAAATAGAAGCGATGACAGCTCAAATTAACCAAACTATTCCTGCAGGCTATCAATTAAAAAATATTACGCGCCAAGCCGATGTGGTTGAAGATGCAGTATTTGGTGTGACTTTTAGTGTTTTGCAAACCATCGTTATAGTATCAATTGTGGTAGTGATGTTTTTAGGCTTACGCACTGGTCTGATTGTGGGCTCGATTGTGCCAGCAGCGATTTTAATTACGCTTTCAGTTATGAACTTTATGGGTATTCCATTAGAGCGTATGTCGCTAGCTACTTTAATTATTGCGCTTGGTCTTTTGGTTGATGATGGCATAATAATGGCTGAAGATTTTAAAAAGCGTATCGAAGATGGCGAAACGCGTGATACAGCTGTACGTAATACCTCCGGCACTCTTGCGATACCGTCTTTAACTTCATCATTAACAACTATTCTTGTGTTTTTACCTCTTATGTTGGCACAAAGTAGTGCCGGTGAATATACGCGCTCGATCTCCTTGGTGGTGCTAATTGCATTACTTACTTCTTGGGCGCTAAGCCTGACATTTACTACTTATTTATGTCATCGCTTTGTTAAAAAAGAAACGAGGCAAAAGCAAAATATTGTTCGACGTAAAATTAATCGCTTTTTTGATAGCCTCACCCCGGTTTACGAAAAAGCATTACGACAAATTATGCGTGCGCGTATTGCGTTTGTTGTTGTTATTTTAGGACTATTTTTGGCAGGGGGCTGGGCTATGAGTCTAGTGCCTGCAAAGTTTTTTCCAGATTCTGATCGAGCACAAATTTTAGTGTACCTTGATATGCCAGCGGGTACTTCAATGCGTAAAACTGACGCAACGGTGCAGGCTATTTCAAAAAACTTGGATGATAAAGAACACTTTCCACATATTGAAAAATATGCGGCCTATGCTGGATTTGGTGGTCCTCGGTTTGTTTTATCACTTACACCTATCGACCCCGAACCTTCAAAAGCATTTTTTATGATTGATGTAGGTGAACGAAAGTTCGCCGATCCTACATTAAAGAGAGTGCGTGAGATGTTTGCTCAAGATTTCCCTGGTGTGATGGGGCGTGTTACGAAAATGTTCTTAGGGCCATCTGATTCTTCACTAATAGAGATTCAAGTTAAAGGTCCTGATAGTGATTATATTTATTCTGTTAGCGATGAAATTAAAACTTTGTTGCGAAATGTAGATGGCACGTTTGATATTAAAAGCGATTGGGAAAACCGCATTACGACACTTAAACTTGAGGTTAATCAGCAAAATGCTCGTCGTGCCGGAATTAGCTCAAATGATGTTGCCCAAGCGTTAGAAACCTATTTTTCTGGACGCATAATATCCGAGTTTCGTGAAGGTGATGATATATTCCCTATTGTATTAAGGGCACAAGACAGGGAGCGTTACGATTTAGATCGGATCAATAGTGTAAGTATTTATTCTTCTGCTAGAGGCGTCAGTGTTCCTTTAATGCAAGTGGCCGAGATTCGCTATGAAACGCAATTTGCGCGAATTGCGCGTGAAAATTTATTTCGTACCGTAACTGTACAAGCTAAAAATCAAATTATGTCGGCGCAAAGTATGGTGCCCTTACTTGAAGAGAAGCTTGCTAAAATAAAAGAAAAATTACCACCTGGATATAAAATTGAATACGACGGGGTGATTGGAGACTCCGCGGAATCGCAAGCTGCTATCTTAGCTAATTTACCGCTGTGTATTGCCATTATGGTGTTTATTATTATTGCGCAATTTCGCTCTTACCGTGCAACCAGTATTGTATTTTTAACCGTACCCCTAATTATTATTGGTGCTGCTTTTGGTTTGTTGGTTATGCAAGCAAACTTTGGGTTTATGGTTATTTTAGGTTTATATGCGCTTGCCGGTATTATCATTAATAATGCGGTGATTTTAATAGACCGAATAAATATTGAACGTAAACAGATAGAGTACTCAGAGCAACAAACCGCAGAGCAGTCTAATCAACAAAACTTTGAGGCGGTAATCAATGCTTCTTTAAGGCGTTTACGCCCTATTTTGATGTCTACTTGCACAACGATAATAGGCTTAATGCCACTTATTTTATCTAAAGATGTTTTGTTTTATGGTCAAGCAAGCACTATTGCGTTTGGTCTTGCAATGGGAACAATTTTAACATTAGGATTTGTTCCTGTTTTGTATACGTTTTTCTTTAAAATAAAGCCAGTTAAATCAGATAAACATCAAACTCAGCGTGAGTCAGAGCAGGCTTAATATGAAGGGCTGATAATAAGTTTTATCCCTATTTAGTGGCAATTTTAGCCACTAAATAGGCCTGTTTTACTCATGCTTTATTTGTTTAGATAAAAACAAGTTAGTAACGTCTGCGACTTTGATTAACGACTCTTTATCAACATGGCTCCAAGTTACCTTTGAGCCTACACTTTCACAACAAATAACACCTAATGGTTTGCTATCAAGTATATAAATGTAATCAAGTAAAGAATAAATATTGAGCGGCTCAAAGTAAGAGAGAGAGAATGGCTTGGTTACTTCGTTATTTCTGGCGTCGGAGGCGTCGAGTACTTGGTTGGTTAAAATATAGTTGAAATAAGCAGGGGAGTTTTCTGTGTATAGAACAGTTCCACTTAACACGTCATTATTTTCATCAAGGCAAGCTAAGCAATTTAATGCACTGTAATCTTTATTAAATAACCACAGACTGACTCGATTAGCATTGGGAATAAGCGCTTTTAACTCTTTGCATATTTGCTTTAGTTTCCTGTCACTAGAAACATTAGGATCGCTAATTTTTACTGCTAAGTTTTTTAAATTAAGGTTTTTAGGATTATAAACATTGAGTAAGCTATTGAGCTTAGCTTTATCAAACGGTTTAGTTAAGTAGCCATCCATACCAATATCTAAATAATGCTCAATGTCTTGTTTTAGGGTATTTGCTGTCATAGCTATAATTGGAACTGTTTTACCTGCAGGGAGTGCTCTAATAGCCTGCGTGGCTTTTATGCCATCCATTTCAGGCATTTGTATATCCATGAAAATTAAGTCGACAGGGTGCTCTTTGAAGTACTTAACGCATTCTTTACCATCCTCTGCGATAATTAAATTAGCATTATGTGCTTTGAGCATTTTAACGATAATAAGCTGATTTATTTTATTATCTTCGGCAATTAACACAGTACAACCTTGCAGGTTTGTTATATCAGAGTCCTGCTTTGGTATTGATGGTAATAAAGCAAGCTCAAAGTTTTGCTCGTAGGTAAATGTGGAGCCCTTACCTATTTTGCTGGAAAAGCTAAGCTTCCCTTGCATTAATTCACTCAAGCGAGCACAAATTGATAAGCCTAAACCTGTCCCCCCATATTCTCTTGAAGTTGATGAGTCTGCCTGATGAAACTCTTTAAATAAATGTTCTTGAACAGTCTCATTAATGCCAAGGCCTGTATCAATAACTTCAAATTTGAGTAATTGTGTTTGCAATGTACTGCTTTTAATACTTACTTTCAGTTCGACTTGACCAGTTTTGGTAAATTTAATCGCATTTGAGCATAGGTTATTTAAAATTTGCGAAACCCGAAGAGGATCGCCTTTTAAATTCTCTGCTATTTTAGGATCTACCGACTTAATAAGTTTTATACCTTTAGCAGACGCTTGCTGTAACTGGGGTTTTATTACATCGCTAATAACGTCATTAAGATTGAAGTTGATATGTTCAATCTCTAATTTACCAGCCTCAATTTTAGAAAAGTCTAAAATATCGTTTACAATATTTGATAAGTAATGTGCTGACTTTAATATACTTTTTAAGGTGTTATCTTTTTCCTCTGTTGTGCCTTCTGATATGGCAAACTCAGCTAAATTTAAAATCCCATGTAATGGGGTTCTCAACTCATGAGTCATATTTGCCAAAAATTTACTTTTTGTGTTATTGGCTGTATCAGCTTCTTCTTTTAACTTTTCTAGTTGTTTATTGTGTGCTTTTTGTTTTTCTAATGCCATCACTAGCTTTTTATTATTAAGTCTAAGCTCTAATTGCGCAATAACTTCTTTGCTCAAAACCGTGAGTGCATTTATCTGTTTGCTTGAGAGCTTTTTTGGTTTATCGCTAATAACACATAACGTACCAATAGCATTGCCTCTAGGAGTTATAAGAGGTGCACCTGCATAAAAGCGAATATTTGGGTCGTTTGTAACCAAGGGATTATCGTGAAAGCGGGTATCAGTAAGTGCATTTTGAACTTCGAACACTTGGTTTTCTAAAATTGCGTGAGAACAAAACGAGATATCCCGTGCGGTTTCGTCTACATCAATACCTTGCTTTGATTTAAACCATTGCCTGTCGGGATCAACAAGACTTATTAGTGAGATTGGCGTTTCACAAATATCAGATGCAAGCTGGGTTAAGTCGTCAAAGGATTTCTCAGCTTCAGTGTCTAAAACGTCATACTCATATAGGTCTTTTAGCCGTGATAGTTCATCTTCAGGTGTTGACGCTTTTATCATTATGTAACCTTGTTTTTGATATGCCTAACAATGAGTAATTGAATAAAAATAATAATGGATGCGCGAGCGTAAAATGCAATTAAATTATTATGCTCAAGTAGTTAGCTTATATGACCTTAACAGTTTTTGCTAATTGATTTAAAACTGCTCAATCAACAATTCTATTACGGCCTTTCGTTTTTGCCTCGTATAAATAGTCATCAACATATTTTAAGCTGTTTTGTAAGCTGATAGAGCCATCATGAGTAAGTAGCCCAATACTTACCGTAAAGCTAATATTAAAATTGCGATAGTAAACTTTATGTTCATTTACTGCGTGTTTTATTCGCTCAGCGGCTTGCTTAGCTTCTGCTTTGTTTGTGTTGGGCATAATAATTAAAAACTCTTCACCGCCCAGGCGAAATACAAAATTTTGTTTTCTCGTTAAAGCGCGTAATGTATTGGTAAGCTCTTTTAAGCTTAAATCGCCAGCTTCGTGACCATAGTTATCATTTATTGCTTTAAAATGGTCTATGTCGAGCATTAATAACGAAATATAGGTATTTTTATTCTGCGTTTTTAATAGCTCATCGCTGAGTGTTCTGTATAAAGTTCGTCTATTTAAACAGCAAAATAATAAGCTACTTTTCCATCTCTAAAAATGGGTGATATGGCCAGTTCATTCCAATAAGGGTCACCACTTTTTGTGTAGTTTAAAATTCTTGTAGTTATGGGGAGCCCTTTTTTAAGATGAATTTTGAGTTGCTCTATTGTGTTGGTGTCAGTTTTTTCACCTTGTAAAATAGAGCCAAGCTTTTTACCTTCTACTTGATTCAGTGGGTAGCCTGTAATTCTTTCAAATGAGCCATTTACCCAAATAACACGCTTGTCTTTATCGGCAATCACCATTCCTACTGTGGTTTCTTTGAGTGCAGTAACTAAAAAGTCCCGCTCCAGAGCTATTTTTTCACTCCCTGAGATGTCTTGAAAAATGCCATATAGCTTCGTGATTTCACCGTTTAAATCTCTCGATACATTGCCGCTTGATATTACAGTGCGCTCTTGTAGATCGTCATCTACAACACGAAGCTTTATACAACTCCATTCTTGTCCGCATGCAAGAGCTTGCTCGACCGCATCTGTTATTTTGGATTTGTCATCTTCATGATAAAAATTTATTGCAGTATCTAGTTGAGGGGAATAGTTACTCGGTGAAACACCATGGATGGTATAAATTTCATCGGTCCAAAATAATTGATTAGTTTTACAGTCGAGTTGCCAATAGCCTACCTTTAAAACTTCGCCGGCATTTTCTATGATGGTTTGTAATTCGTTATTGCTAATAACAGACGACACTTGGGCAAAGTGCTGGTTAAAAACTAAAACCATATGTTGGTGTTGGTTTTGCTGCACACTATGTAAGCAACAATTTAGTTTAATGGAGTAATCGGTTGCTAATTTTAGTTCAATATCAAATTGGTCTAACTCATTATGTTGCGATTTTAGTGCGAGAATTTGTTGTTGTAATAGAGCTTTGCTTTCAGTAGTACAACAGCCATAAAGGCTTTCAATGGTGGGTACTTTTTTAGCTGCAACATTTAGCTCTGACCACCTTGGAGAAAGATAACTAAGCTGATTATTATTATCAAATACCATTAAAAGAAAATTACACTTTTCTAGCAGCGCAATATTTATGTCTTTAATATCCATAAGCTCCCTACATATGAAAAGTATTACAACAATAAGGTTGAGTATAGACACCTTCTTTTATTTTTTCAGTTCAAGACAGTCTTAATAGTGGTCAGAATTCTTACTAAAAGTGTATTTCAGGTTTGTTTTTATCACTTTCCTGATAAGGTATTGGTTGTATAACAATATTTTAACGTTATTTCGTTGTTGTTAACGCAGAACGAATCACTGGAGAGTTTAATGAGCATATTTCGATTGAGTGTTGTTACCTCGTTTTTTTTCGCTGCTAATCTCTGTGCTACTAGTGCATATGCAAATACTAAAGTAATTCATGCAGGAGAGTTATTGGCTATTCCCGGAGAAAAACCACAACAAAAACAAACCGTAGTAATAGAAAATGGCAAAATAGTTTCGGTATCAGCGGGCTTTTTACCCATCACTCGTTTTGGCGAAGATGCTCAGTTAATCGATTTATCGACCCGCTTTGTTATGCCGGGACTTATGGATATGCATGTGCATTTACAAGGTGAGCTTGGCCCTGATAATAAAAAAGAGCTGGTGGAAATGTCTGATGCAGATGTAGCAATGCGCAGTGTGCATTTTGCTAACAAAACTCTTATGGCGGGCTTTACTACTGTGCGTGATGTGGGAAGTCAAAGCGAGCAAATGTATGCATTACGTAAAGGCGTAGAAAATGGCTGGGTTGATGGGCCGCGTATTATTGCTGGTGCTGGCGTTACTATTACTGGCGGACACTTAGATGTTGATGGTATGAGCCCAGATTTACTCACCATAAAAACACCGCCAACAGTGTGTGATGGCGCTATTGAATGCCGCAAAAAAACTCGCTATGCAATTAAATACGGGGCTGATTTAATTAAAGTTGCTTCTACCGGTGGCGTGCTTTCGGATACTACTACGGGCACAGGGCAGCAAATGCAAGACGATGAACTTAAAGCTGTAGTTGATACAGCGCATGGTTTAGGGCGAAAAGTAGCTAGTCATGCGCATGCCGCTCAAGGTATTAATGCAGCATTACGTGCGGGCGTTGATAGCATAGAGCACGGTAGTTACACCGATGATGAAGGCATTAAATTATTTAAAGAAACAGGGGCTTATTTAGTCCCTACTTTGCTTGCAGGGCACACCGTAGTTGGGTTAGCAAAAAACAGTGACTTTATGTCTGCGCCAATTAAAAGCAAAGCAATTAGGGTGGGGGGCGATATGCTCAACAATTTTACTAAGGCTTATAAGGCCGGGGTAAACATTGCATTTGGTACCGACAGTGGCGTATCTAAGCACGGCATTAACGCAAAAGAAGCGGTATTAATGCATCAAGCAGGTATGACTCCTGCTGATATTTTAAAATCGGCAACCGTCAATGCTGCTGATTTAATTGATATGAGCCAGCGCTTGGGCACCATAGAGCCTGGTAAGTTTGCTGATATTATTGCTTTGGACACCAGCCCACTTAGCGATATTAGCGCTTTAATGGATGTCGATTTTGTAATGAAAGAAGGCACGATTTTTAAACACCAATAAATACCCTATTTATTTTATTAATAATGACGCAATAACGCTGGTAGGTCGTATAAAAATTTTATAAATGGCTGCTGGCGTTTTTTGGTCATACCGCTTTTAAGGTTATAAAAGGAAGTATTTTATTTTGAAGAGCTTAATAGTTTTATTTTTAGTTGTATGGCCTTTTTTGGTTAATGCCAACGCGCAGATAGTTGAATTTCCTGATGTAAATAATAATGTGGCATACGCAAGTGTGGCTTCATTGGGATTTAACCCAGCGGATGAAAAAATAGCATATGGGGATAATGAATCGCAGTTCGCATTACTTTGGCGCGCAAAACAAATACAGCCGCAAAACCCGTTAGTTATTTTACTTCATGGTGGTTGTTGGCTAAGTGCATACGATATTAAACATACCTACGCGTTAAGTACGGGGCTTGCACAAGCTGGTTTTAATGTATGGTCTTTAGAGTATAGAAGAAGCGGCGCAAGCGGTGGTGGCTGGCCTACAACGTTTAATGATGTAAAAGCCGGAATTTTAGCGGTAAGTAAATATAATAATGGCGAGTTTAAATTAGCTGACTCGGTTGTGGTAGGACACTCCGCTGGTGGGCATTTAGCTCTGCTTGCTGGTGGTGAAATTGAACAGCTCAAAGGGGTTATTGGCTTAGCCCCTATTACTGATATAAAAGCGTATGCACGCGGTAATAACAGCTGTCAAAAAGTGACAAAGGATTTTATGCAAGGTATGCCAACTGATAAACCCAAGGCTTACACGCAAGCGAACCCGAGCGAGCAGTCGCTTCATCCGCAGAGTATTATTTTACAAGGTGACCAAGATACCATCGTGCCAGCTTTTAATTTAGAGCAGCTTAAACGACCTGTGGTTATGCTAGATGGTGTGGGGCATTTTGATTGGATCCACCCAGGTTCTGAGGCATTTAAGACACTAATAAAAAATTTGAATGAGAAGTAATAATGAATTTTAATGAGATTGTAGCGCTTGATAAAGCCGATCCGCTGGCTAATAAACGTGATGAATTTGATTTACCCGCAGACACTATTTATCTCGATGGTAACTCATTAGGGGCTTTGCCTAAAGCCGTAAAATCGCGCGTAGCTGAGGTGGTAAGTCAGCAATGGGGTAGCCATTTAATTAGAAGTTGGAATGATCACCAATGGATTGATTTACCAACTTTGGTAGGAGAGAAAATAGCGCCGATTATTGGCGCAGCAAAAGGCCAAGTGATTTGTTGTGACTCGATTTCAGTTAACTTATTTAAACTGTTAAGTAGTGCATTATCGTTAAACCCTGAGCGAAATGTGGTGTTATCCACCGAGGATAACTTTCCTACTGACTTATACATGGTGCAGGGGCTAAGTAAGCTATTAGGCCCCGACTTATGTCAGCTTAAATTAGTGGCAGAGCAAAGTATTGAGCAAAACCTTAATGATTCAGTGGCTGTGTTGCTATTAACGCAGGTCAACTTTAGAACCGGTCAGTTGCTGGATATGCAAAAGCTCACCCAGTTAGCCCACGAGAAAGGCATTTTGGTGATATGGGATTTAGCCCATAGTGCGGGAGCTTTACCGGTTGAACTTGATAACTGTAATGCTGATTTTGCCGTTGGCTGTGGCTATAAATACTTAAACGGTGGCCCAGGCTCACCTGCATTTTTATATGTGGCTAAACGCCACCAAGCTGCTGTGAAGCAACCCTTATCAGGTTGGATGGGTCATGCCAAACCATTTGCTTTTGATGCAATATATCAAGGTGCTGATACTATAAATCAGTATTTATGTGGCACACCTAGTGTGATTGCGATGAGTGCTTTAGATGCTGCGCTTGATGTATGGCAAGACGTAGATATTTCTCAAGTAAGAGAAAAGTCGATTGCACTTGCCGACGTATTTATTAAATTAGTACAAACACATTCATGCTTAAGTGATTTGCGCTTATGTTCCACTGAAAATTCGAGCCAAAGAGGTAGCCAATTAGCATTTTCGCATACCGATGCGTTTGCTATATGCCAAGCGTTAATTGAAAAAGGGGTTATTGCTGATTTTCGTGCACCTAATATTTTACGCTTTGGTTTTACGCCACTTTATACTTCGTTTGAAGAGATTTGGCAGGCAGTAACTATTTTAGCTGAGGTAGTTAAAAGCCAGCTATATACCCAGCCACGTTTTAATTTAGCGGGTAAAGTGACGTAACTTTATGATGAGCCATTATTATAATGGCTCATAGCGTTTCTCAAGTTAAAAAAGGCATAGCGTTAGCAGAATCACTAGCAGCGCCTTTAGGTTATTATTGCTCCTTTTCTAGATGAAAGTAATTAAGTTGTACTCTCATCTCGGTAGCTTGTTCTGCCATTTGACGCGCAGCCGCCATTGTTTCTTCTGTAATCGCTGAGTTAGCCTGAGTTAGCCCCGTTAACCGTTGTACAACAAGATTAACCTCTTTAATTGCTTGCTCTTGTGCGGAGGTTGAGTGCGCTATATGTATTATATTTTTACTAACATCGCTAACAGCTTGCATTATGTGTTTTAGTTTTTTCCCTGAGGTGTCGGCTAATTCAGTTCCAAGTGCTATTTTTTGATTACTGTTTACAATAATACTCTTTATTTGCTTTGCTGATTTAGCACTACGCCCCGCTAAATCACCGACTTCATTAGCGACTACAGCAAAGCCTCTTCCGTGGTCGCCAGCCCTAGCTGCTTCTACGGCGGCATTAAGTGATAGCAAGTTAGTTTGAAAAGCGAGGTTGTCAATAACCGAAAGTATTTCGTTAATGTCTTTACTGGCTTCATTTACTTCATCAATCGCGCTAACAGTCTGTATTGATAATTGGTTTCCTTCTTCAGCAATTTGCTCTGCATTGCTAGCCAATGCCACGGCACTTTTTGATTGTTCAGATACTTTAGTTAGCTCATCTAGCATTTGCTCAGTACTTGAGCTTGCCTCTTCAAGGTTGGCTGCTTGCTCTTCTGTGCGTTTACTTATTTCAGTATTACTTGAAGCTATTTCACCTGCATTTTGCATAACCTGGCCAGCTGATACTTGAATTTCTTGAATGACATTGGTTAATTTAAATATGGTCGCGTTGGTGTCGTTTTTTAGGGTGTTGAATACGCCTTGATATTGCCCCTCTATATTTTTGGTAAGGTCACCTTTAGCTAAGTTTGACAAAACGCTACTTACTTCATTTATAGCTAATGAAACTAATGAGGTAGACTCATTAACATTATTTTTTAAATCTTCCAATTGGCCTTGCAATGGTTGTTTTAATTGATGAGAAAAATCGCCATTTGCCATTGCAGCCATCACTTGATTAAGATCATTTATGACATGTTCAAGGTTTGTTACCGAGTGGTTTATATCTGTTTTTAAACTATTTAGCTGGCCTGTCATAGTCGATGAAATAGTATGATCAAAGCGCCCCTGACTAATTGCTAGCATGACTGATGAAATTTCAGTTAGAGCATTATCAATAGCAGTGATTGATGTATTGATGTTACTTTTTAACTGCTCAAGTTGACCGCTGGCTTCACCTTTAATCATTTTTTTAAAGTCACCTTTACTAACAAAGGACATGACTTCACCTATTTCATTCATTACATTATTTAAATTAGCCATACTGGAATTAATATCTTGTTTTAAGATATCAAGCTGTCCAGCTAAGGGGGCATCTAATTGCGCTGAAAAATGGCCCTGTCGTAATGCACTCATAACGTCACTAATACCATCTATGGCAATACTTAAGCTATTCACTGAGTTATTCACGCTGTCTTTTAGCTGGGCAAGTTTTCCTTTAGCTGGATAGGTAATTTGCTCTTTAAAGTTACCTTGCTCTACGTTAGCCATAATATCTACGATACTATTCATTGTGTTGTTTATTGAGGAAAGCGATTGGTTAATATTACTTTTTAAGGTGCCTAATTCGCCTGACATTGAGGCATTAATTTGAATATCAAATTGACCATCAGCCATAGCAATCGCAATGTTATTTAATTCGTTTATTGCCCCGTTTAGTGAACTTGCGCAATCGTTGGTTGCTTGTTTTAACGTAGCTAACTCCCCTCGACATGGTGCTTCAATACGTTGATCAAATTTACCCGCAGCCATTTGATTCATAACGCGATTTGTTTCACTAATAGATAACTGCAGCGCATCAAGAAGAGTGTTAAATGCTTGAGTGCTAACGCCTATTTCATCGCTTGAATAGACTGTTGCTCGTAATGAAAAGTCACCTTGCTGTTCAACTTTTTTCATCGTATCAGCTAGTGCATGTATTGGTTTTGTGAGTGTTTTCGCAAACCAATATGCGGCAATGGTAACAATGAAAATAGTGATGAAAAGTATCACAATGAGTTGTTGGGAAAGTGTGGTTATTGACTCAAAAGCTTCTTGTTCGTCCATTTCTGCTATAAGTGCCCAGCGAACATTAAATACATTTACAGGTGCAAATGCAGATAGCACCATTTCATTGTTATAGTCATTTATAACATGCTGCCCTTTTTCATTTTTTAGTGCTTTGATTACAGATAAGGTATTTACAGTGCCTTTATTTGGGTTTCTAAATGAGCTTTCTACAGAGTGGTTTTTCGGATCAATATACGAGTCAGAGCGCATTAACCCTTCAGGGCCAACAAGGTAGGTTTCTCCGCTTTCGCCCAACCCGTCGCGTTCTTTCATAATTGAATTAATATCTTCAATCGATAATTGGGCAGCTAAAATAGCAACCATTTTACCATCAACAGCAATAGGCTTTCCTATAAAGCTTGCAGGGGCATTATATGAAGGGGAGTACTGTTTATAATCTGCAAAAGCAATTTTTTGTGGGTTGCTGCTATCTTTTAATTGTCTAAATAGGTTCGCTAAATTACTTTTAGCGTAGGGGCCTGTTTGCAGCGATGTTGCAAAGTCTACTTCTTTATAAACAGAGTAAACAATATTGCCATTTGCTGGGTCGATAATGAAAATATCGTAGAACTTATTTATATTAGTCATATCGCGTAGATAAGGATGATATTGGCGGTGCGCTTGCTCGTAAGAGTCTGATTGCTCGGTGGTGGTTAGTTTTTGTTTTTCACCAATTGGGTTTGGGTTATTAGCTAGATAACGAGATTGCAGCTCAATACTTTTTGGATTCATTTGCTTTAATAGAGATGAAGAAACTGTATCTGTTGGGTTTAGCTGTTTAAATTTTGGAGCAAAAGACTCTTTATAAAAGCGATTTAGAGACTCTGATGAGGTTGAAGGGGAGGTATTATTAAATCCATCTATAAACTTTGTCGCAATATTGGCCATTTCTGGATTTGCTTGCAGCGCATTAAGCTTTTTTTCAATGTTGTTAAAATAGCGTTTAACAGCGCTTTGTTTTACTTTACTCACAGCGTCTAAACGCGAATAAACCTGTTCTGTCATCGAGTTTGAAGCTGTATTAATTGCGACAATAATAATTATTGTTATTGGCACTAGGGCAACAACTAAAAAGGCGGAGATAAGTTTTTTTGTTAAGTTTAATGAATTAAAAAAGTGGTTAATTGTGAGCATTACTATGTCCCTGTAATAAGGTCTGAACCTCAAATGAGCATAGAACACAATTTGTGAAGATCTAGTTAATAATTAAAGTAATGAGTTTTTATTACAAAATAGCCAAAGCTGATACAAAGCACTTTTAATTTTAATGTAATTGCAGCATGCTTTTTTAGCGGTTTAAAAGCAATAAAGCGTAGAAGTACTTAAGTGCTCCTACGCTTTACTATTTAATTGATGTTCTAACGTTAAAAAAGCAAACGATGTTAGAGCGCGACTAAACTGCGCTCTAACATAGCTTGAATTTGCTTAACTATTTTAGCTTCGGTTTCGGGTTCAAACTGGGCAATTCGAGGAGTGTGAATATGCCCAGTCGGAATATCTGAATTTAGCTGATTACGCAGCCGAATACTGCGATACGAAATTTCGTTAGACAGGTAACCACCGCCACCGCCACGTACTGCAGTTGCCTCTTTTAATTCGTCAAAACTGCTAGGCTCAAAGTCTTTTTTGAGGGTAATAACATGATGATTATCATTAATCGCAAAAGGGCCTTTTGCCTTTAGCATAGCGCTAACAGGTAAACTAAATTCTACAAACTCAGTACCGGGTAATGGGCGGTCGTTTAAGCTTGGAATGAGCGGCGCTGTTTTGGTACCGCCATACACTATATTGGCGTTGTCGGGGGCTGTTACACTGCGGCGCTTACCTGGAAAGCGTTCAAGATCAAAATCTTTGCGGCCCATGCTAACGGTAACGACCATATCAACTTTATTAAGAGCGTAATAAGGGGCAAGTAAGGATTCTATAATGCCTTGATCAAAGTCTTCATAACGCACAGGCACCATTACAGTGTTTATTTCAGCACTAATCCCTTTATAGTTTATTACTTGGCCATCAAGAAGCAACGCAGCCACGCCTGATGGGTTACTTTGGTTTATATTTCTATCAAGTAAAAATGGGTCAAACCCAGTTAGTAGTATCTTTTTAGTGGTGTTTTGTGAGTAGCTTAGATCTGTGCGACCTCGGCTTCCGTTTTCTAGCAATGTTAATAACACTGTTTGCTGCGCGGCGCTCAGCGAAAATGCAGGTTTTGTGGTACGAATTATTTTACTTGATTGTAAGCGAGCCCAATAAAGCGCGCGATCATCTAAGTTTTGCGTTGTAGCGATGCGTTTTTTTGCACTAAACCATAATCGTTTTGAGTAGTCATTAACGGCATCTACGGCTTGTGCATAGCTTGAGAGTGACTTGAATTGCTGCTCAAATTGATTAACTTCGCTGGCAAAAGCGCTTAGTACGGCTGGCATCGCTTGGCTGGCTTTTTCAATTCGCAATTCTTCTGGGGTTAGCGGTGTGTTTAAATTGGCTAAAGTACTAAAAGAAGAAAATATTAAACTTGTGGCAATCAGTGTTTTTATCATGATGTTCCTATACTAAGTCGTATTTGTTGCCTACTATCCTATGCCTAATATGTGGGTGCAAATAAAATCGTTGGTTGGTTTTATGTTGAAAGCAGTATAAAACAGGCGCTAAATCAAAAACTACGGGTATTTTATTAAAAAAGAGTCTTAACTCTGTGATGGGTTTAGCTACAATGGAGCTGTGTATTTTTTAGTTTTTTACTTTTAGGCAGCTATGCAACTTATTCAAATAGATAAAGCACGTTATCGTAAACATTTAAATCGCGTTATTGTCGGCTGTGCAGCAGGTTTAGCTGTGGGCAGTTTAGCAATTTCACAAACCTTAATTGCATTATTTCCCGATGAAAGTGGCAGTCATTTTCATTGGAACTTATTAGGCGTAATTGTTACGAGTATTGGCATAGGCTGGTTGTTAAATAAATACCGAACACATCCTTTTATGAGTGAGGTGGTGTATGTGTGGGAGCTTAAAAAAGCGCTTAATAAAATCACTCGTAAAATGGCTAAGCTAAAAGCGGCGGGACGAGAAGGTAACCCCGATGCATTATTGGCGATTCAATATAGTTATGCGGGCTCACGATTATTATGGCAGCTTGACGATAACACCATCACTATGGATGATTTAGCGATTAAACAAGCCGAGTTAGATAGCGTTGCGGCCAAGTTCAACTTAACCTTAAATGCTGATGACTACAATGATGCAATTTTAAAGCAGTTTTAAAGCAGTTTTAAAGTGGTTTTAATTTATAGGAATAACAATGAGTATAATTCTTTATGGTGTCCCGCTTTCTCCTTATGTGCGTAAAGTACGTGTGTGTTTAGCGCTTAAGCAACTGGACTATAAACTCGAAATAGTCTCGCCGTTTAATCAGCCTGACTGGTTTTTAGAAGTTAATCCGTTAGGGCGTATTCCGGCGCTAAAAGATGGCGAGTTAAACTTGGCGGATTCTAGCGTTATTTGCCAATATCTTGATGAAAAATACCTTAATTCATCGGCTTTACTCGGTGATACTATAGAGCAACGTGCAGCTGTTCGCTGGCTAGAAAAATACGCAGATTACGAGCTGGCTCCACTGACAACATTTACGGTATTTCAGCAGCGTATTATTGCTCCTACAATGCAAAAGCCAACCGATGAAGCCTTAGTGCAAAGTGCATTAAATGAAAAATTACCGCCTTTATTTGATTATTTAGAAGGTTATTTAGGGAATAACGAATTCTTTGTTGGTAACAGCTTTACTCTTGCCGACATTGCAGTGAGCTGCCAGTTAATGAATATGGAGCATGGCGGTGAGCAACTTGATGAGTCGCGCTGGCCTAAGCTTGCTACTTTACATAGCCGTGTAAAACAGGGGACCGCTATGCAGAGCATGCTTGAAGGCGAACAAAAAATATTAGCTTCATTAAAATAATGTTTATCACCGATTTTTAGCAAAGCTTAGGGAGCCATAAGTGAAAAAAGTACTGATTGTTTGTTTAGGTAATATTTGTCGATCTCCGACGGCTGAGGCGGTATTAAAAGCTCGCGCTAAAAAGTTAGGTATTGATCTGCTAGTGGACTCGGCAGGGACTATTGGTCATCACGAAGGTAATCAACCAGATAGGCGCTCAATGCAGGCTGGTGAAAAACGCGGTTATAGTTTTAAAGGTATTTTTTCGCGCAAGGTGCGTAGTAGTGATTTTAGCGAGTTTGATCTTATTTTAGCAGCCGATAAACAAAATCTGTCGGATTTAACCGCACGTTGCCCTGAACATTTGCAGTACAAGCTTGCGTTGTTTTTAGAGTATGGCGAGCAAGCACAAAGCGCAATTCCCGATCCTTACTATGGCGGTGATGATGGCTTTGAAAAGGTACTTGATTTAATAGAGGCCGCCAGCGATAACATTTTAGCTAAGTTAAAATTAATGATAAATTAAAAGGCGCTTGAAGCGCCTTTGGTATGTTATTAACGGTTTACTTTAAAGTCGAGCTGTACTTTGGAAGTTGCTGCAACCGCTTTTCCATGCTCAAACTTAGGAGCATAGCGCCATTGCGCTAATGCTTCTACTGCTGATTTTTCAAAGGCCACGCCACCCTCAGAACTAATTACTTGCGGATTTTTTACAAAGCCAGACTCATCTACTTGAAACTCCATAACTACACTGCCATCTTTACTAAATCGCGCTTTGTTTTTAGGGTATTTAGGGTTAACGCGGTATAGCGGTGTTTGCTCTTGGCTTTCTTTCCACGGCACCATTTTAGCAATCGCGATACAGTGCTTAGTGGCTTCATCGCTTTTGCCTTTTTTTTCATACAAGCCAATTAATCTTGAGTGTGCGGTAAGCTCAGCGCTGTGATCGTAACTTAAGTTTTCATCAAACACCTTTACTACGCGATTAAGCCGTTCAATTGCTTGGTCGTATCTTTTTCTACCCTCAGCAAACGACGCCATTAAAAAGTCAGCTTTTATTTGTTCAACCGAGTTTTTAGGTAAGTTAGCCTGGTAATACTCATCGGCCTCTTCCAAGTAGTTTTTAGCTTCACGGTATTTTTCGTAGCTGAATTTATTGGCTAATATGGTTGCCGCTTCTAATTTCATATCGGCCAAAAATTTAGGTTTATTTTCTGTATTTGCTATTGCAATTACTTGCTCTAAATAATAGTCCGCTTTTTGAGCTGAGGGGGCAAAATTAGCCATACCAACCAAAGAATCAACGGTTTCTAACGATTTGTTACCATGGTTGTTAACTGAAATAGTGTAGGCTTGTTGATATAGTGAAAAACGTTTTTCAATCCATTTTTTACCATAGCCATTAATTGATTTAGCATAGTTAATAGCTAAGTTTGCGGTGTTATCTGAATTATCACCGTAAACAGCTTTACCTAATGTGTAGGCCTGCTCCGCGGCTTGTTGCATATTTTCCTTAGTTTTAACCGCATTTAAGTAATTTTGATACGCGTCGTTAAAAACGGCTTGAGCGTTACTTGCTTGTTCGGCAAATGACATGGTGCTTAATACAGATAAACTTAAGCCCATCAGTAATACACGTTTATTTAGTTTCATAATGATCCCTATTATTTGTCGGTGGTAAATTAGCAAATCCTTATGTGTATGTCATCATTTTAGGTAAACCAAGGTAAATATGCGTTGCTAATATATTTATGCTTACATATTGAAAATAGCCGCTGTCGTCGCAATATATTTGACATTACTTAGGGTGTACTACGATCCAATTTTGAACTTTTGTGATATTATCACTTTATCGTGTCGTAGTTTTTTAATATTTGGATTGGTCGTGGCGCAAGTAAGAGCAAGAGTCCAGCTTAATGTTGGCAAAAATAGTGATATTCCTGCAGAAATTATCTCGTTTAGTGGCTTAAAAGATGGCCAAGAGCATGTTGCTTTAGTATTTAATAACGCCGATACCCAGCAAGGTGTCCCACTTATTCGTATGCATTCTGAATGTTTAACCGGTGATGTATTTCATTCGTCACGCTGTGATTGTGGTGAGCAGTTAAACGAGTGTATTGAAATGATGCATGAGCAGGGCGGTATTTTACTTTATTTACGCCAAGAAGGGCGTGGTATTGGTTTATATAATAAAATTGATGCGTATGTACTGCAATCACAAGGTATGAATACCTACGAAGCTAATAACCATTTAGGTTTTGCTGATGACTTACGTGACTTTTCAGATGCAGTGTTAATGCTCAATGCGCTTAATTTAAAGCACGTTAAATTAATGACTAATAACCCTAAAAAGCTCAATGCATTAAAAGATGCAGGTATAGAAGTTGATTCTGTTGTGGGTACTCATGCTCACATTAAAGCTGGGCTTTCAGGTAATAAAGCGTATTTAGAGACAAAGATTAAGCATGGCTCTCACATGCTAGATATTAAGAAAATTAAAAAACCTTAGGGTCTGTTGACCTTTCAAGGTTGAATTTGCAGCAGTCTGTTTGGTATTTAGGCAAGGCAGAGCCTATGTGGTGTGGTTATTCCCCATAAATAGGCGATAACGCAGCATCAATGCCAAACAGGCGCTGCCCGAAGGGTTCTTCCTAGGGGCGATTTACTCTTTGTTGCTCGGTTTTTACTTAGCCCACTAGGTTACAAACCTCGCGGCGCGATTAAATCGCCCCTAGTTTGAACAAATTTTAATCCGTAAAGGGCAACAGACCCTAATATTAACGGCATTTATCGCTGCCACCTATGTAATACCAACCAGCGCCGAGTTATACTCGGCGTGTTTTGTTTTAATTAAGAGCAAGTATGTCTACACAATTACGAATTTTTAAAGCTGATGCGGCATTAAAATGGTTTAAAGCGGGTTGGCTAATTTTTAAAACTCAGCCATTAACTTTTATTTTTATGCATTTGTTTATTGGCATTGTTGGCTTGTTGTCGTTATTTTTGCCGGTATTACAAATAGCTGCAGCATTGGCTACACCATTTTTAACCGCTGGTTTTTATCAAGCCGTGCTTACCAAGCAGCAGGGCGGAAAAATTATGTTAGCCGATATTTTGAAGCCCTTTTCAGCCAAAGGAAATCGGTTAGGCATATTTCGCTTAGCGCTTTATCAAATGGGTGCCGGTATTTTAATTGCCTTGCTCGCCAATGGGTTATTTGCTGATGCAATGGCGGTTATGACACAGCCTGGCCTAGATCCAAACACCGCTGTTAGTCAAATGCTTGAGAGTATTTCGCTTGCTAACGTGGCATTGTTTTTAATTGCGCTCTCTATTTACTTTACTTCGTTTGCCTACGCAGTACCGCTGGTTTATTTTAATAAAGAGCAACGTATTTTAAATGCCTTAAAAAGTTCGTTTATGGTGTTTTATTATAATATTTTACCATTAAGTGTTTATGGTATTATTTGCGCATTATTAATGGTGTTGTCGATGTTCTTATCGCTACTACCGCTGTTGATTTTAATGCCAATTTGCTACATTAGTTTCTTTGTATCTTATCAGGCTATTTTTATGCCCGTTGTGCCACCAAGTGATGACAGTAACATTAAGCCTTTAAGTAGCGAGCAAAGCGGACGCTTTGACGCTTAATGGATGATACGTTAAAACAAAAGTTAAAAAACTATGTGCTTTGGTTGCTTGGTCGGCAAGAGTATTCGCGCCGTGAGTTAACCCAAAAGTTACAGCAAAGAGAAGCAACCGACGAGTTCATAGAAAACCTGCTTGATTGGTGTGAAAAGCACAATTTTATCAACGAGCAGCGTTACTGTGAAGGGTTTGTCAGAAAACACATATTTAAATGCCATGGCTTAAAGCGAATTCAAAGTGAGGCCATGAGTAAAGGGATTGATAGAGCACTGCTTGAAACAGTGGTTGATGAGCTGGAAATAGATTGGTTTGAGCTCGCGCAGGAAGCGTACAACAAAAAATATTCAACGACACCGGCAGACCTCGAGTACAAAGAAAAAGCTAAGCGCGTGCGCTACTTAATGTATCGAGGTTTTAGCTATGATCAAATAAATTTTGCAATGCAAGCACAGTAAATACAGGTGAGACTTTCACATGCAGCACATGACTACCGCACAGATTAGGCAACAGTTTTTAGACTTTTTTGCCAGCAAACAACACCAAGTTGTTCCTTCTAGTTCGCTTATACCGGGTAACGATGCCACGTTGTTATTTAATAATGCCGGTATGGTGCAATTTAAAGATGTATTTTTAGGCGCCGAAAGCCGCCCTTATACACGCGCAACTAGCTCTCAGCGTTGTGTGCGTGCTGGTGGTAAACACAACGATTTAGAAAATGTTGGTTACACAGCACGTCATCATACCTTTTTCGAAATGCTAGGTAATTTCAGCTTTGGTGATTACTTTAAGCAAGATGCAATTAAATTTGCGTGGGAGTTTTTAACTGAGGTTGTAAAACTACCAAAAGAAAAGCTGTTAGTGACCATTTACCATGATGACGAAGAAGCCTTTGGCTACTGGGCTAACGATATAGGTTTACCTGAAGATCGTATTATTCGTATTGCAACGAGCGATAATTTTTGGTCTATGGGTGATACCGGCCCTTGTGGTCCATGTTCTGAAATATTTTATGATCACGGTGAGCACATTTGGGGTGGTCCTCCGGGCACTCCTGAAGAAGATGGCGACCGTTTCATTGAAATTTGGAACTTAGTATTTATGCAATACAACCGTCAAAGCGACGGGACTATGGAGCCACTTCCTAAGCAATCTGTTGATACTGGTATGGGCCTTGAGCGTATTTCAGCTATTTTACAAGGTGTGCATTCAAACTACGAAATCGATTTATTCCAAGGCTTAATTGCCGCCGCTGCAAGCGTTACTAATGCACAAGATATGGATGATAAGTCGCTTCGCGTGGTGGCGGATCATATTCGTTCGTGTGCGTTTTTAATTTCAGATGGGGTTATGCCATCAAATGAAGGCCGTGGTTATGTATTGCGTCGTATTATTCGTCGTGCAGTACGTCACGGTAATAAGTTAGGTGCTAAAGGCGCGTTTTTCTATAAATTGGTTGCTGCACTTATTGAGCAAATGGGTCAAGCGTACCCAGAGCTTGCTAAGCAACAAGAAATTATTGAAAAAGTACTGCGTATTGAGGAAGAGCAGTTTGGTAAAACGCTTGAGCGTGGTTTAGCTATTTTAGAAGAAAGCTTGAGTGATTTAACCGGGGATGTGATCCCAGGTGACTTAGTATTTAAACTTTACGATACCTATGGTTTCCCTGCCGATTTAACAGCTGATGTAGCGCGTGAGCGCCAAATGACCATTGACCATCAAGGTTTTGAAGCATGCATGGCAGTGCAACGTAAAACAGCACAGCAAGCGGGCAAATTTGGTGCAGATTATAATGAGCAATTAAAATCAGATAAGCACACTGATTTTAAAGGCTACGATAGTAATCATTATCGTGGCACTGTGGTTGAGATTTTTGCCGGTGGCGAATCTGTATCGTTATTAGAAGATGGTCAGCAAGGTATTATTGTTTTAGACCGTACTCCGTTTTACGCTGAATCAGGCGGCCAAATTGGTGATAGCGGTACAATTACTGTTGCCGGTGGTGAGTTTAATGTAACGAATACCACTAAATTGGGTAATGCTTTTGCTCATCATGGAACAGTTCAAGGGCATATTGGCGTTAACGATAAAGTGGATGCGACTATTGACGATGCGCGTCGTGAAAGCATTAAGAAAAATCACACAGCTACGCACATTTTACATGAAGCATTACGTCAGCTTTTAGGTGAGCACGTATCGCAAAAAGGCTCACTTGTGCAGCCAGATCGTCTGCGTTTTGACTTCTCACATTTTGAAGCGGTGACCAAACAAGAACTGCGCGAAATTGAACGTGTAGTAAATGACGAAATTCGTCGTAACTTTGCACTTAATACTGAGCTAATGGCAATTGATGATGCTAAAGCAAAAGGTGCTATGGCATTGTTTGGCGAAAAGTACGATGACGAAGTACGTGTAGTAACCATAGGTGATTACTCAATTGAGCTTTGTGGTGGTACACACGTAGAGCGTGCAGGTGACATTGGTTTATTCAAAATTGTATCTGAAAGCGGTATTGCTGCCGGTGTTCGTCGTATTGAGGCGGTAACCGGTGCAGAAGCAATCGCTTATGTTAATGAACAAGAACAGCAATTAGCAGATGTTGCAGCGCTTGTAAAAGGTGACAGTGCGTCAGTACTTGAAAAAGTAACTGCATTACTTGAAAAGTCGAAAGGACTTGAAAAGCAAGTTGCCCAACTTAACGATAAACTAGCCAGTGCGGCAGGTGCATCGTTACTTGATTCAGTGGTTGAAATTAATGGGGTTAAATTGTTAGTTGCCAACGTTGAAGGAACTGAATCAAAAGCGCTTCGTGGCATGGTTGATGATCTTAAAAATAAGATTGGCTCAGGCGTTATTGCTTTAGGTGTTGCCAGCGGTGATAAAGTAAGCCTAATTGCGGGTGTAACTAAAGACTTAACCGGTAAAGTAAAAGCGGGTGAGTTAGTTAACCACATGGCAGGCCAAGTAGGTGGTAAAGGCGGCGGTCGTCCAGATATGGCGCAAGCGGGTGGTTCTGAGCCACAAAACTTAACTGCAGCACTTGATAGCGTAACAGCTTGGTTAACTGAGCGTACTTAAGCTTAAGTGGCACTTATAGTTCAAAAATTTGGCGGCACTTCGGTAGGCTCAATAGAGCGTATTGAAGCGGTCGCCGACCTTGTTGTTAAAACTAAGCAACAAGGCCACCAAGTGGTGGTGGTGCTTTCGGCAATGTCGGGAGAAACCAATCGCTTAATTAATCTTGCCAAACAAATCGACTCTCGCCCGAGTAGTCGTGAACTCGATGTATTACTCAGTACCGGTGAACAAGTCTCTATAGCTTTATTAGCGATGGCGATTATTAAACGCGGCCATTCTGCGGTAAGCTTGTTAGCCGATCAGGTGAATATATTAACCGATAACATGTTCGGTAAAGCCCGTGTAGAAGACGTGGCTGCAACGCGTTTAAAACATGAACTTGAACATAACCGTATTGCTATTATTGCCGGCTTTCAAGGACGCGATATTGAGGGCAACGTGACTACGCTTGGGCGTGGTGGCACCGATACCTCTGCGGTTGAAATAGCGGGTGCAATAAAAGCGGATGAATGTCAGATCTATACTGATGTTGATGGCGTATATACAACAGATCCTCGTATTGAACCTAATGCACGACGTTTAAGCCATGTAACCTTTGCCGAAATGCTTGAGCTGGCTAGTTTAGGTGCTAAAGTGCTACATATTCGCTCTGTAGAGTCGGCTGGTAAGCACAATGTACCATTAAGAGTGTTATCTAGCTTTAAACCTGATGAAGGTACATTAATTAGTTTTGAGGAGAGCGATGTGGGGAGTAACGTTGTGTCGGGTATTGCATTTAATCGAGACGAGTGTTTGATTAAGGTACATGGAGTACCGCAAGGCACTAAAGCGCTTGCAAAAATTTTGAAACTTTTTGCAGATAATGGCATCGAAATAGATATGATTAATCAAATTAATCATAAAGTTGAAAAAGTCGACTATGCTTTTACTGTGCATTTAAATGATTATTTAAACGCACTTGATTTGTTAACGGCTGAGCAACAGCAATTTGACGCACAGGCAATTGACGGATTAACTAATGTGGCGAAAGTGTCAGCTGTAGGTATGGGGATGAAATCTCATTCTGGGGTAGCGAGTTTATTTTTTGATTCGTTAGCACAAGAGAACATTGATGTGATGTTTGTTTCAACCTCAGAGATAAAGATTTCAGTTTTAATAGATGAAAAATACCTCGAGCTGGCTGTTCGTGCATTACATAAGACATTTTTAACAGAAAATGAATAGATTGAGAGTTTTTACTTACTTTTTAGTCTAATTTTAATTAAAATGTGTGTGCGGAATCTTATAATTTTATTGGAACATGGGAGCAAGAGAATGCTAATACTAACTCGTAGAGTAGGCGAGACCCTGATGATTGGTGACGAAGTAACCGTTACTGTTCTGGGTGTTAAAGGAAATCAAGTTCGTATCGGTGTTAACGCACCTAAAGACGTATCAGTTCATCGTGAAGAAATTTACATGCGCATACAAGCTGAAAAGTCTAACCCTAATCCGGGCAATGCTTAATCAACATAGTATAAAATGTGCTAGTTAATAACTATGACATTTGTAAAAGCCACTCATTGAGTGGCTTTTTTGTTTATAAAATCAATCGTTTCTTCGTCGAGTATTGCCTTAGAAATGTATTGCATACCGCTTTTACTTTTTAACAATAGGCCGCAATCTGTAGTAATTACTTCATTAATGTCGTGCCAAGCTAATTGGTAATTCTTGTAATGATTGGTTGATTTTATTCCGTCCTCGTCGAAGGTGAGAGTGACTTCAGAGCCAGATGCTCTGCTAAGCATTTGCCTTGTTACCCACCAAGGACGACGATAATAAAAAGCAATGCACTCAAGTAAAGCTAACATAAGCAAAAATGTACCAAGGTAATGATCGCCTAAACCATAAATGCCAAATAGCCCTAATATCACAAGTAGCGCCAATAAAAAGTATTTAGGTTGTGCACGCTTACTATAAGGCAGCGATTGGTCGAAGCATTCATAAAAATAAGGTTTATCGAGTTTATAAGTTGTTGTAAAGACCATGTGTTTGCACTTAAAAGCTATTTTTTATTATTTTAGCCTAATGCGCAGCTTAAAAGGGGAAATGACTAGAAACTATTTATATTTTAGGCATAAAAAAACGACCCGTAGGTCGTTTCTTAGCTAAATAAATAATATTAGCAATTTGTCTCTTCGGCATTAACGCCTTCTTTTACTTCTTCACAGGTATCTTCTACCTTGTTTTGAACATCTGTCACGGCTTCGTCAATACGCTCACCGGCTTCTTCTGCATGATTGTCTTCACAACCCATAATAAATGCACTTGCGAATAGACCAATAGCTGCTGCTTTAAGTGTTGATGATTTCATAATGTAATTCCTTGTATATAAATTTAAAAAGAGAGTTCGTTGTTTCTTATCTACCTGGGGCTTTTACCACGTAAAGCGCCAGAGACAAGTGAAATAACCAGTAAAACTAAAAAGATAAAAAATATGATCTTAGCAATTCCTGCTGCGGCTCCTGCAATACCACCAAATCCTAAAACGGCTGCGATTAGTGCGATCACCAAAAATGTAATTGTCCAGCGTAACATTGTCATCTCCTTGATTTATCTAAGTGTTAAAGTGTTGTTTTTATATAAGCGAGTAATGTGCCAGTATTTTATTTTGTTTTAAATCAATGGTTTATTTCTATTTTTCGCGATTGGCTTTATATTGAGTTGGTAATTTTTACGATCTTATCGGTAACTTATTCACAGTTGTCTCTGATGAGATAATAAATAGTTGTTGCTGCTCTTTATTTTGGTAAGACCAATTAACATTTGTTTTGAAGGTTATTAGTGGGTTAGCACAATAGGTTTGTTATATATGTGTTTTTACAAAGTATTAGTGTTTTTATATATTCTTTGTTTATAACGAACATTTTTAGCATCTATATATCTGGGTTAAATAAGCTATTTTAGGTGGTGTTAACCTTATTGGTGATATGTTACTTTTAGATTAATTGGTTTTACCAATTTACAACGTGTAGACAAAAGAATAGTTTTTGTTACTATTGATGAATAGTTATTTAAATAAACCGATTTTTTATGTGTTTGGTTTTAAACAGGGGAGAATTATGGATATAGGGGCTTTACTCACAACTGCAGGCAATTTAATGCTAACAGGCATGGTGGGTGTGTTTGTATTTCTTTCTTTATTGATTGGTGCAGTGACACTCATGTCTAAGCTGGCTAGCAAGTTTTCTCAGCCAGAACTAGCAGCATCACAGAGAACACCATCTTTTAAATCTCAAGGTGTGCCAAATGAGCACATCGCTGCAATTAGTGCTGCCATTGCTCAGTACAAAACAAATAATAATTAGAGGAGCATACCAATGGCTAAATTAAAAATAACAGAACTCGTACTTCGTGACGCACATCAGTCGCTCTTAGCTACCCGCATGCGATTAGACGACATGTTACCTATTGCAAAAAAAATTGATGACGCAGGTTATTGGTCTATAGAATCTTGGGGTGGAGCTACCTTTGATTCATGTATTCGTTATTTAGGTGAAGATCCATGGGAGCGTATTCGCGCGCTTAAAAAAGCGATGCCAAATACACCACAGCAAATGCTACTTCGTGGTCAGAACTTATTGGGATATCGCCATTATGCTGATGATGTGGTTGAGAAGTTTGTTGAGCGCGCCCACAAAAATGGCGTAGACGTATTTCGTATTTTTGATGCCATGAATGATGTACGTAACTTAGAAACTGCCATAAAAGCGGCGGTTAAAGTAGGGGCACATGCGCAAGGTACAATTTCTTACACAGTAAGCCCTGTACATACATTAGATATGTGGTTAACACTTGCTAAGCAGCTTGAAGAATTGGGTTGTCATTCAATTTGTATTAAAGATATGGCGGGATTGCTTAAGCCTTACGATGCAGAAGAACTCATTAAAGCGTTAAAAGAAACGGTTTCCATACCTATTGCAATGCAATGCCATGCAACAACGGGTTTAAGCACCGCTACTTATCAAAAAGCGATTGATGCCGGCATTGATATGCTCGACACAGCTGTATCGTCTATGAGTATGACTTATGGTCATTCAGCAACTGAAACAATTGCTGCAATCGTTGAAGGGACCGAGCGTGATACCGGGCTTGATTTAAACCACCTAGAAGAAATTGCCGCTTACTTTAGAGACGTACGTAAAAAGTACGCTGCGTTTGAAGGCAGCTTAAAAGGTGTCGATGGCCGAATTTTATTAGCCCAAGTGCCAGGTGGTATGTTAACTAACATGGAAAACCAGCTTAAAGAGCAAGGTGCTGCTGATAAACTAAACGAAGTGCTACTTGAAATTCCACGAGTACGTGAAGATTTAGGCTTTATTCCACTCGTTACACCTACCTCACAAATTGTTGGTACTCAAGCGGTATTAAATGTACTCACTGGTGAGCGTTATAAAACCATTACCAAAGAAACTGCTGGCGTATTAAAAGGTGAGTATGGTTCAACACCTGCACCAATGAATAAAGAGCTTCAAGAGCGCGTACTTGATGGCAGTGAAGCAATTACCTGTCGCCCTGCAGATATTATTAAACCTGAACTTGAAACTTTAGAAGCTGAGTTAAGCAAGCTTGCGCAGGAGCAAGGGCTAACTTTAGCCGATGAGCAAATTGATGATGTGCTTACCTATGCACTATTTCCACAGATTGGTTTGAAATTTATTAAAAACCGTAACAATCCTGATGCATTTGAGCCTGTTCCTAGCGCTGATGATAACGCCAATAAAGCACCTGAAAAATCAGCGGCAAACAATAAAAGCGTTAAGGCAGAGCAATACAGCGTTAAAGTAGACGGTAAAGTATACGATGTCGTGGTTGCTCAAGGTGGTGAGCTTAAAGAGGTGACGTTAAAAGACTCAGAGCATATTCCACAGTCAGCATCGGTTGCCTCGGGTGAAACTCTAAATGCACCACTGGCCGGTAATATTTTTAAAATTAAAGTAAAACCAGGTCAGGTAGTCAATGAAGGTGATGTGGTAATTATTATGGAAGCCATGAAAATGGAAACCGAAGTACGCGCCATGCATACCGGTACGATTGCTGAGGTGCTTGTTTCTGAGGGCGATTCAGTGTCAACCGGCGATGCAATGATTGCACTAGCTTAAGGAGTAAATAGAGGATGGATGGTATTTTAAACCTCTGGCATGCCACAGGCATTGCTAACTTTACATTTCCTGGGCTGATCATGATTGCCGTTGGTTGTTTGCTATTATTTTTAGCAATTGCCAAAAAATTTGAGCCGTTATTATTACTGCCCATTGGTTTCGGAGCTATTTTAACTAATATTCCAGTAGCTGGTTTATCAGATCCAGGTGGCTTACTTTACTATGTTTATTATGTTGGTATTGATACCGGTATTTTTCCGCTATTAATATTTATGGGAGTGGGGGCCTTAACTGATTTTAGTGCCTTGATTGCCAACCCGCGTATGTTGCTATTAGGTGCGGCAGCGCAGTTTGGTATTTTTGCGACGTTATTTGGCGCTATTTTACTTAACTTTATTCCGGGATTTGAATTTAGCTTACAAGATGCTTCTGCAATTGCGATTATTGGTGGTGCAGATGGGCCAACCGCTATCTTTTTAGCGTCAAAGCTGGCCCCTGATTTACTGGGCGCTATAGCGGTGGCTGCGTACTCGTACATGGCGTTGGTTCCTATTATTCAGCCACCTATCATGCGTGCGTTTACAACGCCTGAAGAACGCAAAATTCAAATGCCAGAACTGCGTAAAGTATCTAAAAAGGAAAAAATTATTTTCCCACTGATGGTGCTTACCTTAACTGCTATATTCTTACCTGCGGCAATTCCGCTGGTTGGTATGTTCTGTTTAGGTAACTTAATGCGTGAGTCGGGTGTAGTTGATAGGCTCAGCAACAGTGCGCAAAACGAAATCATTAATATCACCACTATATTTCTAGGACTTGCAGTGGGCTCTAAACTTGCTGCCGAGCAGTTCTTAACAGTAGAAACTATTGGTATTTTGGTACTGGGTGCACTGGCGTTTGCTATTGGTACAGCCTCTGGTGTATTTATGGCTAAAGGCTTAAATAAGATATCAAAAACCCCCATAAACCCATTAATTGGTGCTGCGGGTGTATCCGCTGTGCCTATGGCAGCACGTGTTGTTAATAAGGTTGGGCTTGAAAATAACCCGCATAACTTCTTATTAATGCATGCCATGGGGCCTAATGTTGCAGGGGTGCTTGGTAGTGCTGTTGCGGCAGGTATTTTACTCGCTCTTGTGGGTTAAATATAATTTAGACTCAACCTATTAGCGCAGTTTACTGCGCTTTTTTTTGCATAAAATTCACTGTTTTGACTTAAGCGGTTTCTTGTATAGGGTTTTTTGTTTAAAGTAATCACTCTTCATTTTTTAAAGGGCTGTCAAAATGTTACACACTCCGCTGGCAAAATATCTCCCGAATGTAAGCAAACTTGTTTTTGGCTGTATGGGTTTGGGAGGCGCATGGAATAAAGATGCGATTACCAGTGCGCATTTACAACAAACTCATTCATGCATAGATGCCGCCATTGAAGGCGGAATTAATTTTTTCGATCATGCTGATATTTATACCTTAGGCAAAGCCGAACATGTTTTTGGTCAAGCTCTGGCTGAGCGACCAGAACTTAGGGAGAAAATGTATATTCAGTCTAAGTGTGGTATTCGCTTTGCTGATGATAAAAACCCACAACGTTATGACTTTTCAGCTGATTGGATTGAGCGCTCAGTAGAGGGCTCATTAAAGCGATTAAATACCGAATATTTAGATATACTTATGCTGCATCGCCCAGATCCTTTAATGGAAGTAGAGGAAGTTGCACAAGTATTTAGTTGTTTAAAAGAAAGTGGCAAAGTGCGTCATTTTGCGGTGTCTAATATGTCGCAATATCAAATACGGTTTTTGCAACGCGCTTTAGATATGCCGATTGTGGCAAATCAAATCGAAGCGAGTTTACAAAAACATCAATGGGTTGATGAAGGCGTTTATGTGGGTAATGCCGATGGCAAGGATATTAACTTTACCCCAGGCAATATTGAATATTGCCGTGAGCATGAAATTCAGATTCAAAGTTGGGGCAGTTTATGCCAAGGCTTATACTCTGGTGGTGATTTATCAAAGGCCTCGCCTGCAGATATTAATACCAGTATTTTAGTCAGTAAGCTTGCCATACTTTATGGTACAACAGCAGAAGCTATCGTATTAGCATGGTTGTTGCGCCACCCAGCATCAATTCAACCAATTATTGGTACCACTAATATAGAGCGTATAAAAGCATCCTGTGATGCGGTTAATGTTAACTTAAGTCGTGAGCATTGGTATGAGCTATATATCAGCGCGAAAGGCTGCGCTTTACCATAACCTGGTGTAGGGTGATGATATGAACATATTTGTTATTTTAATTAGCTTAGTCATTGCTTTGGTGATCATTATTCCGTTACTGGAAAAATACCAAAGTAAAATGGGGCTTGAGAGCGCTACTAAATATAGTAAGTATATTTGGCCACTGGTGATGATCTCTTTGGTTGTGCAGCTTATTTATGTACTCGTAAATTAACTCTGAAATTTAGCACCAAGCAGCTTAGATACAATGGGTAATTCGTGAAACTATTCAAATATCTATGCTGGTTGGTATAATCATCACATACAAAAAAGCCTTTGCGGGTTATCCCTGCAAAGGCTTTTTTATTTAATCATTAAACTCTTTATTTAAGTGCCAACTGAAGCTCTCGGTTACGCTCAAGTTGCGCAATAAAGTTATCAGCAATAGGCTTAAACTTAGCAAGCTCTGAGCGTGGTAATGGCTCAGATTTAGGTAGTTTCACAGTTTTGGGATTACGATGAACACCGTTAACTAAAAACTCATAATGTAAATGTGCCCCAGTTACTCGACCTGTTGAGCCTACAGTACCAATTTTCTCACCTTGTTTGATTTTTTGCCCTGTTCTAACTAGGCGTTTGTTAAGGTGTAAGTACTTAGTAACGTATTGTGTACCGTGGCTTATAAATACGTAATTACCGTTATATTTACTGTAGCCCGCTTTGATAACTTTACCATTACCTGATGATACAACAGGCGTGCCTGTACGCGCAGCGTAGTCAATACCTCGGTGTGCTTTTACTTGTCCTGTAACCGGGTGTAAGCGGCGAGGATTAAAGCTTGAGCTAATATATTTAAAGTTAACAGGTGCACGTAAGAAGGCTTTTTTCATACTACGCCCTTCAGGGGTATAAAAATTACCGTCTGTGTGTCGAATTGCTGTGTAACGTTCGCCTTGGTTTATAAATTCTGCGGCAATAATTTTACCGGTGCCAATAAATTCACCGTCAACAAAATGAGATTCATATATTAAGCCAAATTCATCACCTTTACGGATGTCATTTGCAAAATCCACGTCCCAACCAAATATATCGGCAAAGTTCATGATTTGGCGTTCACTTAAACCTGCAGCGATCGCTGACGTCCAAAAACTGCTAGAAATTTCCCCACCGGCGGTTTTGCTAAGTGTTTCTATTTCTTTGCTGTCAATTGAAGTATCGTATTGGCCTTCGTCATTAAGGGTGACATATAAGGTATCTGTTTTAGATATAACGTAACGTAACTGAGCCAACGAACCATCTTTTGCAGTAGCAAAGCTTAGTGTTTCACCTGGATGAATTTTGGTAAGCTTGCGTGTTTCAGCATTTGTGTTAACCAGTTTGTAAAGCGTTTGCGCAGAAAAACCAGCGCGCTTAAAAATGTTCGCTAAATTGTCACCATTTTTAACAAGGTGATCGACAAAATCATATTCTGGAAGTTTTTGCGCTGCATGCTCTGAATTTAAGTCGGTGAGTTTTTCGTTTTCACCTACTTTTATTTGTAATTCGTAACGCTTACCAATTTCTAGCGTGTTCTCGCTATTGTCTTTGGATGCAGTGGCTTTTTCAGAAGGTAAAAAGGCTAAGGCAACAATAGCAGAAACCAAACCTAGAATAAGCATTTTGTGTTTTTTGGGGAGCGTGTTAACCACGTGGACCATAACGTGCCTTTTTCTGCTGTCAAGATAATAAATAGATTATATTGCAGGATATAACGAATAATCTATGAATACTAGTATTTTGTAGATTTAAACTCGCGTTAAATTAAGCTAAAATCATAGGGTATTCAGGCTGTTTGTGTTTAAAGTTGAATAACAGCACTATTTTATATCCTTGGATACTTTGCTTTTTCATCGTAATGTTAAATTAGCTTTTAAAACGATTTAATAGCGAGAAGTGATTAATTTATAAACTGTTTTTTGGGCTTTTATAAACACCTTTAGTGTATTATTAATCGCTCTTTTATATCCCATTTTAGAACGTACGCCCTGCATTTTAGTTGGTGCAGCGATTAGTTAAAAAAGTTGTTCTAATTAAGTGGAAATTTGTTATGTTAGCTAAATAGTTTTATTTGTTTTGTTAAAACGCGCTAGCAATAAATCGTGAGCATATACACCCCCTTCGTTGTCAGAATTTTTTGGAGTAACACACAGTGGATTTACAAACCGCTCTAGCAGAGATAAAACGCGGTGCAGAAGAGATATTAATTGAAGATGAGTTGGTTGAAAAATTAAAGTCGGGGAAAAAGCTAAAAATTAAAGCTGGTTTCGATCCTACGGCTCCAGATTTGCACCTAGGTCACACTGTACTAATTAATAAAATGAAAACCTTTCAAGATTTAGGTCATGAGGTTATTTTCTTAATTGGTGACTTTACCGGTATGATAGGCGATCCAACGGGCAAAAATGTTACCCGTAAGCCACTGACTCGTGATGATGTGCTTGCTAATGCTGAAACCTATAAAGAACAGGTTTTCAAAATTTTAGACCCAGCTAAAACAACTGTTGCTTTTAACTCTACGTGGATGGAGAAGTTGGGCGCGGCTGGAATGATAAAATTGGCAGCGCGCCAAACTGTGGCACGCATGCTTGAGCGTGATGACTTTAAAAAGCGCTATGCTGGCGGTCAATCTATCGCAATCCATGAGTTTTTATATCCACTAGTACAGGGTTGGGATTCAGTTGCACTTGAGTCTGATGTTGAGCTAGGAGGCACCGATCAACGCTTTAACCTATTAATGGGTCGTGAGCTGCAAAAAGATGAAGGTCAAAAACCTCAAACCGTACTAATGATGCCTTTACTTGAAGGGACTGATGGCGTTCAGAAAATGTCAAAGTCACTAGGAAACTACATAGGTATTACTGATACGCCTAGCGACATGTTTGGTAAAATCATGTCAATTAGTGATGTACTAATGTGGCGTTACTATGACTTGCTAAGTAGCCTTTCTATTGAGCAAATTGCAGCGCAAAAACAGCGTGTAGAGCAAGGCACTAACCCGCGCGATATTAAGATTGAATTAGCGAAAGAGTTAATTGCACGTTTCCATAGCGAAGCCGATGCGCAAGCTGCTCATGATGACTTTATTCAGCGCTTTCAGAAAAAAGCACTACCTGATGAAATTCCAGAGCTGACAGTTAACATTGATGAAGACACTATTCTAATTGCTAACTTGCTAAAAGAAGCTGGCTTAGTGGCGAGTACTTCAGAGGCCATGCGTATGATCAAACAAGGCGCAGTAAAGCTTAACGGCGAAGAAAAAATTACAGATACCAAATTGGAAGTAGAAAAAGGAACAACCGCTATTTACCAAGTAGGTAAACGTAAGTTTGCAAATATTACTGTAGCCTAAAGCTTCAGAGAGTATAAAAACCAGCTTTGGCTGGTTTTTTTATAACTGATCAAAAAGTTAGAACAGCCCTAATAATTTCAACGCTAATAATAATTAGTAGCCAAAAAAAACGGGCTTGATTTAGGGTGTTGAGTAGCTTTGGGACATCATCAGCACTTGGCAAGCGTTCTACACCGACCCGCATTTTATTGAAACGCTGCTCAATATAAATAGCAGGCCCACCAAGTTGCACCCCTAAAGATGCTGAGCACACACTTAGTAACCAGCCAGTATTTTTTTGATAAAAATGGCGGCCATAATGCTTAATATAATGCATGCTTTTCTTACTGGCTTTAAGTGAAGCTATTGTCAGCGCGAGTAACCGCATGGGAATGTATTCAATAATAAAAAGAATTAGTTTAAGCGGCTTCAAAAAAGCGCTGTCGGGAGCTATATCAGTGCGCCATGCTTGTTGGATTAAGGTAAGCAAGCGGTAGGCGAGAGTTGCAATGGGGCCTAATAGTAAAAAAATAAAAATTACCACAAAATAATGACGGGCCGTTCTTAGTATGACACTTTCCATAACCGCTTTAATAATCCCTGGGTTTGAAAGTGCCTTAACTTCTCGGGCTACTAGTGGTTTTAATAATTCTCGAGCAGTTGATTTTTGATTTTTTTTGGTCAATTTCGCAATACGTATCGCTTTTTTATTTATGCTACTGCTTTCTAGGCACAAGTATAAAATAAGACCGGATAGTAGTTCAGGGTAAAAGGCAAACTCCAGCAGCAAAACGACAATAATCATAATCACAGTTAGAACAAGTGTGCTTGCTAATGAAGCGGCTAAATAATGATATTGTTTGCTGTCTGTTTTTTTATAAACACGCTGGCCAATTGCGTTAAAAATTGCAGAAAGTATATGGTTAGGGTGATACCAGCTAACTAAAGGTAAAAAGCGCTCAGCTAGGAGCGCACAAATAAATACAATAAAGTCCAAATGATTTTGAACAATATTATTGAGCATTTACAGCGTAACCGCCGTTAACTTTTCTAGTAATGCCACAACCATTTTTGATGAATTAATAGAGGCTGTTTCTAAGTACTCTTCAAATGATTGCGGTGACTCTTTGCCAGCAATATCAGACATTGAGCGAATAACAACAAATGGTGTGTTAAGTGCAAAACACGTTTGTGCAATTGACGCACCTTCCATTTCTACTGCTAGCATTGTAGGGAAGTCATTGCGTGCTTTTTCAATGCGAACAGGGTCACACATAAATGAGTCACCAGTACAAATTAAACCAACAAGCGTTTTTACTTCGCTAATTTGTGCAATTGTTTGCTCGGCGGCTTCTACTAGTTTAGTGTGCGCTGCAAAGCCTGCTGGCATTTGTGGTACTTGGCCAATTTCGTAACCAAATGCGGTTACATCTACATCGTGATGACGAACTTCTGATGAAATCACCACATCGCCAACGTTAAGCGAAGGATCGAAACCACCGGCAGAGCCTGTGTTAATAACACAATCAGGTTTGAAGTTATCGATAAGTAAAGTGGTTGCAATAGTTGAAGCGACTTTACCAATGCCTGATTGCACTAAAGTAACAGTATTACCTGCAAGCTCACCAGTATAAAACGTAAAGCCTGCTTTGGTTAAAACCTGTGGATTTTGCATCGCTTCGCGCAAAATTTTAACTTCTGGCTCCATGGCGCCAATAATACCAACATTCATAGTGTTAAATTCCTAAATTTGAATAGGCTGATTATACGTGAAGTCTGCTATAAAAAACAAAAAAGCGAGTCATTTAAAATGCTCGCTTTAATACATTGCTTTAACTCAGTAGTTATATTTCAGCAAGGGCAGTTGAATGTGCTTTTGCTTGAGAAGGTGATAATACCGCAGGCTTATGGACTCTAGTACGAGTCGGGCGCGAAGGTTGTGATTTAGCAGGTTTGCCTAATTTAAACATAATGGCATCGCGAACTTCACTCGGGCGGTAGCCTGATTTCACTTTCATACGAATATGTGGAATGCCAGCGGCTTCTAATGCACCGTTAACAAACCAATCACGTTGTGCTTTGTGACCATCTTTGTTGGCGTTATTAACTAAGTCAACCGCTGCCACTATGGTCATTTTTTCTTTGTCGACTAGTACAAAGTCGAGCTGTTTATTTTTTGCTTTAGCCAATGCCGCACGTTTAGATTTGACAGATAGACCTTGTTTACAGTCAATCACATCGATTAGTTTAACGCGACTAACAATTTTATATTGATCGCCAACAGCGCGTTCTAATAAGCCTAGAAACGCCCCTTCTACTTGGGTAAATACACTTTGCTTGCGAGTAAAAGGATAAGGGTTTCCGCCGTCATCATTAAATTTTGACGCAACCACAGATGCCCCAACAACTAGCACTAATATTAATAATAAAGCGAATTCCATACGGTAACTCCATAACAACAAATTGACACTGCTTTTCTAAAGCAATTTATGTGCCCAAATAGTTGTTATGGCTATTTTATTAACGAATGGGGATGAGCGCTATTATGCTTTATAACCGCCTTCAATACCTTTTACGGCAATAGCGACGGCATCATGAGCATGTAAAGACTCATAATGGTTTATTTGCAGGAAGTAATCGCTAAACTCTTTTGACTCTAACGTCGTTTTAATTTTTCGTGCTGCGTCTTCACAAAACATCAGGTTTTGACCATTTAAACGGGCAAACTCTTGTTCGTCTTCACGTTTTACCGCAGCTTGTACTGGTGTTTTAAGCTCATCTTCTAGTAAGTTTATTAAGTTAACTACATCAAACTCTTGAATATTTTGATCTAGTTTTACTTTAACATTAGCAATAGAGCGCTGTGAATGCGGGGTTGCTACAATGCCTTGAGTTGTTCCAAGCCACTCTAAAACCTCAGATTGAGTTAGTGTTTCTTGAGCAAACTTTTCGCTAAACGCATTTTGGATAAGTTGACGAGCAAGGGCTGCAGAGCAGGGGCAGGTTGATGAGTAAGTAACATCAACACTGAGTTCAAAACTAATGACGCCTTGATTTATGGTACTGGTAAGTACAACTGGGTAGCTTTTCCAGCCGGCTTTGCCACTAAGTAATGATTTACGGCGCAGTGGTAATTCAAATTTAAATTCGATTTGTGCTTTATCGCTTAAGCCTTCATGGCTGGTGATAAAGGTATCTAATGCTTGTGCTAAGGTGTGCGGGTTGACCTGCTGCTCAGTTGAGAGGTGATCAAGTGCTAAAAACAGACGCGACATGTGGATGCCTTTGGCGTCTTCTTGGTGTAAATTAACAAAAGCGCGTGCTTTTGCATTAACGGTAACTGGAGCTAAATCAAGAGATTCAAAAATAAAAGGCAGCTCTATATCGCCCATTCCTACCCAGTCTAATTTACCTGTTTGTAATGCGGCAGCCGTGATAGCAATATCTGGCATAGTCGTTTGCATGATACGTTACTCGTTATTTGCAATATTTAAAACGTCACATTTTACACTAAATAAAGAGTTGCTGAAATGCGGCAAATAACGCCAAACATGAAATTTTGTTGTTTTTATCGCACAACATGAAAATCGCTGATAGAAAATGCTAAAATTAGCCTTTAATCATACTTACTTAAGCATTTAGCTAAGAGAAACACTGATATATGACAGATTCTTCTTTGAACCCGTGGGTTCGAGTTCTTTCCAGTTCAATAACTCGTTTTGGTGAGTTTAAAACTGCAGCTATTTGCTATGCATTATTACTGACAGTATCGCTGGTTTTGTCGAGTATGTTTTACTATGTTGCCATTGGGGAAGTGAACTTAGTTGATATATTGGCTGTAGTATTTTTTACCTCAGTTGTTTCCCCTCTGGTGATTAGCGTACTGCTTAACTCTATTCGGCAACTTGATGCCTCTTATGCCTATTTAGATAGTGCCACAAAACAAGAAAAGCTTTTAAATCAAACTCTCAAAGACAATATTAATCGTTTAAACATTGAAATTGATGAACGTAAAATGGCCTTTCATGCTAAGCATAGAGCAATAGAAGAGCTTAGACGTGAAATTGCAGAGCGTAAAAAAACGCAACAAGAACTCGCGCAACAAGGCATGTTATTACGCTCCATTGTAGACTCCTCACCAGATTTATTTTATTACCGCGATAACAACGGGGTGTTTGCCGGTTGTAATAAAATGTTTGAAGAGGTGATGGGCAAAACCAGTGGCGAATTAATTGGCAAAGCCGCAGAAGAAATATTTCCAAGCCACTTTTTATCAGAAGTATTAAGAACCGATGAGCAGGTTGAACGCACTCATCAAGGTTTAACTATTGATGTAGAGTATTCTGTAAATGGTGAAATAAGATGGTTTGAACTCAGAAAACTCCCCTTTATAAATGAGCAGGGCGATTACATTGGTCTACTAGCCTTTGGCCGTGATATTACCAGCCGTAAAGAAGCCGCGCAGGCACTGGAAACTGCTTACAAAGATAAAGGGAAATTTATTGCCACATTGAGCCATGAATTACGCACTCCGCTCAATGGTATCGTCGGTTTAACCCGAATGCTATTGGATACTGAACTTAATAAACAGCAGCGTAGCTGGTGTAATACGGTGTTTTCAAGCGCCGAAACGCTGGGTAATATATTTAACGATATTATAGATTTAGATAAAATTGACCGTGAGCAACTCGATATTGCCGCTAACGAAATTAATGTGTCTGACTTTATCAATGATGTGGTTAACTTTGCAGGCCTTATTGCGGAGCAAAAAGAACTTTCTTTTGAAGTAAAACGCTCTGGAATGCTTGATATATACGCTTTACTTGATCCTACACGTTTACGCCAAGTAGTATGGAACTTAATTAATAATGCGGTTAAATTTACCCAGCACGGTAGTGTCACCTTAGATTGTGCTAGAGAGAACCGCGAAGATGGCCCATGGCTTATTATAAAAATACTCGATACCGGTGAAGGGATTCCGCAAGAACAACTTACCCGTATTTTTGATATGTACTACAAAGCGCCCGACCTTAAAGGGACCAATGCGATTGGCTCAGGTATTGGCTTAGCCGTAACAAAAGCGTTAGTAAGTGCTATGAAAGGCATTATAACTGTTAATAGTACTCCTGGAGAGGGCAGTTGCTTTACCGTTCAAATTCCGCTGAATTTATGTAGTGCTCCTACCGAACATAGTTATGTAGGGCGTAGCTTATATATTTTATTAGTGGAAGATGTGCCACTTAATGCTGAAATTGCAACTAACCTATTAGAACAACGTGGACATGAAGTACTGTGGGCTGAAACGGGAGAAGATGCTTTATCGTTTGTAGAAACCGAAGATGACCTAGATTTAGTATTACTTGATATGCAGTTGCCTGATATTAATGGTGATGAAGTAGCAAGACAAATTCGCGCACAAAGCCATTTTGACCCGCTTCCTATTGTGGCACTTACCGCCAATGTTCGCAGTGCTGAAGAGGAGCTTGAGGGGATTTCTATTCAAGGGGCGTTAGCTAAACCGATAAACACCAGTAAGTTAGATAATATGCTCGCTGAACTCTTTGGCATTCAACAAGCGCAAGTTGAGGCTCCTCAACGAGTAGTTAATCAAGAGTTATTAAATCAAATTAATACTGACTTGCTAGATGTTGAAACCATTGAAGACTTTGTAAACTCGATGGGCGTTGAAGTATTTAAACGTAGTAGTCAGTTGTTTGCAAAACTAAATCCGCAATATCAACAAGAGCTATTAGGATCATTAAAAGCAGCTGACAGAGAAGAGTACAAATCCGTTGCGCATAAGTTAAAAGGTGCCGCTGGGTCGGTTGGTCTGAATGATGTGCAGTTGCATGCAAAGCAAATGGAACATGGTGCGCTGGAACAAAGTGATGAAGTATTAACAGTCTGGCTTGATGAATTAGCAGACAAAATAAATGAAGGACAACGGGCCCTTCATTTATTTTTACAGCAATTAGAGTAAAAACTAATTAGCTGTCGATTTTACCAATGAAGCGGTAACCTTCACCATGAATGGTGCTGATTAACTCAGACGTTGAGTTGTCGCTTTCAAAGTGCTTACGGATACGACGAATGGTAACATCAACTGTACGGTCGTTAGCGCGAAGCTCACGGCCAGTCATGTGCTTAATTAGTTGCTCACGGCTGAATATACGACCTGGAGAGTCAAGCATTAAACGCAGTGCTCTGTACTCGCCTTTAGGTAGGCGTTTTGCATCTCCATTTGGAGAAGTAAGGCAACGACTGTTTTCGTCAAGTTCCCAACCGTTAAAGGTGATCACGCCATTGGTTTCAATAGCTGATTCTTCACCACCTAATGCAGTACGCGTAATTAAGTTACGTGCACGAATAGTTAATTCTCGTGGGTTGAAAGGCTTAGTAATATAGTCATCAGCACCAATTTCAAGACCTAAAATACGGTCTACATCGTTGTCACGGCCTGTTAAGAAAATAAGACCAACTTTACGTTTTTGGCGTAACTCGCGAGCTAAAATAAGCCCGTTTTTACCTGGCAGGTTGATGTCCATAACTACAAGATTGACGTCATCGTTATTTGTAAGCTTATCATGCATATCATCGCCATCAATGGCTTCAATAACTTTGTAACCTTCAGCTTCAAATAAACTAACGAGGTTTAGTCTAGTTACGTCTTCATCCTCTACGATCAGAATGACTGGCGTTTGCATCTTTAATTAACCTTTTTGGAGTGTGTTTTATTTATAAAATCGGCGTGATCATCAGAGCCGACTACTAGAATTATAGGATTATATCTAAATGTTAACAAGTAAAAACAGATTAGATATAAACAGCTGCGCGCCAAAACCTACTATGACGTATTATTAAAAACCGCGGCTTAATTGATACTTAACGTTGGATGTATAATTTGAATTATAGAGTCGAAGCCATTTCCCTTTAATAATTGATACATCCATCAACCACCTAAAGATACTTAAAATAATCAGACTAATTCAAAACGGAATTATATCACTTTCCAACTTTTCATCAATGTATGTGATATGTTAAACACAATTAAGTTCATTAATTGTGTGGAAATACAGCATTAATGATACAACAGTTTAGTTGGCTATGTATTAGTATGGTCATAAAGTTGTAATTCAAGAGGGGAATAAGAGTTATTTCGCTTTTTAAAAAAGTGTAATAATAAATCGGGCCCCTTGCTGATACTCGGTATCTAACACAATTTCCCCAGCCAAAGCTTGAGTCACTAAATTGTAAACTAAATGCATTCCTAAGCCACTGGCTCCTTGGCCGCGCTTTGATGTTACAAATGGGTCAAATATTTTTGCTCGTATATTGCTTTCAACACCTAGGCCGTTATCTGTGTAGGTAATTTGTGTTTTTGTTTCTGTTGCTACAATATCAATCTGCACTTCATTGTCACCGCCAGCTACAAATCCGTGTAACAGGGAATTTAAAATTAACTGATGAAAAACTTGCTGAAGTGGCCCTTTTTTACTTTCGACGGTTAAATCTGATGGACAATTTATAAGGACTTTAGGGTTTTTAATTTTTAGTTCTTGCCCCATAGACAGTAGAGTATCACTAATTAATTGTTGTATATTAACAGTGCTGGTTATTTCATCATCTTTGATCACTGCAACTTTTTTAAAGTTAGAAATGAGCTCTGCAACGCGGTTTAAGCTGCTATATATTAAGTCTAAGTTTTCGATACCATCGTTAGTAAATTGTTCAAATTGACTCGCAGTTAGTGATTTATTATGAAATTTAACCTGCAGTTCCGCGAGTTTATCCCGCAATAGAGTAGAGCCTGTAATACCAAGTCCAATCGGTGTATTTACCTCATGGGCAACCCCTGCCACCATTTGCCCCAATGAAGCCATTTTTTTGTTTTCGACAATTTGAGTTTGGTATTGGTGCATCTTTTCCAGAGTGGATAACAGCTCTTTATTAGCCTCTCTGAGTGCGATAGTGCGTTGACTTACCTTCTCTTCAAGGTTTGAGTTTAGCTGCTTAATTTCTTGTTTATCTTCTTCATGGCGTTCTATTTGCCTTTGTGTACGTGCAAGCATTACATTTAAGCTATTAGAAAGCCGAGTTATTTCAGTTAGGTTCGTTAAAGGCGCACGTGCATAGTAATTATGTTTTTTAGCTATGTTTTGCAACAACAAGCTTAAGTTTTCTATTGGACTGGCTATCCTTTTTTGTAGCCTTAAAATAATCAAAGAAATAAAAATAAGTATTAAAGCCATAATAACGATATCGATTATAATCTTTTTAGTTATTAGTTGATTTAAGTTATCTAAGCTGCCTCTAATATATACATAGCCGAGCAGCTGTTCATTATTGAGTATTGGGGTAATGTACTCAATATACTCGTCACTAACCTGTGGTTCAGAAAAATCATTAATATTATCTGTTTTAATGGGGACTGGTGGTGATTTTCGGGCATTAAAGCTGGTAAAAAAGACTGGCTTATTAGATTGCTCATCTAAGGCGTAAATATGTAAATTTGTGACGGATGATACTTGTTGAAGCAGCTTTAAGCGCCTTTCTTCTGCAGGCCTGTTTTTATTTAGCAATGAGGGCATCGCGTCGAATGCAATGATCTCTGATACCAACACAAGTTTGCTAATGAGCTGTTTTTTTTGCTCTTGCGCACTTAAATAGGTAGAAATTGAAAGCGATAATAACAAACAGATAGCTGTTATAAGCATGATGGTTTTAAACAATATGCTACGAATGCTATTTTGCTCTACAGTTTTGGGCATTGCGAGAAGGTCATCCGTGTCAATTGTGAGTCTAATGATAATAGTTTAGCAAAAACAGAAAAAAGTGAATTAAAAAGATTAGCTTAATTACACTTTTTATTTTTAGCTAATCTACTTATGAAACATAAATATGTGGCTAATATAGCCCATATTTATGTTTTGACAGGATATTAATAACTTATTTTAGCTACTGTATACGGCAAATTTGTTGTTTTTGAACACGGTGTGGTAGCTATCAAATTGGGTTTCTAAAATTGGTGGATATTTCAAAAAGCTATTAGCCACTATGGTCAGTTTGCCTGCCTTAGTTAAATGTTGCTTTGCATGGGTTAAAAAAGATTCCGCAACGCTGTAGTCAGTTGCAATCCCGGTATGAAATGGCGGATTGCTAATAATTAAATCAAACTTGCCAACAATACTATTTAAACCATCACTGAGTATGGCTTCACCGTTTACATTATTTAGCTTAAGCGTTTGCGTTGTTGCATAGGCTGCAAGTGCACTTACGTCACTACAGGTAAATGTCAGTGCTGGATTTTTTAGCCCTAAAAAAGTAGCAATAAGTCCTGCGCCACAACCAAAATCAAGGACTTTCCCATGTTTTAAGTTAGGAGCATTCTCTAATAGCATTTTCGTTCCAGCATCTAGTGCACCATGGTTAAACACACCAGGAATACTGACTGCTGTAAACTCAATATCGCTCACACATACCGTAAACTCTTTATGGTAAGTGCTAATATCAAACGCGCTATTAATAGTGAGCTCTGAAAATGAATATAAAACACAGTGTTTTGCTGAGTCTATTTTATTACTAAATTCAGCCTTACCGGCGAGTTGCTTTTCAATTGACTTAACACCGCTCTTGTTTTCGCCAACAACGAGTAGCTCTGCATCTTTGCTTATCACAGCACGTATGTTGTCTAACGCCATTAATAGCTCAGGTTTAGATTTAGGGTAATAAAGTATTACCAAATCATAATCGCCCGAATTAATTGTGTGGCTGATGGTTACGTCAATACCCGATATGTTTTTTGCAAATTCACCATTAGCGTGGTTATAACTAAAAGCGGTTATTTTACTTTGTGGATTGAGCGTTTTTAGCTCATTTAAAAAGCCATCTTGAACAAAGTTGACCACCAATATTGATTTACCTTTTAACTCTTCACTGTTACGAAGTAATAGTAGGCTCGGATTGGTTAATACGCTCATAAATGGCTTTACCTTACTTGATTATTTAATTAACGGTTACTTAGTACGTTCGAATATTAAATCCCATACGCCATGACCTAAACGCTGACCACGCTGTTCAAATTTAGTCAAAGGACGTAAATCAGGACGAGGTACATAGTCGTTAGTCTCAGATTGGTTTTTGTAACCTGGAGCTGCTTGCATTACTTCTAACATATGCTCTGCATAGTTTTCCCAATCGGTTGCCATGTGAAATACGCCACCGATTTTTAATTTAGAGCGGAGTTTTTCAGCAAACTCAGTTTGTACTATGCGACGCTTGTGGTGACGCTTTTTGTGCCATGGATCAGGAAAAAATAACTGCAAGGTTGATAAGCTTTCATCGCTTATACAATCAGCAAGAACTTCTACTGCATCGTGTTCAAATACGCGCAGATTAGTAACGCCAGCTTCGTCAGCATCCATTAAACATGCGCCAACGCCTGGGCGATGAACTTCTATGCCGATAAAGTTAAGGTGTGGTGCATTTTTTGCCATTTCAACTAATGACTTACCCATACCAAAACCAATTTCTAGCACTACATCATTGTCATTGCCAAAAACTTCGCTTAAATCAAGTAGGCCGTTTTTATGTTCAAGCCCCATTGTTGGCCAGCATTTTTCGATTGCAGCAGCTTGGCCTTTGGTTAATCGGCCTTCGCGTTTTACAAAACTGCGAATAGTGCGGATATACTTACCTTCTTGCTTAGCTTGCTCAAGGTTGTTGTTACTTGATTCACTCATATTATTGGCCTGACAAAACAATGTGTTTAAAAATGGTTGCGTATTATCCCTGACCAGCGCTAGGTTGACAAGCATTAGGGCGTTATAGCTTGATCTTTTCAGTCACTACAATAGACTGAGCCGCCATTGAGCATTAGTAAAAAAGTAAATATGTTGGATTTAAAAAAACAGCAGTCAGCTTGGTTTTCCAACCAAGTAGTTGACTGGTATCACCTTCATGGGCGCAAAACGTTACCATGGCAATTAGCTAAAACGCCATATAAAGTGTGGGTATCTGAGGTGATGTTACAGCAAACTCAGGTTGTCACTGTTATCCCTTATTTTGAAAAGTTTATGCAAAGCTTTCCCGATATTATTGCTTTAGCAAATGCTGATGAAGATCAGGTTTTGCATCATTGGACAGGTTTAGGTTATTACGCTCGTGCACGCAATTTACATAAAACCGCTAAAATAGTTCGAGATAAATACCAAGGTCAGTTTCCTAGCACGCTTGAAGAAGTAATGGATTTACCCGGAATAGGGCGCTCTACTGCTGGCGCTGTTTTATCATTATCTTTGGGGCAGCATCACCCTATTCTTGATGGTAATGTTAAAAGAGTGCTTGCTCGGTTTTTCATGGTTGAAGGTTGGTATGGAGTCAAAAAGGTAGAAAATCAGCTTTGGCATTTAAGTGAACAACTCACTCCTAAAAATAATGTAACAGAGTTTAATCAAGCTATGATGGATTTAGGTGCAAGCTTATGTTCGCGCAGTCGCTTTGATTGTGAGGCGTGCCCGTTAAATAGCCGTTGTGGTGCGTTTAACGCAGGTAAAGTTAAGGAGTTCCCTCACTCTAAACCTAAAAAAGCAGTGCCTAAAAAAAGCTGCCACCAGTTAATTATTAAACATAACGACAAAGTGCTTATGGAAAAACGCCCAAACAGTGGTATCTGGGGCGGATTGTTTGGATTTTTTGAATTTAATGAGTACAGCGAGCTCGAAACTTTTTTAGCGCAACAAGGGCTTAAAAGTGACCTTAATGAAGTAGCGCCTTTTACTCATGTATTTTCACATTTTGAGCTCACAATTAACCCGCATGTACTTAATATTGAAAAAGCCCCGGATGTTGTTAATGACAAGCAGTTGGTATGGTATCCACTCGATCAATCAATAGAAGTAGGGTTAGCTGCACCGACTAAAAAGTTGGTTAAACAAATTACGGCAATAGTATAGAATAGCGATATATTTAGCATTAAGGGGAACAATCATGGCACGTACAGTATTTTGTCAAAAGTTACAAAAAGAGGCCGAAGGGCTTGGTTTTCAGTTATACCCTGGTGAACTTGGTGAGAAAATTTTTAATAATATTTCTAAAGAAGCCTGGGGGCAATGGCAGCATAAACAAACTATGCTGATCAATGAAAAGCATTTAAACATGATGGATCCAGAGCATCGTACTTTTTTAGAAGAGCAAATGGTTGGCTTTTTATTTGAAGGTAAAGAAGTTGAGATTGAAGGTTATAAGCCAGTAGAAAAATAAATTAACTGTGCTTAGGTTAATTAATAAAAAAGGGCTCTAAGCCCTTTTTTATTGCGTTAGCAAACGTTCTTAGTAACATATACTATTTAGTTAAATAAGTTCGTTCTGTTCCTCATTATTTTTAATTTGCTCTTTTAAGAACTGCGCTGCTCTTGAGTATTCAATTTCGAGCCCATCTCTCATCTTAATTAACTCATCAGCACTTACTTCATCGCTCTTGCACTTATCTTCAAATGACTGCGCTAAATCAGCAACAATATTAGCTCCTACTGTTTTTGATATAGATTTTAATTGATGGCAGGCAGATAAAATTTCAGCTTTGTTACTTTGCAACACAGCAAAGTTAATCGCTTTAATTTGTTCTTGGCTCTGTTCTAAATACATTTTAAAGAAGCGGATTATTTTAGCATCATCGCCATTTATGTACTTATTCGCTGATTCCATATCTATAGGCATAACAGACTTTTCGGCCGAATTCACCTGTTGTGGTTGTTCGCTGTATAAATCACTCCATTGCTTTAATGTGTCTTCAAGTGCATTAAGCTCAATAGGTTTAGTAATAAAGTCGTTAATACCCACTGCTAAACATCGCTCTCTCTCTCCCTTTAGAGCATTGGCAGTAACAGCAATAATATAAGGTTGTGCGTCAATTGATTCGAGTAATGAAGCTTCTTCTCTAATTTTTTCAACCATGTCGTAGCCAGACATTTTTGGCATATGTAAATCGGTTAAAATGAGCGAGTAGCTATTTTTACGCCACATATCTAAACCTTCTTCACCGTTATTAGCTACCTCTACACTGTAACCTAGTATATGTAGTTGTTCGGTGAGTACCTCTTGGTTCAATCGGTTATCTTCTACCAATAATACCAGCCTATTTGCAGCGAGTGCCTCTTCTGAACTTAGGTAGTGATTCATCGTTCTGGCTTTTTTAATTTGCTTAGGCTTATGTAAGCCGGCAGCCACTAAAATTGAAAGCATAAAGTTAGATTTACACAAAGGGGAGGCGTTAATATAAAAAATATTTTTATGGTTAATAACCGCTTCATCTAACTTACTTAATACCACCATTTGTTGGTTATTATCTTCTAATGAGTAAAGTAAACTTCTTAGTAGGGTACTAATACTACTCATGTCATCAATACCATCAACAACCCAAATAATATCCTTGGTTTCTTGATGAGCTTCTATATCTTGCTGCTCATGAGCATAGGTTATTTTAGCTCCCATAAATGACAAGTAACGGTAAATTACTTTGCCGCGTTCTGCGTTGTTACTAACAACAATGACATGTTTACCATTAAGTGTATTTTTATGGGCAAATTCAATTTTACCTGCGGTTGAAAAGGGCAGTTCAACAGTAAACTCACTCCCTATCCCTTCATGACTTGTTACATGAATGGTACCAAGCATTAGCTCAGTTAAGCTTTTACAAATTGAAAGCCCAAGCCCTGTACCACCGAACTCTCGCGTAATTGAGCTTTCTGCTTGGGTGAACGGGTTAAAGATTTTTCTCAACTGAGATTGACTCATTCCTTTACCGTTATCACTTACGCAAAAACGCAATGTAAAGTGATCGGCGGTGTTATGTGCTACTTCTACTGATATTCTTACTTTCCCCTGGGTTGTACCATTGGTGCTGGTAAACTTTATGGCATTACTACATAAGTTATATAGCACTTGGCGCACTCTAACAGAGTCCCCCTTAAGGTTGTTGGGTATATCGGGGGCAATTGATAAATCGAGTTCTAGGTGGCGATTTTTAGCAACCGACGATAACACCTTAGCAACTTCTTCTAGCGTATCGGCAACGGAAAACGGAACTGGATCTATATTGAGCTTTCCAGCCTCAATTTTAGAAAAATCTAAAATATCATCTAAAATACTTAATAACGAAAATGCTGATTCACGAATAATAGTACTTAAACGTTGCTGGGCACCATCAAGCTCTGTTTGACGAAGTAAATCAATAGTGCCAATTACGCCATTCATTGGTGTTCTTATTTCATGACTCATAGTGGCTAAAAAGGTGGTCTTAGTTTCGCTGGCTTTTAATGCTTTTTGAGTTTGCTTTTCTAATTCAAATGTTCTGCTTTGTACTTCTGTTTCAAGGCTAGTTTGTAGTTTTTTTAATTCTTTTTGTGCAGCCTGATCGTCAGCTTGAACCGTACTTACTTTTTTTAGCAGCAAGTTAATTTGTTGAGCAACGGTTTCTAATCCGCCTTCGAGTTGCTCATTAAGCGTGCTTTGATAGTTATCATTTTGTGTAATTGCTTTGAGTTCTTGAGTGAGAGAGTCGGTATTTTTATGTAATCGTTTATTAATATGCTTATTAAACGTAATAGCTAACGCAAACAGCACTATCAGAGCAACAATAGCGGCAAGGTACGCATTCATAAATAAGTTTTGTGTAGATGATGCAATTAAAGGTTGTTTTTGCTCAATAATAAGCTCAGCAATTACCTCCCCATTTACTGAAATAACATGATGTAATATGCCTTGCTCCTTTACATACTCATTAATAGCTAAAGGCTCAATTAAGTTACTATTATTGCTATAAACCAACTCGGTTTTATTGTTCGGATTAAAGCGGTGCAGGGTATATTTAAAATTATTATTGAGTAAGCTTGCGGTATCAAGAAGTGATTTGACTTTGTCTTGCTCGTGTATAGTTAGTGCTTCTACTATGGGTTGCTCAAGACGCTCAGCAAGTTTTGTTACCTTGATGGTTGAAACAGGGTTAACTTCTTTGTGCTCAGTATTGCTTTGTGAGTAAAGCGAATAGGCGACTATAAATAATGTGGCAGTTATAAGGTTACTAACTAAAAATAAAGGTAGTAAGCCTTTGATTGCTGGAGAAAACTTACCCTGCATGAATTTTCCTATCGTGGTATTATTAGAACGGTAAGCCTGTACCGAAAGTTATATACCAATCGTAACACCTAAAAAAAATAATTCACTACGTTTTTTAAAGTCTTTTGTTGAATAAATGCACTGCATTAACGAGAAACGTCGCTAGTTGTTTGAAAACCGTTCAAACAGTTGCAAAGGATAAAAAAAAAGTTGACTTGTAAGGGCAAAACTCGTTTAATACGCCGCACGCCCAGATAGCTCACTAAGAAGTGTCTTGTGGGAGTTGCATTAAAAATCAGGTAAGATTTTTAATTAGCACTGTTTAAGTGCCTCGATAGCTCAGTTGGTAGAGCAGAGGATTGAAAATCCTCGTGTCCCTGGTTCGATTCCGGGTCGAGGCACCATTTATTATAGTAATGGTGTTTAAGTAAATAAATTAAACATTTTTACGCGTGCCTTAGCACACAGTTTTGTGTGCCGACTTAGCTCAGCTGGTAGAGCAACTGACTTGTAATCAGTAGGTCAACCGTTCGACTCGGTTAGTCGGCACCATTTATTTTAATTAAGTGTTTTAATAACATTTAATTAGCACTGTTTAAGTGCCTCGATAGCTCAGTTGGTAGAGCAGAGGATTGAAAATCCTCGTGTCCCTGGTTCGATTCCGGGTCGAGGCACCATTTACAAAAAGTTATCAATCTTTAAAATTGATAAAGTGCCTTAGCACACACAGTTTTGTGTGCCGACTTAGCTCAGCTGGTAGAGCAACTGACTTGTAATCAGTAGGTCAACCGTTCGACTCGGTTAGTCGGCACCATTTATTTTAATTAAGTGTTTTATTAACATTTAATTAGCACTGTTTAAGTGCCTCGATAGCTCAGTTGGTAGAGCAGAGGATTGAAAATCCTCGTGTCCCTGGTTCGATTCCGGGTCGAGGCACCATTTATACAAAGCCTCGCACATGCGGGGCTTTTTTGTTTCTGAATTTAGCTTAGCCATTGTTCGGCATCGAACTACGTTCGATTATAAAATACATCCTTGTATTTTCCCCTTCGGGCCATCTTTCAGATGTTAAAAATTGTTCCTGACAATTTTTTGTCGGGTCGAGGCACCATTTATACAAAGCCTCGCACATGCGAGGCTTTTTTGTTTCTGAGTTTAGCTTAGCCATTGTTCGGCATCGGACTACGTTCGATTATAAAATACACCCTTGTATTTCCCCCTTCGGGCCACCTTTCAGATGTTAAAAATTGTTCCTAACAATTTTTTGCCGCTTTAGCTGGTGTAATGCCAACAGCAAACCCTGCCGTCTTTTCTATATCTACTTTTTAAGAGTTTCAATTAATTCTTTGGTTAAAGCTTAGCTTACTCATTTATTTGTGAATATTACGTTAGTGCTTGGCGTATTAAATACACTTATAAACTAATCGCAAGCTATGTAATGTTATGTAAAGTCAATTGAGCAACGTTTATTAAAGTGATTGAATAACATTCATAAATAGCACTAATCAGGTTTAAACATGATGTGGCAATATAAGCCATCTTTATTAGCAATAAGCATTATAATGCTAAGCGGTTGTGCGAGTAACTTAAACCCATCGCAGCGCCAACAAGCTCCAAATAATTTACCACAGCAGTGGCAGCAACAAGCAGCAAGTTCGGTATTAAAAGTGGATGATGAATGGTTAACTCCACTGCACACGCCATTACTTAATAAATACGTAAAACAAGCGCTTAAAAACAACCAACAACTATTACAAACCAGCTATGATGTCGCTATTACTAAGCAGCAACTAATAGCAACCGGAACAGCTCTTTGGCCTAGTTTAGATTTATCTTCGCGTACTAGCCGCAGTAAAGGTAACCGGCCTGTTAGCTATAATAATGCCAGCTCTGTCAGCTTAAACTTAAATTACGAAGTTGACTTATGGGGTAAGCTGTCAGATTCAAAACGAGAAGCTAACCTTTCATATTTAGCTCAAAAAGCGCGTTTTGAACAAGCTAAACAGCAACTGGTTTCAGATGTTGTACAAGGCTGGTTTGATGTTGTGTCTGCGCAGCAGTTACTTGATTTATATAAGCGCCGTGAAGAGAATGCTAAGCAAAACCTCGATATAATTGAATCGGGTTACCGCCAAGGTATAAACGAAGCGCTTGATGTTTATTTAGCCCGCAATGAGCTTAATAACGAACGCTCACGCATTGCCACTCAAACAGCGAGTTTATCAAGTGCAGCGCGAGTGCTTGAACGCTTACTAGGTGAGTACCCAAAAGGGGCTATTGCAGCAAGTACTGACTTACCGGTTGTTGTTACCGAAATTCCAGTTGGTATTCCTTCAGAGCTCATTACTCGAAAGCCTGCATTACTTGCTAGTTGGTACGAGTTATTAGCTAGTGATGCGTCACTGGCTTATGCGCATAAACAGCGCTTTCCGAGTTTAAATTTAACTGCAAGCTTAAGTGATAGTACAGATCGAGTGAGTGATTTGTTTTCTCCTTCAAGCCTCGCATGGTCTTTACTCGGAAGTATTTCGGCACCTATTTTTGAGGGAGGGCGTTTACAAGCCAATGAAGAAATAGCGCGTCTGAATACTCAAAAGCAAGAGCAACAATACTTGCAAACTCTGTACGATGCATTTGCTGATGTAGAAAATGCAATATCGCAGCAGCAGTCTTTAAAAGCGCAGTACACCAGTACCCTTGAAGCACAAAAAAATGCACTTGCGGCCGAGCAATTATCGTTTGAGCAATATCAAAGTGGCTTGGTCACTTACACCACAGTATTGGATGCACAAGGGCGCTCGTTCGATGCGCAAAGTTCATTAATACAAATTAAAAACCAATTAATCGCAAATAGAATTAACCTACATGTTGCCCTTGGTGGTGATTTTGAAAAACCGTCAAGCGACTTAAAGAGCAATAACGATGAACACTAAAACAGCTAAAATTATTATTCCAGCCGCGGTTGTTGTTACCGCTCTTTTAATTGTATTTTTTATTAAGAGTAATCCGCCAGAGGCGAGACGCTTTACTTCAGCACCAAAAGCAGCAATTAGTGTGTCTGTAATTGAGCTTGTGCCTCAAAGTTATCAAGTAATGATAGACAGCTACGGTACGGTAAAACCTCGAACACAAAGCTTACTTGTTGCTCAAGCATCTGGGCAAATAATTGAAGTGAGCGATGAGTTTAGAGAAGGTGGCTTTTTTGAAAAAGGCGACGTGTTATTAAAGCTAGATGATAGAGATCATCAGGCAGAGGTTAAATCTGCTCAAGCTAATTTACTCACAGCAGAGCAAAGCTTATTAGAAGAAAAGGCCCGCGGGCAACAAGCACTAACTGATTGGAAGCGCCTTGGTGGTTCAAGCCAAGCCAGCAGCTTGGTATTACGTGAGCCGCAATTAGCAGCTGCGCAAGCACAAGTGCTATCGGCTCAAGCTGCTCTTGAAAAAGCAGAGCTTGATTTAGAACGGACAAAGGTTACTGCACCTTATGCTGGGCGCATACTGAGTCGTAGTGTCGATTTAGGTCAAGTAGTGAGTAACAATACCCAACTTGCCACTATTTACGCTATTGATAGTGTTGAAATTCGCTTACCAATAAAAAATAAAGACCTTTCGTTTGTTAACCTGCCAGAGCAATACCGTGATGGTGCTAAAAACCAAGCGGGTTCGTTAGTTAAATTTAGTTCTGATTTAGTGGGTGAGCAAATATGGCAAGGCCAACTTGCACGCACTGAAGGCGCTATTGACGAAAACGCGCAGCAACTTTACGTGGTAGCAAAAATAGACGACCCATATAAATCAACCGCCAGTAATCAGTATCCAATTAAAATAGGGCAATACATTAAGGCGCAAATAGCGGGTAAAACGGTGCAAAATGCATTGATCATTCCTAACAGCACAATTTACCAAGGTACTTATGTTTATGTGGTTGAAGGTGATGTATTAAAGCGTAAAGACGTTACTTTTGCATGGCAAAACGCCAATCAAGCAATGATCAAAACCGGTTTAAAAGCGAACGATAAATTAGTTGTTACGCCGCTAGGGCAAGTAAGCTCAGGCACTAAAGTGAGTATTTTAGGTGAAGAGCCAAAAGAAAAAGTACCTAAAAATAAGCGCCCGACTCGTGAGCAGCTAGAGCAAAAAGCAAAAGAGCTTGGTATCAGTGTTGAAGAGTTAATAAAAAAACGTCGCGCAGCCAAGCAAGGAGATAAAGCATGATTGCTTGGTTTACTAAAAACCATGTTGCTGCCAATTTATTGTTAGTAACTTTGTTGTTGTCGGGACTATTTAGTTTATCGAGTAAAATACCACTTGAGGTGTTTCCGTCTTTCGAAACAGACATGATAAGCGTAGGTGTTAGCCTGCGTGGTGCAACCCCTGAAGATGTAGAGCAGGGCGTAACAATTCGTATAGAAGAGGCCGTGCAAGACCTAGAGGGCATTAAACAAATATTTAGCCGCTCGTCAGAGGGCTCAGGCTCTGTAACCATTGAGGTTGAAAGTGGTTACGATCCTCGTGAACTGTTGGCTGATATTAAAAGCCGAGTAGATGCGATTAATACGTTTCCTGGCGATGCAGAAAAACCGATTGTTGCGCTGGCTGAGCGTAAAAGAGAAGTAATAGCCGTTACCGTATCAAGCGATTACGGCGAAAAAGAAACGCGTGAATATGCAGAAAAAGTGCGAGATCAAATACTTCGCTTACCTAACGTAACACAGGTAGAGCTAAGTGGTGTACGAGACTACGAGTTAGCCATTGAAGTTAGCCAAGACACACTTCGCCAGTACAGCCTAAGCCTTGCGCAAATATCGAGTGCTATTGCTAATTCAAGTTCTGATATTTCTGCTGGTAACTTAAAAACAGAAGGTGGCGATGTACTAATTAGCTCAAAAGGGCAGGCTTATCGTAAAGATGAATTTGCCAGCATAGTAGTAAAAAACCAAGCCGACGGAACGATTATCCGCTTAGGTGATATTGCTACAATTAAAGACGATTTTGAAGAAACGCCAGTACGCACCCGTTTTAATGGTAAGCAAGCGGCGTTTATAGACGTTTACCGAATTGGCCCGCAAAGCGCGATAACCGTGGCAGACGATGTTAAAAACTACATTGAAGAACAGCAAGCCACGCTACCACAAGGTTTTAAACTAAGTTATTGGGACGACGATTCAGAGCTAGTTAAAAGCCGTATCGCCACCTTAACCAGTAATGCTTTACAGGGTGGTATTTTAGTACTGGCACTACTCACGCTATTTTTACGCCCAGCAATTGCATTTTGGGTGTTTATTGGTATTCCTGTATCGTTTATGGGCGCATTTATCGCGATGCCAATTTTTGGTGTAACGTTAAATATAATGAGCTTATTCGGCTTTATTTTAGTACTTGGTATTGTAGTAGATGACGCCATAGTAACCGGCGAAAACGTGTATACCCATTTAAAAACGGCAAAATCCGGTGAGCAGGCTGCTATATTGGGTACTCAAGAAGTTGCGACTCCGGTTACCTTTGGTGTACTGACTACCGTTGCTGCCTTTTTACCTTTAGCATTTATTGAAGGGGCGCGCGGCGCCTTATTTGCACAAATTCCGGTAGTGGTTATTCCAGTTTTATTGTTTTCGCTAATTGAATCTAAATTTGTATTACCAGCACATTTAAAATACATAAAACTACGCCACCAAAAAGGTGAACCATCAAAGTTTGAAGCGATTCAACAACGTTTTGCTGATGGCTTTGAAAGTGCAATTTTAAAATATTACCAACCTATATTAAACACTGCTTTACGCCATAAACTAGCAACGGTTAGTTTATTTGTGGGGGTATTTTTTATTATTTTAACCATGATCACCAGTGGTTGGACTAAGTTTATCTTTTTCCCACGAATTCCTAGCGAAACTGTACGAGTCAATCTAACACTGCCAACAGGTACACCGTTTGAAGTAACCAATAAATACGTGATTGATATGTCCGAAAAAGCGCAGCAATTACAAGACAAATATCGCGATCCTAATACAGGCGAAAGCGTTATTTTAAATATATTAGCCACTACTGGCGGACGCGGTGGCGCGTCTAACTCCGGAGCGGTACGCTTTGAGATTACACCTGCAGAGCAGCGTGAGTCAGATATAGGTTCGCGAGAGCTTGCTAGTGAATGGCGCGATTTAATTGGTGTTATTCCTGGCGCTGAAAGCCTAACATTTAGAGCTGAAATTGGCCGAAGTTCAGACCCAATAGACGTTCAACTAAGTGGTACTTCACTAACAATATTGCAAGATGTAGCTGATAATATTAAAAATCGTTTAGCAACGTACCCAACGGTGTTTGATATTGCTGACAGTATGTCTGACGGTAAAGAAGAGTTGCGTATAGAGCTTACGCAACAAGGTTTGGCGCTTGGTTTAAACCGTGTAAATGTGGCAGGACAAGTGCGTAATTCGTTTTTTGGCTCGCAGGTTCAGCGTATTCAACGCGGACGAGACGACGTGCGTGTAATGGTTCGTTTACCTATTGACGAGCGCCGCTCTGTAGCTGATTTACAAAACATACTAATAAGCACTCCCGATGGCGGCTCTGTGCCATTGTCGCACGTGGCAACACTTACGGCAGGACAAAGCCCATCAACCATAAACCGTATTGATCGTTATCGCACACTAAACGTGACGGCTGATATTGAAAAAAACAACACCAACATGACGGTGCTTCAAGCCGACCTAGCACAATATTTAGACGAGTTAATGCAGCAATACCCAGGTGTTGATTACAAACTCGAAGGTGAAGCCAAAGAGCAAAGAGAGTCGTTTGGCTCATTGGCTTGGGCGTTAGTGTTTGTGTTTTTTATAATTTATGCGTTATTGGCCATTCCGTTTAAGTCATACATGCAACCAATTATTGTTATGAGTGTTATTCCATTTGGCATGATTGGCGCAGTAGTAGGGCACTGGATAATGGGTATGGATTTAACCATTATGAGCCTACTAGGTATGCTTGCGTTAATAGGGGTTGTAGTGAACGATTCGCTTGTATTAGTCGATTTCATTAATAAAAAACGCAGCGAAGGTGGCGATTTAATAGAGGCAGTTAAACTTGCTGGCGCATCGCGCTTTCGCCCGGTTATGCTCACCAGTTTAACCACTTTTATAGGTTTAATGCCGCTGCTGTTTGAAAAGGCGACTCAGGCGCAGTTTTTAATACCTATGGCAGTAAGCTTAGGATTTGGGATTATATTTGCGACTTTTATAACCTTATTACTTGTTCCCGTTAACTATATGCTGATGGAGCGCTTTCAAGGTTGGTTTAAGTAGTGTTAGGCATTAAAAAGACAAAGGGATAGGTGTTAGAAATAAGTTTAATATCGGGCTGTGGAGACGCAGTTCGATATATTTAAAGACGAAAGATAGGGAATATTTAGTTATAAAGAAATGCTTGAGAACCTAAGCTATAAAGGAAGGTGTTCCCCGAGAATGCGGTGCTCGGTGTCAGTCCTGAAACCTTGAGGTTTCAGGGCGGAAATCTGCGGTTTACCGTAGGCTTCTCGGTACATGCCGAGCTTGCACAATAGTAAACGAACAAAAATCCTGGTATAAAATTTATCGGCTCAGGGACTTAACCAAGCTCCTGCACCCCAGGGAACAAATTTAGTATATAAGACATATTCCAATCCTTAAACCCCAATCGTAAAAAATTAAACTGTTCGCTCAGTTTTCCTTCAAATTTAGGGTCTGTTGACCTTTACGGATTAAAATTTGTTCAAACTAGGGGGGGTTAATCGCGGCGCGAGGTTTGTAACCTAGTGGGCTAAGTAAAAACCGAGCAAAGCTTCCGCGTCCTGCTCACGCCCCTTACCTACATCCATGTAGGCAACAAAGAGTAAATCGCCCCTAGGCAGAACTCTTCGGGCAGCGCCTGTTTGGCATTGATGCTGCGTTATCGCCTATTTATGGGGAATAACCACACCACATAGGCCCTGCCTTGCCTAAATACCAAACAGACTGCTGAAAATTTAACCTTGAAGGGTCAACAGACCCTAATCTTGTATTTACTTTTAAGATTGCTTTTTGAACTCAATTTGCTTTTCAATCGCTTGCTTTTGACCTCAGTCATAGAATTCATTGGAGTTGCTTTTTATCGAGTGGTAGCATTGCTTTAATTAGCAAAGCGAAGACGTCATTATGAATAACTTACCAGATTACGAAAAAGCCCAACTTCTTTTAGAGAAAAATGAAATATTTGTATCACCCGCAGAAGCGCATGGCGTTATTAGCGGCTTACTTGCTTGTGGGCTAAGCATTGACGATAAAGAATACTTAGGCTTACTGAGCGATGTATTTAATGATGGCGAGTCGTTTAGTAACGATTTAAAACAGTTTTTTGGCCAAATTTATCAACAAGTAGTTGAAAGTTTTAATAACGAAGAGTTTCAATTTGACTTGTTTTTGCCTAGTGATGACGAAACACTCATCGATCAGGCTAACGGGCTCGTATCATGGGTAGCTGGGTTTATGTTGGGTTTTGGCTTAAAGCAAAAAGACTATGGCAAGCTGTCGGCAGATGTAAAAGAAGTGATCAGCGACTTTAGCGAAATTACACGCCTAGATACAACTTTTGAAGAAACCGAAGAAGATAGCCAAGCACTCCATGAAGTGATTGAGTACGTACGCGTATCGGCACTACTGTGTTTTGCTGAGCTAGGCAAAGAGCAAAATCCACAAAGCAACAAAAAAACACTGCATTAATTGAGCAACACAATAAAAGTAATAGGTTAGTTATTAATGGTTGAAATACAAAAGTCAGAGTTTAAAACGCGCCGCGAGCGTTTATTGGCGGCAATGGATAATAACAGTATTGCTATAATTCCCGCAGCAACAGAACTCACGCGTAGCCGTGATACTCATTATCCGTTTCGACAAGACAGTGACTTTTTTTACTTAACTGGTTTTAACGAACCCGATGCCGTGTTGGTGCTTTGCAAAAACAGTGATACACCCTCACTATTATTTTGCTTAGATAAAGACAAACTTGCAGAGGTATGGCACGGCAGACGCATTGGTTTTGAAAAAGCACAAAGCGAATACTTATTCGACAAAACTTATGCACTTAGTGAGCTAAATGAACAATTATTGAATTTGGTGAACGGCCAACAGATTTTATTTTATGCACAAGGGACGTATCCTGCCTTTGACGGCAAAGTATTTTCAATGCTTAACACTTTGCGTAGTGCCCCTAAAAAAGGGGATACAGCACCGAGTACAATTAAAGATATTCGCCCTTTATTGCATGAAATGCGCTTATTTAAATCGCCAGGCGAAATTAACATTATGCGTGAGGGCTGTGAAATAAGCGCTCGAGCACACATGCGAGCCATGCGTTTTTCCCACGTTGGCGCAACCGAGTTTCAACTAGAGGCAGAGCTTCATCATCACTATGCAATGAACGGTGCGCCACATCCTGCTTATGGCACTATTGTCGGCAGTGGCGATAACGCCAATATTTTGCACTACACCCAAAATAGCGACGTATTAAACAATGGCGACTTAGTACTGATTGATTCAGGCTGTGAGCTACAAGGCTACGCCGCCGATATAACGCGTACTTTCCCCGTTAACGGTAAATTTAGCACTGAGCAAGCTGCGCTTTATAATATTGTACTTAAAGCGCAAGAAGTCGCTTTTAGCGAAATAAAACCCGGTGGCCTCTTATCTCAGGCAAATAAACTCGCTATGCAAGTACTAACCCAAGGGTTACTCGATTTAGGTATTTTAACCGGCGATTTTGATGAGTTAATGGCACAAGGTGCCTGTAAAGAATACTACATGCATGGTCTTGGTCACTGGTTAGGACTTGATGTTCATGATGTGGGCGATTACAAGGTTAATAACCAAGAGCGTGTCTTAGAGCCGGGTATGGTGCTAACCATTGAGCCTGGGCTGTATATTAGTAAAGACTCAAATGCGCCTCAAAAATACCAAGGTATAGGTATTCGTATTGAAGATAACTTATTAGTAACTGATTCAGGTCATGACAACTTAACCATTAGCGTGCCTAAAACAATTAGTGAAATAGAAGCGTTAATGCAAAGCGCTAAAAACGCATAAGCTTGGAGATAAAAGTGGCTAAGCAGTTTGATATTGTAGTAATTGGTGGTGGTTTAGTTGGCGCAAGTTGTGCTCTAAGTATAAGTAAAAAAAATCCCAGCTTAAATATTGCTGTAATTGAAGCAAATCGAGTAACCACTGATTATCATCCAAGCTTTGATGACAGAAGCATCGCACTTGCCCAGCAGTCGGTAGAGTATTTACAAAGCCTCAATTTATTTGAAATGAAGGCTCCCTATGCTGCCGCCATAAAAAAAGTGAGTGTGTCAGACAGAGGGCACTTTGGTAAAACCCATATACAGTGTGATGAGTTTGCAAAACCCTCATTAGGTTATGTGGTAGAGGTAAACCCATTTGGCAGAGCGCTGCATCAGCGTTTAATGCAATCAAACATATCGCTTTTTTGCCCAGATAGCGTAACAGCGATAAAACAAAACGCCGATAGTAATGAACTTACATTACAAAGTAGCGAAAAACTCAGTGCTAAGCTGTTGGTGATTGCCGACGGTGCACAGTCGCCAACTCGTAATTTATTAGGGCTCGGCTTCAATACTCAGCCTTATAAACAAGGTGCGATTATTGCCAATATAGAAGTCGCTGGTGGACACCATCATCAGGCGTTTGAGCGGTTTACCCAAAATGGCCCAATGGCTTTATTACCCATGAGTAATAACCGCTATTCGTTAGTATGGTGTATGCGCCAAGAACATATTGAGCAGTATATGTCGCTAAGTGAACCAGACTTTATAAGTGCGCTGCAAACTGCCTTTGGTTATCGTGCAGGACAGTTTATAAAAGTCGGTATGCGCGCTAGCTACCCTCTAGTTTATGGGCAAATAGAATCGTTAACGACGCACCGCACAGTGGTGATAGGCAACGCGGCACACGCAATTCATCCTATTGCAGGACAAGGCTTTAATTTAGGGTTGCGAGATGTACAAGTGCTGAGTAACTTAATTGCAAACAGTGAACATGATTTAGGTAGCTATGCTTTTACTCGTCAATATTCAATCAAGCGCAGTGATGATATAAAAACCGTAATGACATTGACCGATGCCTTGGTTCGACTTTTTTCAAACTCATCACGGGTGTTAGCGCTTGGTCGTAGTATTGGGCTATTTTCAATGGATTTATTCCCCGCATTAAAAGCCCCATTAGCAAAACAATTAATGGGTCAAGTTAAACAAGGTACACGTTTATGAAACAAGTACAGGTTTGTATAGTGGGTGGTGGCTGCGTTGGGTTAACGCTGGCGCTCGGGCTTGCTAAAGCGAATATTAGCGTGGCTGTGTTAGATGCTGCGCCAACTCAAGCTCCACCTAGCGATGATTATGGCTTACGAGTTAGTGCACTAAGTATAGCCAGCCAAACCTTGCTGGAGCAATTAAATGTATGGCCACACATAATAGCTGAGCGTGCTTGTGCTTATACGCACATGGATGTACGCGATGCCGACAGCTTTGGAAAAATAACCTTTAATAACGAGCAACTTGAGCTTGAGCATTTAGGGCACATTGTTGAAAACGATATTATTCGTTTTGCGCTAATAAAAGAGCTTGAGCAACAAAGTAATGCCACAGTGATGTTTGATACTGAGTATCAGCAAATACATCAAAGTGAGTCTGACGTATTTATTAATTTAAAAACTGGCGAGCCTATTATTGCTAAGTTGCTGGTGGCGGCCGATGGCGCAAATTCAGCGATTCGTAAACAGTTTAATATGGCGCTGAGCTTTAAAGATTACGATCACCATGCGTTAGTAGCGACAGTTAAAACCAAAGAGTCACACGCAAATACCGCACGCCAAGTATTTTTACCAACGGGGCCACTAGCGTTTTTACCACTAAGCGATGAGCATACTCATTCAATTGTGTGGTCAACCAGCCCCAATCATTGCGATGAATTGTTAGCAATGGACGACACCGCCTTTAATAAAGCAGTTATGGCTGCCATAGATGGCCAATGTGGTTTATGTGAAGTGCAAAGTAAGCGCGTCGCGTTCCCACTTAAAATGCGTTACGCCCAACAATGGGTTAATGGCAAGGTGGTGTTAATGGGCGATGCAGCGCATACCATTCATCCATTAGCAGGGCTCGGTATGAACCTGGGCCTAAAAGATGCCGCTTATTTAATTGAGCTACTAAGTCAAGACGCCAAAGAATTTGCCAGTACGCGCACACTGCGTGATTACGAGCGCACCCGTAAGCTCGACGCACAAAAACACATCGCCATGATGCAAGGGCTAAAAGAGCTATTTGAAGGTGCAAACCCAGTTAAAAAGCTGATTCGCGGAGTCGGGCTATCGCTGGTTGATAATCTTGGGCCTATAAAGCACCTGTTCGCCAAAGAAGCGATAGGGAAGTGATAAAGACAAGCAGTCAGTTTTTAGCTATCAGCTTTCAGCCAAAGAAAAACCGATGTTTAGTTTAAACATCGGTTTTTTTGTTTATAGGCTAATGTCTTTAAAAAGCTATGCTTTTCACGCGAGCAAGCTCGGCGTTTACAATAAACCTTAATACCGAGTTTGGTTCTAATTGTAGGCGTACAGCTTGCTGACGGGACGAGCGAAGCTCGTAATTATCGTTAGCTAAAAAGCGCTTGGAATTAAATCAGCTACAAATTTTCTTGTGCTTCATTCACCATATCTTTGAGCGCATCAACTAACATTGGATCTCGCGAGTTTTGTTTAGCAAGTTTTAGTGCGTTTTTCATACTGGTAACGGCTTCTTTAAACTGTTTGTCAGCAGTGTAACCTTGCGATAATCGCATGTGGGAGTATGCTGCATTAGGATAATCGCTAGTAAAGCGTTTAAGTGTGGAGATAGCTTTGTTAGTGTTACCAAACTTTTGCTGACTATGCGCAAATTCTACGTACACATCTTGTGGGATTTTAAGCTCAAATCCGTACTTATCACTAAGTGCTTGGTAATAACCGGTAATCAATGATACATCCGCAAATTTTCCGTGCTCGTCAGTCACTTTAAATATTAGGTCGCTAAATAAGTGAATTAAGCTATCGCTAAGTGCTGGAAGTATGGTGCCCATATGAGTAAAAGAGGAGTAATGCTTATATTCCCATTTTAGCTGCGTGGGCATTTGTTGCTCTAAATTTACTAAAGTATTTAATGCACCTGTATAAAAGCGTGCGCCTTCACTTGCTACACTAATAAATAACGCTTGAGCGCCTTTAGGGTTTTTAGTGTATTTAGTGATATTACTTTTTAACTCTTCATCACTCCACCAACTATTTGGGCTTATGGCTATATAGTTGTTAAATAATTCCGGCTGATTAACTAAAGTATAAAGCGCTAATGTACCAGCATTAGAATGACCAATTAAGGTGTTGTAACCATTAGTTGGGTAGTTGCTATTTATATAGGGCATGAGCTCATCAGACACAAACTTTAAAAAATTATCGGTTTGCCCTGCGTCAGGCCATTTACTTTTAACAAAGGTTTGAAACTCAGTTTTAGGCTCCCCTTGTACTTTAGGTAAGTAATCACGAACGCGGTTGGTTGTATCGATAGCAACAAGCATTGCATTAGGTATCTGCTCGTAAACAACAAGGGATTTTATTACGCCAGACGCCGTATGAAAATGTTCAACACCATCAAGTAAATAAATAACATAAAGGGGCTGCTCGTCTTTTACGGTTTCAGGTATGAAAATTCTGACAGGCCTATCTTCATTAAGTATTTTTGATTGAAGAATGACTTTTTTACCCACGGTTATGTCGGTTGTAGCGGTGTTTGCATAGCTTAAAAAAGAGGTACTAAAAGTAAGTATTAATACAAGCGATAATAAAAGCTTCATAAATATCCTTATTTAATAATGTGTTGCTTGATAATTGCACGGCTTTAGGTTTGAGTAAATGTTTATATTTTAGAAGCAAATGTAGAGCTTAAATAATTTAAAGCTATGCTTTTCAAGCTCGGCGTCTACCCCGTAAATATTAAGCACTTATCTTTATTTTATTTGTTGATATAAAGGGAGTATCCAATAATGTCTTCCCGAAACCCGAAACCCGAAACCCGAAACCCGAAACCCGAAACCCGAAACCCGAAACCCGAAACCCGAAACCTTTAACACTTATCTATCAAAGCTTAAAAAACCTGCTTGCTTAATTATCCTACTAAGCGTAAAATGCGCGCTCATTTCGGCTTTTAAACTATTAATTCCTTGCCTTAAACCGACCGGCCGAAACGGTAGAAGGCTCTATTAACCGTAAGGAATATCCATGCGTCATTACGAAATCGTATTCATGGTTCACCCTGATCAGAGTGAGCAAGTATCTGGTATGATCGAACGTTATACTGGTTCTATCACTGAAGCAGGTGGTACTATCCACCGTCTTGAAGACTGGGGTCGTCGTCAACTGGCTTACCCAATCAACAAGCTTCATAAAGCTCATTATGTTCTTATGAACGTTGAAGCACCAACTGAAGTAATCAGCGAGCTAGAAACTACTTTCCGCTACAACGATGCAGTGCTTCGTAACTTAGTTATGCGTACTAAAAACGCTGTAACTGAAGCGTCTCCTCTTGTAAGAGAAGAGAAGAAAGAAGCACCAGCTGCTTAATTGTTTTGAGTCCTAGCATGGCACGTAGTCAGCAGTTACTATAATGGTTAGCCCATATACGAATCAGCTGGTTATATCGGGGGTAGTTTGTAAAACACCCAAGTTTAGCCAAAGCCCCGCGGGCATACCGCATTGTATTTTTGTTGTAGAACATAAATCGATGCAAGTTGAAGCAGATCTTAACCGTAATAGTTATGTTAGGCTTCAGGTGGTTGCCAGTGGTAAGCAAATGCAACAACAGACTCAACATTTGCACGTTGGGCAGGCATTGCAAGTGAGTGGTTTTTTAAATCGCCACGAAGGTCGTAACGGCCTTAGCCAATTGGTTTTGCATGCTCAGCATATAGAAAGAATTATTTGAGGAATTAATCTCATGGCACGTTATTTCAGACGTCGTAAGTTCTGCCGCTTTAAAGCGGAAGGCGTACAACAAATCGATTACAAAGATCTAGCTACTCTTAGAAACTATGTTACAGAAAGTGGCAAAATCGTACCTAGCCGTATCACAGGTACTAGCGCTAAATACCAGCGCCAGCTAGCAACTGCTATTAAGCGTGCTCGCTACTTAGCCCTTCTTCCATACACTGACTTACATAAGTAAGCAGCGGATTAACACGTTTTTAAAAGGTGTAGAAACATGCAAGTTATTCTACTAGATAAGATCGCTAACCTAGGTGGCCTAGGTGACCAGGTTGTAGTTAAATCTGGCTTCGCACGTAACTTCCTTTTCCCACAAGGTAAGGCAGTTCCTGCAACTAAAGCAAACATTGAAACGTTTGACGCACGTCGCGCAGAACTAGAAGCAAAAATCGCTGAACAGTTAACTGCAGCACAAGCACGCGCTGACAAACTTGAAGCATTAGCTGAAGTTACATTAGTATCTAAAGCTGGTGACGAAGGTAAATTATTCGGTTCAATCGGTACTCGTGACATCGCTGACGCTATCTCAGCTGTTGGTGTTGAAGTTGCTAAATCAGAAGTTCGTTTACCTCTAGGTACTATCCGTGAGACTGGCGAATTTGACGTTGCAATCGCAGTACACTCAGACGTAACAGCTACTATTAAAGTAATCGTTATTGCTGAAGCTTAATTTTTAAAATTAAGTTAAAAAAAACCGTGCTTTGCACGGTTTTTTTGTGTCTAAAATTTATAACCCAAAGCAATAAATTGTTTGTTGTGGATAAAATCAAACACCTTTCTAAAATAAACCTTAATTTTCTACAAATATTTTTTATTTCATTTAAACCTTTCTATTCTTCTGCGCGTCTAATAAGTTAAATTGCAATTACATAATTATAAACAGGAAAAATTTGCGATGTTAATGGACGCTAATCAGCCAATAACTGATCAAGTGCAGCAAATGCTTATTGATCAAGTTAAAAACGGCGACCAGTTAGCTTATAAAGCGCTCTATGACATGCATAAAGCAAAAGTTTATGGCTTATGCCTGAGGCTTATAGCCGATGAGGAGTATGCACAAGATGCTACCCAAGAAGTATTTGTGCAAGTATGGAACAAAATAGCGCAATTTGATGGACGTTCGCAGTTTTCCACTTGGCTTTATAGTGTCGCCAGTAATATTGCTATTAGTTATGTGCGCAGACAAAAACATTGGCTTAATAAAGTAATTAGCTTTGAGCAAAGCGGAATGGATGAACAAGCTGCACATGACTGTAACGGATTAAATGGGCTAGATAAATTAATTGTTAGACTGCCTGAGCGCGCAAGAATGGTATTTGTGCTTTATGCAGTAGAAGGTTACAGGCATGAGGAAATTGCAACCCTGTTAGGTATGGCGGTAGGCTCTAGTAAGGCGCAATATCATCGTGCAAGGCAATTATTAAAGCAGTGGTATGAAAATGAGTAAAACAAATTTTGATGACTACTTAAATGAGTCTTTAACCCAGTTAGATAAAAATATTCCACCAAAAAAAGAACTGTGGAATGGGATTGAGCGCGCAATAATAGCTAATAATCAGCCCACTATTAATACTAATCAATATTGGCCAAAGCTCACCGCCATTGCTGCATGTTTTACCGCGGTTTTGGTCAGCACAGTATTGTTATTTAAAGTACCAGAGGCAAATACTGCAGTGGCAATGAGTGAGTTTTTTACTAAACAAAAACAAAGTTTACTAGTGCAATATCAAAGCCAAGCAGCATTGACCGACAATTGGCAAGTACAGTTACAAGAACTTGAAGATGCAGAGCAAGCAATAAAGCAAACTCTTGAAAATGAACCGAAAAATAAGGCGCTATTGTCTATGTTAGCGCAAGTTTATCAACAACAACTCGACTTAATTAACAAGGTGCATGCACCGCGTTGGCAACACATCTAGGAGAAATAAATGAAAGCAATAATATTAGGGATCGCTTTATTACCCATGGCCGTATTTGCTGGTGAAAAAATAGATCAGCAAATTGAGGTACCCAATGCTGGGGTGATCCACATTGAAAACCAGCGTGGTGATATTAAAGTGACAGGTTGGGATAAAAATCAATTTAAAGTAACCGGTGAACTTGATGATAAGGCACAAGGCTACACACTTAAAACACAGGGTAATAAAACCCAGTTTATTGTGAAAATGCCTGAACTTTCTAATTGGGATAATAACAACAATGGCTCAACGCTCACTATTTTTATGCCAAAAAGTAGTGCGCTAGAATTTGTGGGTGTTAATGCATCTATAACGGCCAAAGAGTTACAAAAAGGTACTGAAATTGATGTAGTTAATGGGGCTATTACAGTAAACGATCTTAATGGCGATATTAAGCTGACCACTGTAAATGGTGACATCAAGGCAAAAGCACTTAATGGTAAAGTTCAATTTGAAACTGTTAATGGTTCGATTGATGATCAGCAATCTAGCGGTGAAGTTCGTTTTAGTGCGGTTAATGGCGATATTACATCAAACTCGACGGCCAATGATATTCGCTTAGAAAACGTAAATGGCGATATTAACTTTAATTTAGATACAATTAAAGAGTTACAAATAAGCACCGTTAATGGCGAAGTTAAGGTACAAATTAACCGCCTTCTGAGTGATGCTGATGTGAGTTTTGAATCTGTTAGTGGTAACGCTGCGTTTTATTTCCCTGCTGATTTATCAGCACAATTTGAGGTGGAAGCACACGCTGGCGGTAAAATTGACAACCAGTTAACTAACGATCAAGTACAAAAAGCCAAATATGGCCCAGCAAGTGGAATTAAGTTTAATACTAATGGCACTGATGCTAGCGTAGAGATGAATACTATTAGCGGTGTTATCGAACTTAAACGTCAATAATTAGCTATTTTATTTTAAGTAACAAAAAGCAGGAAAAGATTTCCTGCTTTGCTATTTGCACAGCCCCGCCAAGTCGATAGAATAGAGCTATTCAATTTTAGTACTGTGAAGTTATGGCCAAACCAGATAAGCAAGTCGACACTCTTAAAGTTCCTCCCCATTCAATAGAAGCTGAACAATCTGTTTTAGGTGGTTTAATGCTTGATAACCAAGCATTTGATCGCGTAGCTGAACTTGTTGTGGCGCAGGATTTTTATACCCGTACCCATAAGCTTATTTTTGAGGCGATGACAGCTCTTGCTGAAATTGGTGATCCGATTGACTTAATCACAATTTCTGAGAGTTTAGAAAAAAATAACCAGCTGTCAGGTATTGGTGGATTTGCGTATTTAGCCGAAATAGCAAAAAACACCCCAAGTGCTGCCAATATTGACGCTTACGCAAGTATTGTTCGCGAGCGCGCCGTTGTTCGTGAAATGATTGGTGTTGCCAATGAAATAGCCGAAGCGGGCTTTAATCCTGAAGGGCGTACTAGCCACGACTTACTTGATTTTGCTGAAAGTAAAGTATTTAAAATTGCTGAGCAGCGTACAAAAAGTAGTGAAGGCCCACAAAGCATTCACAACATACTTGAAAAAACCGTTGATAAAATAGAAGAGCTTTATCAATCACCACAAGATGGTGTGACCGGTGTGAGCACGGGTTATGCTGATCTTGATAAAATGACTACAGGCTTGCAGCCATCTGATTTAATTATTGTGGCAGCGCGTCCATCAATGGGTAAAACCACTTTTGCGATGAACCTTGCTGAACATGCCGCAATGACTCAAGACAAGCCAGTGCTTATTTACTCACTCGAGATGCCCTCTGAACAAATTATGATGAGGATGCTGGCGTCCCTTGGCCGAATTAACCAAACTAAAGTACGTACTGGTCAGCTAGATGACGATGACTGGGCGCGCCTTTCATCAACCATGGGATTACTCATGGAAAAAGGCAAAATGTACGTTGATGATGCCTCAGGCTTAACACCTACCGATGTTCGCTCACGTGCACGTCGTATAGCACGTGATCATGGTGGTATTAGTATGATTATGGTCGATTACCTGCAATTAATGCGTGTACCTAGCTTGTCAGATAACCGTACCTTAGAAATTGCCGAAATTTCACGCTCACTCAAAGCATTAGCAAAAGAGTTGCAGTGTCCGGTTGTTGCTCTATCGCAGCTTAACCGTACTCTAGAGCAACGTGCTGATAAACGTCCAATTAACTCAGATTTACGTGAGTCGGGCTCTATTGAGCAAGATGCCGATTTGATCATGTTTATTTATCGTGATGAAGTCTATAACGAAGACAGTACTGAAAAAGGCATTGCCGAGATTATTATCGGTAAACAGCGTAACGGTCCGATTGGTAAAGTGCGCCTAACCTTCCAAGGTCAATTCTCTCGCTTTGATAATTACGCGGGGCCTGCTGTAGATGATGATTACTAATGCGCTTAGCCACTGCTGAAGTTAATTTAACCGCGCTTGAACATAACCTAGCACAGGTAAAACGCTTTGCGCCCAATAGTAAAGTCATGGCCGTACTTAAAGCGAATGCTTATGGGCATGGTTTAGTCACTATTGCGCAACACTTAAATGAAGCGGATGCATTTGCGGTTGCGCGTATAGATGAAGCGTTAGCGCTGCGTGCAGGTGGCCTTACAAAACCGATTGTGTTGCTAGAAGGCTTTTTTCATCAAGAAGACTTACCTATTTTACTGGCGAATAATTTTCAAACTATTATTCATGACGAGATACAGCTAAAAATGCTGGAGAGTGTGCAGCTAGATGCGCCTTTAAATTGCTGGTTAAAAATAAATACCGGCATGCATCGCTTAGGTATTGCGCCTGAGCAGTTTGATATGTTTTATCAGCGACTACAAGCCAGCCCAAATGCACAAAACAAAATAAACTTAATGACCCATTTTGCGTGTGCCGATGATGTAAAAAATACTAAAACAGTGCAGCAAATAACTTTGTTCGATAATTTAACCCAAGAGGTTCAGCAAGCTCATTGTTTATCGAACTCTGCGGGAATTATAGCGTGGCCGAGTGGTCATGGTGATTGGGTTAGACCTGGGCTAATGCTTTACGGTGTATCGCCTATGGCCAATCACACAGGTAAAGATCATCAATTAAAGCCTGTAATGCGCTTAACCACTAAGGTGATAGCAGTGCGTAATGTGGGGGCACATGAGCAAGTAGGCTATGGCGGCCGCTGGCAAAGTGATAAACCTACGGTGTTGGCTGTGGTTGCACTGGGCTATGGTGATGGTTATCCGCGTCATGCGAAAGAAGGCACACCCGTGATTATTAATGGGCATCGTTACGGTATTGTGGGTAGTGTAGCTATGGATATGATCACCCTTGATATAGGTAATAACGAGCACAATGTCCAGGTGGGTGATGAAGTGATTATGTGGGGGCCAGAGCTACCAGTAGAAGAGATTGCACAATGTGCTGATACTATTTCTTACGAGTTATTGTGTAATATCACACCGCGTGTAAGTTATGAGTACCAGCGCTAATGTTTATTATTAAAGATATGCAGTAAGTTTACATTGCTGTCATGATCGTGATGCTAGCTTACTGGGTATGGTTACTCTTTTATAAAGTAAATATCGCTAAAGCCCATACGTGCAAACTCTTGGTCGCGAAAATTGCGTACCGCCGATGAACCTTTAGAGGTCATTTCAATTTGGCGTACCATGTTTAAGTAATTAGTTAAATCGATACCCTCAGCAGCCGCAATAGCCTGATACATATCGTGGTATTTATCTTTTGCGAAGTTAATTTCGCGCGGTTGATTTTTAAAAGTATAGGTAATTCTGCGTGCCATAATAAGCTCAGTTATATTGAGTGTTAGTGTAATTTTACACTGTATTTAAGTTGCGTTGAATGATTAGTTGAAATCAAATAATTAAAAAGTTGAGTTTGAAATGAAATTATCAGTAGAGATCAGTAAATACCCGCTTCATCAAGATTATATTCCCTTTATTAAAGGTTTTATTGACCGGTTAAATACCTATGATGATTTAAAAGTGATTACAAACACATTGTCGACGCAAATTTTTGGTGACTATGATTTAGTAATGTCGGTACTTAGTACTGAAATAAAACGTTCATACGAAGAGTTTGGCAAGGCTATTTTTGTTTGTAAATTTCTCTCTGGTGATCTTTCTCCTGAATAATGCTTAATAGCTTAGTGAGCCAATAATGGACTTTATTAACCAAACTCTTGCTGGGTTTACTGCGATGTCACACTGGGAATATATTGCAGTGGCTTTGTCTATGACTTACCTTTTATTAGCTATCAAAGAAAACCTTTGGTGCTGGCCTGCGGCATTCTTTAGTACCTTAATTTACACTATTATGTACTGGAATGGCGCTTTATTAATGGAGTCATTACTACACTTTTATTATATGTATATGGCAGTCTATGGCTGGCTAGCATGGAGGAAGAGTGGAGTAGGCAAACAGGAATTAGCAATTACATCATGGCGGGTAAGTCAACATATTGGCATTATCAGTATAACGTCCTTAGTTGCGATAATTTTGGGCTATATAATGACTAATTATACCCATGCTGATTTTGCCTATTTAGATAGTTTTACCACTTGTTTTGCTGTTGTTACTACTTATTTAGTGGCCAAAAAAGTGCTGGAGAATTGGTTATATTGGATAGTGATAGATGCCGCTTCGATGTACTTGTATTACGAAAAAGGCTATTACCCAACACTTGCGTTGTTTATCTTCTACACGCTAATGGCAGCATGGGGGTTTAAAACCTGGTATGAAGAGTACGAGCAAGAGCAAGCTAAGCCTCTAGCACAGCTATAAGAGCCACAATGACCTTTGACAATATAAGCGCTATATTTAGCGCTTTTGACCCGCAACTTAATGTTCTCAGTAGTGAGCGTTTGTATAGTGGTTTAAGTAACGATAATTTCCTTGTCCATACAGCGCAGCAAGCTTACCTATTAAAGAGTTATCGGGAACACTGGCCATCTATAGGCTTAGCAGCGCAAGCAAGCTTTGCAGAGTATAAAGTTTGTCCTGCACCAATGTGGCTCAATGAAGAAAAAAAGTTAGCCATTTTTGAATATATTGACGGTGATATAGCGCAAGACAACTACACATCTGAACTAATAAAAAAATTGGTCAGTTTACACCAACATAATATCGTAACAGAGCCAATGGATATTAAGTTCGAGCTTGATTACTACTCTGACACCGAACTTTATCAGCAATATCAGCAGGGGGTTGAATCAGCTTTAGTCTATATTTATAGCCAACCTAGAGATAACGGTTTTTGCCATAATGATTTAGTTAAAGAAAATATTATTCTCAACACAGAGGGCATGTACTTAATTGACTTTGAATACGCTAAAACTAACGATGTTTACTTTGATTTAGCCGCATTAGCAGTTAGTTTTGAGTTAACACAAATACAAAAAGCGCAGTTACTGAAAACCTATCATTCATATTTACCTCAGCAGTGTAATTTTAGTCCCTCGATAGAAAAGTTAAAGTGTTATCAAGTAGTATTCTTAGTGCTTTGTATTTGTTGGTATTCTGCGCGTGATGTCAGTGATAAGGTTAAAAAATTGTGTGAGCAGCTGGATTATCTAATTCAATAAATAGCCCAGCTTATCCCCAAGTAGTTATAAGTTTAGCTACAAACCACCAAACCGAGCTGCTAGCTCTTTATATTTAGCTACTTCATCGGCGTCATACTGTGGTTCGCCATTAGCATCTTCACTTTTGGCAATAAGTAAGCTTTCTCGTGTTAAGCGTTTAACTCGCTCGACTTTAACTCCTAAAAACTCAGCAACTTGTTCTGTTGACATTAACTTCATAATTACTTCCTCGTGTTTAATCTTTCCGTCCAGTGACAATAATAGATAATATGTGTCTAAAGCGTTACTGTTTTTTTATAGAATATAAATAAATAGCGCTTTTTTTACCTTTTGTTAAGTGATTAGCTTAAATTATAGACATGTAAACGAATCATGCTGGTATTTATACAAAGATGTCTTTATTATTGCGCATGCTAAAGCATTGATATCGCGAGTTGATGTGGAGGCAACAAATGTGCTCTCGTGGTGAAATGGATATCACGTGGCCCTCCGGAGGCTGAGTTGTAGGTTCGATCCCTACCGAGAGCGCCATTTGCGTTTTACTTTTTACTCCCTTCAAAACGATCGTAGCTATTTAAATTAACTCACTATTTTTTTCTCAGTTAAATAATAATATTTGTAGCAATCTAATCTACACCGTTAGGCGTATACTCAGTGCTGCGGTTATAGTTTAATATCAATATTCGTAGGATTTTAGTGTTAATGATTTATTATTACCCTAAACTCAAAAACTAGACTTTTATAGCTAAATAATGCTATTAAAAGAAAATATTCCTTAATTATAGAAATCCTCACATTTATGTTAGTTACCTTACCTATATCAGAGCTTATTCCCGGCATGTACGTAAATAGCGTGACCAAGCAGCAGGAGAGTGTGGATGGTATAAAAATTAAAACCAGTGGTTTGGTACGTGATAAATCTATAATTCAGCGTTTAATTACCGAAGGAGTACTAGAGCTTCTTATTGATTTTACAAAAAGTGATGTGGCTGTACCGGCTAAATATAAAGTACAAGAAAAACCACAAGCCGCTGCTACAAATCAAGACAAGCCCGCTAGTAAAAAGCGAGTTGTCAGCTTGCAACAAGAGTTTGCCAAAGCCAGTGTTAGTTATGATGCCCACAACAGAAAACTACAAAGTATTTTTGGTGATTTAACTTCAGGTTTGTCACTGAATACTGATGCACTTAATGAGATAAGTAATGAAATAGTCAGCTCAGTATTTCGTAATGAACATGCAATGACCATTTTAACTCGCATTAAAGATAAGCATAGCTATAACTGGCGTCATATGATCAACTGCACCATTTTTACAGCGGTATTCGCTAAGTATTTAGGGTATAAACGCGATGTTGTTCAGGAGCTTGCTATGGGGGCATTAATGCATGACCTAGGGCAGGCCAAATTACCTCAAGGAATATTCTCTAAACCTGGCAAAGTTACGGGTAACGAGATGACGGCAATAAAAAAGCATGTTGCACAAAGCCTAGGGTTATTAAAAGGTGGGAAAGGTATCACCTCTTTAATGTTAGATATGATTGTAAATCATCATGAGCGCCTTGATGGTTCTGGTTATCCTCGAGGAGTAGATGACAGCAAGATAAGTCGTCCTGCTCGGATTTTAGCGATTGTTGACGTATACGATGCGCTCACCGCAGATAGACCCCATCAAGAAGGGGATGAGCCTATTAATGCACTGCGTTATTTGTTGGCAAATAAACAGCTATTTGATGCAGAGTTAGTACAGCTGTTTATTAAGTGCTTAGGTGTTCACCCGGTGGGTACTATTGTTAAGTTAACCAATGAGCGTTTGGCCTTGGTGCTAGAAGGTAATCATTCAAACCCAATTAAACCTAAAGTTAAGCTTTTTTATAACGCAAAACATAACCATCATGTTACCGCAAAAGATATTGATTTGAGCTCAAATAATAATGAAATAAAAATACAAGCAAGTGTAAAACCCGCTGATTATAAAATTAACTTACCTCGACTTTTAAAAGAGCATTTACTGCTTTAGTATTTTTGCATCGTCTTTTTCTGTTTGTTTTAGCAGAAATATACCCACCTAAAAAGCAATTACCCATTAACGTCATCCACAGTAATGTGCCTAATTCTACATGCAGCGCTAAGCAGCAAAAAACCAAAGAAATAATTGCCATGCTAATGGCTGCTAACCAATAGAGATTAACTGGGTTGTCACATTTACCTGCCTGCGTACACGCGCAATAATTTGCTTTATAAAAGAAATAAACACTTAAGCCACAAAAAGTAAGCGCTGTAACAATAAGTAAAATGATCACTGTTTTCTCCCTTGGTGATTTTATTGGCAGTGTAAATTGCAACGCAAGTTAAGTCAATGCAAATGAGAATTAATATCATTAGAGTATATACTCTAATACCATACTTCTGCTCCGATGAGTTTTAAATAGTTGTTAAATTGTCGTTAAAAAACGTGTTTTTTGGCCTTTTTTAACGTTTTAGTAGGGTTTTTTATAAAAAATTAAGGTAGTGTACGCGGGTTTGAAACTCTAATAACAACACACATAGCTATCCAAACAGTAAGTTTGGCTAAGGACACAACAATGAAATTTACTAAAACTCTTATTGCTGCATCGCTGGCATTTGTTTCAGCTGATACCTTTGCAGCGGCTTTTCAACTTGCTGAGCAAAATGTATCTGGTTTAGGTCGTGCATACGCAGGTGAAGCGTCTGTAGCAGATGATGCCTCTGTGGTTGCTCGTAACCCAGCGTTAATGACGTTGTTTAAAGAGAAGCAACTTAGCGTTGCAGCTATGGCTGTCATTCCTGATGTTAGCCTAAAAGGCACAGGTAATGCCTACGGTTTAGATAACAGCGTACTAGATGATGACAGCATCGCACCTAGCGCGATTATTCCTGCTGGTTATTTCACTATGCCAGTAAACGATAAAGTATCGGTTGGTTTTGGTGCATTTTCTAACTTTGGCCTTGCCACTGAGTTTAACGATGATTACGCAGCTGGCCAAATTGCTGGTGAAACTGAAATTGTTACTGTAAACATGAACGCAAGTGTTGCTTATAAAGTATCTGAGCAGTTCAGTTTTGGTATTGGTTTAAATGCAATTTATGCAGAAGCGAAGATTATTCGTAAGTTTGGCGTAGTACCTCCTGTAAACCCTGCTATTGCATCTATTCCTGCAAGTGCTGATGCTGTTCACCTTGAAGGTGATGACATGGGTTACGGCTTAAACGTTGGTTTAATGTACCAATTAGATGAAAATAGCCGCTTTGGTTTTAATTACCGTACAGAAACAGATATTACTTTTGAAGGTGAGTACTCGAATGAACTACCTTCATTTATTCCTGGTGGGTTAAACGGTCAAGTTGAATTACCTGGCTCAGTTGAAATTACACTACCAGCAATTGCTGAGTTCTCAGGTTCTCACCAGTTAGATGAAAAGCTAGGCGTTCACTACAGCGTATTATGGACAGGTTGGAGCAGCTTTGACTCATTAGAAGCACAAGTTACTGCACCTACAGGTGGCAAGTTCAGTGCGTTTGAAAAAACAGAAGATTTCTCTGATGCAATGCGTTACTCAATCGGTACTGATTACCAGTACAGTGAAAATTTAATGCTTCGTGCTGGTTTTGCGTTTGATGAATCACCAGTATCACAACAGCATTTATCAATTTCTATCCCTGATACAGACCGTTTTTGGTTCTCGTTTGGTGGTAACTATGCGATTGATCAAAACTCAAACATTGATTTAGGTGTGAGCGTATTACGTGGTAAAACACAAAACTTTACTGAAAAAGTAGAAAGTGAAACGCTACCACAGCAATGGTCTTTTGAATCAAAAGGTCATGCAGTATTATTAGGTGCTCAGTACAACTACACATTCTAATTCTGCCTAGAGCCTAGAGCCTAGAGCCTAGAGCCTAGAGCCTAGAGCCTAGAGCCTAGACACAAAAAAGCCGCTTACAGCAAATGCAGTAAGCGGCTTTTTTTATACTTATAAATTAACTGGTTACGAATGGCATAAGCCATTCGTACTGGTTTAATTATAAGCTTTCTATTTTAACTTTTTGCTCTAGTAGCTTAGTTTTTGCATCGGTAAATTCAGCTAGCTTAGCATTTTCTTTAGCAAGTACCGCTTCAGGTGCATTGTTAACAAACTTTTCGTTAGCCAGTTTGTTTTGCACTTGCGCTAGGCCTTTCTCAGCTTTTTCAAGTTGCTTGTTAATACGTGCAAGCTCAGCTTCGACATCAATTAACCCCGCCATTGGGATCATAATCTCAAGGTTGCCAACATAAGAGGTTGCACACGCTGGGGCATCGTCTTTGTTTTCAAGCAGAGTAAATGCTTCAAGCTTAGCGAGTGACGCTAAAAACGATTCATTTTCGTTAATACGGCGCACATCGTCGCTCGATGCATTCGCTAGTAATACCGATAGCGGCTTGCTTGGGCTAATATCCATTTCACCACGAATATTACGAATTGCTAAAATGAATTGCTTAACCCACTCTAAGTCATCCATCGCTTGTGAATCAACATTGGCTTGGTTATAAACAGGGAACCCTTGTACCATAATGCTAGTGCCTGTTGTTTCAAGCCCTGCAAGTGGCGCTACACGTTGCCAAATTGTTTCTGTAATGTAAGGCATCATTGGGTGCATTAAACGCAGTAAGCTTTCAAGTACGGTAATAAGTGTATGACGTGTACCACGTTGCTGAGTTTCATTGCCTTTAAATAGTACCGGCTTAGTTAGTTCTAAGTACCAATCACAGAACTGATTCCAGGTGAATTCATATAATGTGTTCGCCGCTAAATCAAAACGGTAGTTATCAAGGTGCTCGGTGTAGGTTTTAACCGTGGCTTCATATTGACCTAAAATCCAGCGATCAGCTAACGAGTACTGCTTTTCGCTATCGTTAAAGCCACAGTCTTGCTCTTCTGTGTTCATTAATACGTAACGGCTTGCGTTCCATAATTTGTTACAGAAGTTACGGTAGCCTTCAAGGCGGTTCATATCCCAGTTAATATCACGACCAGTTGAAGCCATCGCTGCTAAGGTAAAGCGCAGTGCGTCGGTACCGTGTGCTTCAATACCGTTTGCAAATACTTTGCGGGTATCTTTTTCAATTTTAGCGGCAAGTTTTGGCTGCATCATATTACCAGTACGTTTTTGTACTAAGTCTTCAAGGCCAATGCCGTCAATCATATCAAGTGGGTCAAGTACGTTACCTTTTGACTTAGACATTTTATCGCCGTTATCGTCACGTATTAAACCAGTTACATAAACTGTTTTGAATGGCACTTGTGGTTTGCCATTTTCATCTTTTATAAAATGCAGCGTCATCATGATCATACGCGCAACCCAGAAGAAAATAATATCAAAACCGGTTACCAACACGTCAGACGGGTGGAAGGTTTTTAAGTCATCAGTATTCTCTGGCCAACCTTGAGTTGAGAATGTCCACAGTGCAGATGAAAACCACGTATCAAGAACGTCTTCGTCTTGGCTAAGTGCTACGCTATCTGCAATGTTGTTATCGCGGCGAACTTCCGCTTCATCACGGCCAACGTATACGTTACCTTCGCTATCGTACCAAGCTGGAATACGGTGACCCCACCAAAGCTGACGTGAAATACACCAATCTTGTACGTCATTCATCCACGAAAAGTACATGTTTTCATATTGCTTAGGTACAAACTGAATGTCACCATTTTTAACAGCCTCTTTTGCAGGCTCTGCAAGAGGTGCAACACGCACATACCATTGGTCAGTAAGTAGTGGTTCAATAACAACACCAGAGCGGTCACCGTAAGGAACGGTTAAGCCATGGTCTTCAATTTTTTCAAGTAAGCCGAGCTCTTCAAATTCAGCAACAATGGCTTTTCGTGCGTCAAAACGGTCAAGGCCATGCAGGCGCTCAGGAATAGGCGCGTCAAATTCAAGTTCTTTACCATCAAAGGTGTATGTTTCACCTTTTGTTAAAATAGCCGCGTCTTTATCGAAGATATTAATCATCGGCATTTGATGACGTTTACCTACTTCGTTATCGTTAAAGTCGTGCGCTGGCGTGATTTTTACACAGCCTGTACCTTTGTCTTTATCGGCATGTTCATCGGCAACAATTTTAATACGACGATTAACAATCGGTAGTAAAATCTCTTTACCGATTAGGTCTTGATAGCGTTCGTCATCTGGGTTTACTGCAACACCTGAGTCACCCAGCATGGTTTCTGGGCGCGTAGTGGCTACAACAATGTAGTCTTTACCGTCTTGCGTTTTTACGCCATCAGCTAGTGGGTAACGTAAGTTCCACATATGGCCTTGTTTGTTTTTGTTTTCTACTTCAAGATCAGAAATCGCAGTGTGTAATTTTGGATCCCAGTTTACTAGGCGTTTACCACGGTAAATTAGGTTTTCTTTATGAAGGCGTACAAATACTTCTTTAACAGCTTCTGATAGGCCATCGTCCATGGTAAAACGTTCACGGTCCCAATCAACAGAAGCACCTAAGCGGCGAAGTTGTTTAGTGATTGTGCCACCAGACTCGTTTTTCCATTCCCAAATTTTATCGATGAATGCATCACGGCCTAAATCGTGGCGTGTCTTACCTTCTTCTGCCGCAAGCTTACGCTCTACTAGCATTTGTGTGGCGATACCTGCGTGGTCAGTACCTACTTGCCACAACGTATTGTTACCTTGCATACGTTTAAAGCGCGTTAAGGTATCCATGATAGTATCTTGGAAAGCGTGGCCCATGTGTAAGCTACCCGTGACATTTGGCGGCGGGATCATAATTGAATATGGGGTGCCTTGGCCAGATGGCTTAAAGTAGCCTTTTTGTTCCCAGTCTTGATAGAGAGACTGTTCAATATCTTGCGGATTGTAGGTTTTATCCATTACACAGAACCTTAAATAAGTACTTAAATGAGTTAGTTAGCTTTGTACGCAGTGAGCGTTAGCGATTAATATCTTGCGTGGTGATATTGGCACCGAGTTGGCGTAGTTTTTTAAAGCGCTCACGAGCGGCTTGTTTGGCTACGGGCTCTACGGGTACAAAATCAAAAACTTGGTTAAACCGACGAATAAAATCCGGTAAGTGATTGGCCAAGTTAATTAATACTTTACGATTACCAACGGGTGGTGTTGTGCCTATTTCTACAGGTGCGCCGCCTTTTGGGCCTTCGCCTTGTAAATTGTGAGGTACAAAACTGTCGGCATCAAATGTCCAAATAGTTTCGTCAATGCTGTTGGCGGTTTCTTCGCTATCTACAAAAATAAATACGCGTTGACCAAGCCGATACTGTTGCCCAGCTATTTGAGCTGCTAAAGCAAAGTGATCATCGGCTTTAGCTAATGACTCATCTTGTTGCTTTAAAATGAAAAACTGGGCATTCATGTTCATTGTATCGGGATTTCCCATGACATTGATTGTGCTGTTATTAAATACACACAAATTAAGAAGGGGATTTTGCCATATAACGGGGTTTGCTTCAATTAATACCCAATAAATAAGGCGCTTTAAAAGCGCCTTATTTTATACTCTACATTGAGCTGTGAAGCCCTGTGTTGGTTTGTTAGTCGTGAGTTGCTTCGCTAATACCAGCTCGGTTTAATAAATACTGAGTCAGCATAGGAACAGGACGACCTGTTGCGCCTTTTTTAGCGCCGCTGCGCCATGCAGTACCGGCAATATCTAAATGAGCCCAGTTATACTTTTTAGTAAATTTAGATAAGAAACAGGCCGCGGTAATAGTACCTGCAGCGCGCCCACCTAAATTAGTAAAGTCGGCAAACGGGCTTTCAAGTTGATCTTGATAATCATCCCATAATGGCAGTTGCCATGCACGATCGCCACTTTGCTCAGACGCTTTTAATAAATCATGCGCCAGTGGATTATGATTAGCTAATAAACCCGTAGCATGGGCACCTAAAGCAACAATACATGCACCGGTTAAGGTTGCAACATCAATCACGGTTTCTGGTTCAAAACGTTCAACATAGGTCAGCGCATCACATAATACTAAACGGCCTTCGGCATCGGTGTTAAGTACTTCTACCGTTTGCCCAGACATAGTTGTTAGTATGTCTCCTGGGCGATAGGCGTTTGAGCTTGGCATGTTTTCACAGCCGGCTAAAACACCAATTACGTTTATAGGTAGCTGCATTTGTGCAAGTGAGCGCATAGCGCCAATAACACCAGCTGCGCCCCCCATGTCGTATTTCATTTCATCCATGCCTTCGCCTGGTTTTAATGAAATACCGCCTGAGTCAAAGGTTAAGCCTTTACCAACGAGAACGATAGGCGCTTGGTCATCGCTTGCGCCTTTGTAGTTAATTACCGACATAACCGATTCGTTATCACTACCACGACCAACTGCTAGGTATGAGTTCATACCTAGTTCTGCCATTTTATCTTCGCCAATCAGCTCAACAGTGATGTTGTCAAAATTAGTCTCAAGTTCTTTGGCTTGCTCGCCGAGATACGCTGGATTACAAATATTAGGCGGCATATTGGCAACGTCTTTGCACAATTTGCTACCAGCAGCAATCGCTAGGCCATGCTCAATGGCACTTTCACCTATAGTCAGTTCGCGGCGCGTAGGAACGTTAAATACCATTTTACGCAGTGGACGACGTGGGTCTACTTTCTTACTTTTTAGCTGATTGAAGGTGTATAAACAGTCTTGGGTTGTTTCTACCGCTTGACGCACTTTCCAATAGGTATCACGGCCTTTAACGTGTTGCTCAGTTAAAAAGCACACGGCCTCCATTGAACCCGTTTCGTTTAGCGTGTTGATAGTTTTAGAAATAATTTGCTTATATTGTTTATCGTCAAGTTCGCGTTCTTTACCGCAGCCAACAAGTAAAATACGTTCGCTTAAAATATTGGGCACATGATGCAATAGTAGTACTTGTCCTGGCTTACCTTCTAAGTCGCCACGGCGTAATAAATTAGAGATATAACCATCGCTAATTTTATCAAGTTGTTCACCAATGGGGGATAACCTGCGTGGTTCATACACACCCACAACAATACACGCACTGCGTTGTTTTTCTGGGCTACCACTTTTTACGTTGAATTCCATTGTCACTCCTGATTTTGAGTCATCTATAGAAGCTAAATTGGGACTAAAAATGTGTTTTCTAGTCTTTTTACCTAAATTTTTAGGTCTAGCGCTAATATTAGTAGATTTTACTCGACTCTTACTGTGTATTTGAACTTTATATGCTTAAGGGTAACTAATGCAACATTATATCGTGATGTTAGGTAGGATAATTAATATTGATGGCTTATAATATGTGCTTAATACTCATTTAAAATGAGTGAATTAACTAGTTCACTCATCGTTTTTTATTATTATATTGAAATTCCATGTTTAACAGGGGCGAATGTTGCTAATTTTCCGTTATTTGACCACTGAGGTTTTAAAATCGCAGGTCGCCGTATTTTTAACTTTAATGACCATATTTTTGTCGCAAAAGTTTGTTGTTATTCTTGGTGATGCCTCAGAGGGGAGCATCCCAGCAAAACTCGTGTTCGCAATGATTGCGCTTAAGTTGCCACAGCTAGCATCATTAATTTTACCCCTGAGTTTATTTTTAGGAATTATTTTAGCTTATAGCCGTATTTACGCTGACAGTGAAATGACAGTACTTAAAGCTTGTGGCGTGAGTGAGTGGTATGTGGTGCGCATTACGCTTATTTCTAGTGTCATCTTAGCGTTACTCGCCGCGGTACTTACCTTGTATGTTGCACCTTGGGCTAGCGAGCAAGAATATCAATTAAAAGAGCAAGCAAAGGCGGATGCTGGATTATCGGCGCTTAGAGCTGGGCGTTTTCAACAAACCGGTAACGAAAAAGCCGTGGTATTTATTCATAATATTGAAAATGGCGGCAAAGAGCTCAACAAAGTTTTTGTGGCACAACTACCCGATAGTGAAAAAAGTGACCTAGCGCGTTTAGTTTATGCAGAGCAGGGCGTTGTTATTGAAGCGCAAAATGGTGAGCAGCAGTTAGTGCTCACTGATGGTAAGCGCTATGAAACTGACGGCGAAGCGCCTTCACTTAACTTGACTGAGTTTGATGGTTACAGCGTACAAATTCGCGAGCAAGAAATAGAACATCAACGTCGTAAGTTAGAAGCCGTGCCAACTCGTGAGTTAATGTCTATTAACACTCCAGAAGCAATTGCACAGTGGCAATGGCGTTTAGCTATTCCGTTATCTATCCCATTATTAACTTTACTAGCAGTACCCCTGAGCGTTGTTAATCCACGCCAAGGTAAATTTGCTAAATTAGTGCCCGCTTTGAGCTTATATTTAGGGTATTTCATTTTACTCAACGCGGCTAAGTTTGCGGTAGAAGATGGGAAAATTCCGCCCTCTATTGGCCTATGGTGGATTCATCTAAGTGCATTATTTATAGGTAGTTTATTAATTATTAAAGGCCGCCCATTAGGTGTTTGGCTGAAGGCTGTCGTGACTAAACGGGAGCAACACATATGATGAAAACGCTTGATTGGTATTTAGGTCGTAGCATTATGCAAACGACTGGATTTGCACTAATGGTGTTGGTGGGGATCAGTACTTTAATAAAATTTATAGAGCAACTTAAATCGGTTGGCCGAGGTAGTTACGATATTATGACCGCCTTGCTATATACCATTTATAGTATGCCCGGCGATTTAGTGGTGTTTTTCCCAATGGCAGCACTTATTGGTGGCTTAACTGGGTTAGGCGCTTTAGCTTCTAATAGTGAGTTGGTAGTAATGCAAGCCGCGGGTATGTCGCGTTTACAAATCATTGGCTCGGTAATGAAAACCGCAATTTTTATGGCGCTGTGCGTAATGGCGCTAGGTGAGTGGGGGGCGCCCGCTGCTCAGCTGCACGCCAAAGAAATGCGTAACCAAGCTATTCATGGCGGGGATGTATTTAATGCACAAAAAGGCGTGTGGGCTAAAGATGGCAGTAACTTTATTAATATTGAAGATGTTGACCAAAATGGCATGCTGCGCGGCGTAAATATGTACCACTTTGATAAGTCGTTGCAACTTACACAAATTACTAAAGCAAAAGAAGCAGTAGGGCGTGATAATGGCTGGCTACTGCGCGATGTGAACAAAGTATTGATCAGTGAAGAGCTAATTACCACGGAGCAAGTTACTGAAGAGTTTTACTCATCTCAGCTGACCGGTGAAAAACTTGGCGTGGTTTCAGTAAAACCAGAGTCACTATCATTTTCAGGATTGTGGTCATATTTAGCTTATTTACAGCAAAATGAGCAAGATACAAGTACCTATGATTTAGCACTATGGCGTAAATTAATGCAGCCAGTGTCTATTGCTGTGATGTTGTTGGTTGCCTTATCGTTTATATTTGGTCCGCTGCGAACCGTAACTATGGGGGCACGAATTATCATGGGAGTGGTAACGGGGATAGTGTTTCACTTAACTAATGAGATATTTGGCCCTGTGGTAATGGTATATCAAATCCCAGCCATTGTAGGCGCCGTTCTACCGAGCATTTTATTTACTGGGTTTGCAGCTTATTTGATGAATAAGCGGGTGTAGCTAGACTTAAAGCTTAAATAAAAAACGCGGCCTTTTTTAAAAGTGCCGCGTTTTTTATGCTTTAGCTTATACCAATTCACTAGATTAAGTATTAATCTAGTTCGCGATACACGCGTTTATTTTCTTCTTTGGTGAGCGTAACCACTTCGGTTTTTGATAAGTAATCTTGTAGTGCTTTTTTATTTTTAAAGTCGACTAATACCACTAAATTTCCTAAACCAAGGAATGCGCTGATACTGCGGATAATAGCTTGTGGCCAGCTAATTAAACTTCCTTGGTTGGTTTGTACTTTTAAGCGCCATGCTCGCATACCAATTGTTTGCCCACTTTTCGTCCAAAAATAACCAAAAAATACCAAGCCAACAAGCACCAGCAGCGAGCTACGAATACCAGAAAGTAATAGTGAATCTTGAATACGTGCAGATACATCTTCAGCGCCATTGAGGGCAATAACATCAAGGGAAATAAGTCCTTGGATAGCAAATAAATACAATACCACCGTTAGCATCGCAAAAGCGATAATAGCTAATGTGTCGTACACCAATGACGCAAAACGACGCCAAAACCCTGTTCGTGGAAACTCAGCCGACATAAATATACTCTCACTGTTAATGTGCGCGATAGTTTAGCAAATAAGCCGCTAAATACTACCTATTACGCTACGTGCTTAACCAGCTATTGGTTCAAATGTTAATGGTTGCCTAAATGTTAAGCGGTCGATCACGCTTAAGACATAAAACGCTTGCCGCTTTGCTCATTGTTTGTATAATGCTAGGCAATGAGATGGAAGAGGGTACATAATCTTTCACTCTTAAGTGGTTTTTCTTTATCTTCTCGTGTTTAGAAGGTTAAAGAAAAATGATGCCAGCGTGATGAAATTGGTATACATGGGGGATTCAAAATCCCCTGCCGCAAGGCGTGCCGGTTCAAGTCCGGCCGCTGGTACCACTTTTTATAGCCCCTGCTAGATTTAGCAGGGGTTTTTTTATGCCTAAGATTTGAGTTGCCGGACTCGAGCGGCACGTGAGGTGCCGCTGTTATAAGTAAAAGTCCGGCAACTTAGTACCATTTTTTTATAGCCCCGACCAAATTGGTTGGGGTTTTTTATGCCTTAAATTTGAGTTGCCGGACTTAAGCGGCACGTGAGGTGCCGCTGTTATAAGTAAAAGTCCGGCCACTGGGTGAGAGTGAACCGAAACGCAGTTTCGCAGTGACTCGAAGTGAGTTCATGGATGAACGATGGATGCAGCTTCAAGGATGAATTATATACTCAGCTATATAGATTATAGCCCCGACCAAATTGGTTGGGGTTTTTTTATGCCTAAGATTTGAGTTGCCGGATTTTAATTACAAAAAATGTGTCCAACATTGCTACTTTTATAAGCAGTAGGTTTTGATCTAAACTTGGCCTGTAAACGTTTTGGTTTACCTAACCTTAAGCTCTGCTTGAGATAGGTTTCTTATCCAGAACTAAGGTTAGATAGTAAACACAGGCCTGACTTTAATCGTATTTTTCATTGATACGGGTGTGCTAAGTTATGCAATGTGTTTTGACTCGGGTATTATATACCTCAACCTCTTGTTGCGAATAAAACATCATGACTCAACTAACCGCAAAACAGAATATTCAAGCCATTGTAAAAGCGATTAAGGCTGAAGAAGCATTACTGCGTAAAAAACACCCGCTATTAATGCATCAAAATACCTTAGGAATGGCTATTTTATTACTTTCTTTGAGTGCATTAATCGGAATTGGCACGCTGTATTATTTTGCTATTATTCCCGCTTGGCTATGCATTATTTTAGCGGCCATTGCTACCTCAATTTCCCATGAGCTTGAGCATGACTTAATCCACAAACAGTACTTTAGCAACCAACCATTTTTGCATAATTTTATGATGTTAACCGTGTGGCTGATGCGTCCTAATACCATAAGCCCATGGTACCGTCGCAAGATGCATTTACATCATCACAAAACGTCGGGTACTGAGCAAGATTTAGAAGAGCGTTTGGTAGGTAATGGTATTAAAAATCCGTTTTTACGTGCCTTGGTAATTGTTGATGGATTACTCGGTTTATTAATTAATGCAAAACGTTTTAGTAAAGAAATTAATGGGTTTAGCTTCTTTAAAGTGTTTAATGCAGGTTTTCCCATTACTACTGCGTATTTCGCCATTTTATATAGCGTAATTGTGTTTCACTTAGTTAATTTGTTCACTCCACTGGCTGCTAATTCACCTGTATTGCTGCTTGATGCAATGAATGTGTTTGAATTTCTAATGGTGGTGCTGATTGTGCCTAATATTGTACGTTCGAGCTCCCTTAATTTTGTTACTTCAAGTATGCATTATTACGGCGGTGTTAATAATATGCTTGAACAAACTCACGTCATCACCAGCCGTTTGTTTATGCCATTTAATTTATTTTGCTTTAACTTTGGGCATACTCATACTATTCATCATTTTGTGCCGAATCAGCCGTTTTATTTACGACAAATGATCAGTAAAAAAATCCTTGAAGTGATGCGCCAACACGGCGTGCGTTTTAATGATTTTGCCAGTATTAAGCAAGCAAACTTGTATCAGTGATACTCAGTGTAAAATGGCATCATAATGCAGTCGGACTCGCAGCAGCAATTAACTCAGCAAGATGCGTTAGCGCAATGTGTACAAGCTATAAAGGGGACCAGTTTTGCGCAAAAGCTGGTTAATTACATTGCCCTTATTGTTGAGTTTGATTGTGCGGTTGTATTGGCTTGCAGAGTAAATAAGCATCCCATTTATTTATTCGATTCTATCGAGAAACAGCGTGAACTTTTATTTCAGCGCTACCTTACTAACTCGTTTGTAAACGACCCTTTTTATACTGAACTGATTAGTAAAGCTGAGGAAGGAGTATTTCGGCTCGCTGATATAGCTCGTTATCAAGATGAACTGACCTTTAAGGCATATCAACAGCAGTTTTATACTCACACTGACTGGACTGATGAGCTAAGTATTTGTACTAATATAGGTAACGGTCGCTCGATTGTTATTTACCTTGGTTTATTATCCAATAACCAGCGCTTTAGTGCGTTGCAAAAGCAGCAATTAATAGCACATTTTAATTTAATAAAAGCACTGTGTAGCCAACATTGGGGTAGCCAAAAATTACTATTAAATCAATTTAATAGTTCAGTTACTGGGCAGCTTATAGAAAATGCCCTCACATCATTTGCTAACCAACAACTCACTCAACGAGAGCATCAAGTGGCTTGTTTAATTGTGCAAGGTTGCGACTCCGCAGATATTGCTGTTCAGCTTGGGATTGCCCTAGGTACAGTTAAAAACCATCGCAAACGTATATATTCGCAGTTAAACGTTGCTTCACTGAGTGAATTTTTTCGATTGTTTTTAAATCATTTAATGCACACAAAATAAAACGCGATTATGTCCCTTTAGGGATATAGTGCCCATCGCTGAGTTTAATTAGTATTTTTCTTATAGATAATTTTGAGAAATACGATGACAGCACATTTACTTAATGACATTACGCAGCGTGGTTTAGTCTCTCAAGTGAGTAATATTGAGCAATTAACCCAGAAGCTTGAAACCCCACAGGTGGTTTACTGTGGCTTCGATCCTACCGCAGGTAGCTTACATATAGGTCACTTAGTACCATTAATAATGCTAAAGCGTTTTATGGATGCAGGGCATCAAGGTGTGGCATTAATTGGGGGGGCTACAGGATTGATTGGTGACCCGAGTTTTAAAGCCACTGAGCGTAGCCTAAATACCAAACAAACGGTGTCGCAATGGGTGGATGCGCTTGCAAACCAAGTTGAGAGTGTACTTGGTCCGCATTTAAACCAGCCACTGCAAATAAAAAATAACGCTGACTGGTTTAGCAGTATTGATGTATTAGACTTTTTTCGTGATGTAGGTAAACACTTTTCAATTAACACCATGATCAACCGCGAGTCAGTAAAACAACGTTTGCAACGTCCAGACCAAGGCTTGTCGTTTACTGAATTTAGTTACTCCTTATTGCAGTCGTATGACTTTGCTAAGCTCAATAGTGAGCTAAATTGTACTTTGCAGATAGGCGGTAACGATCAGTGGGGTAATATCGTCAGTGGAATTGATTTAACCCGCCGTTTAAACCAGCAAACAGTGTTTGGTTTAACGTTGCCACTTATTACCAAGTCAGACGGTACAAAATTTGGAAAAACCGAGGGCGGTGCTATTTGGCTCAACCCCAAAAAAACCTCACCGTATCGTTTTTATCAGTTTTGGTTAAATTGTGAAGATGCTGATGTGTATAACTTTTTGCGTTTTTATACTTTTTTATCAGTTAAAGAAATTGAGGCCATAGAAGCAAACGATAAGATAAGCGACCAAAAGCCTCAAGCACAGCGCATTTTAGCTGAGCAATTAACCCGTTTTGTTCATGCTGAAGAAGGCTTGGCAAGTGCGCAGCGTATCACTGAGTTGTTATTTAATGGACAAGTACAAACCTTAAATTTAAATGATTTAGCACAATTAGAACAAGACGGCTTACCAGTAATAACCCTTACTGAAATTAATATAACCACCTCCGCGCTATTGGTTCTCAGTGGTTTAGCAAACTCTAAGCGTGCCGCAAGAGAACTGATAGCTGCAAACGCAGTAAAAATTAATGGTGAAACAATTTCGGCTGATCATAGTCAGTTAAATTTGGCATTGCATCAACGTTTTTGGTTAATACAGCGAGGTAAAAAACAATTTAGGTTAATTAAACTCAATTGAATTTCCCTCTAATGGTGATTTTTTATGTGGTTTTAGGGGGTATTCTTAATCCAAACTACTTAAGTTTTTTAAAAGTCTTCATTGTTTTTTCTCATTACAATAACGGTAATTAATAATTTAATTGCCGTTATTAATGTGTTTTGTAGGCATTTGTAAATCACTGTGAAATGCTAAGTTAAAAGTAACTTTTTTAAGTGGCTGATAATAAAGTAACTTTGCTATCTGTTTTTAATAGCGCTGTGCGCACGAGTTGTTTCTTTGTATTAATCTCTTTACTCACTCAAGCACGTTAATCGAATTGAAATATTTCTGTAATATTTAGGTGTTCTAATGCGCTCTGAAACAAAAACGTCATCAAAATGCCATAATCGGTAAGACAAAAACTGAGATTTAAACATGAGTGAATCAAAGCGCAATACGCTATTAATAAAAACGCTTAACTGGGCTGCTATCGCCTTTTTAGTTTATTTAGTCCTGGTAGCCGTTGGCACTGTCAGTGGTGGTTTTAAATTAGCGTCGGGCGGTACCGAGGGAGCGAAAGAAATTTTTGCATTCGCAACCAACCCGTTTATTGCATTATTATTAGGTGCTTTGGCAACGGCTTTAGTGCAATCGTCATCAACTGTTACCTCAGTAATAGTGGGCCTTGTTGCTGGCGGTTTACCGTTAAGTATTGCTATTCCAATGGTGATGGGTGCAAATATTGGTACTACTATTACTAACACCTTAGTGTCTATTGGTCATATTCGCTCTAAAGAAGAGTTTCAACGTGCGTTTGCAGCATCAACGGTTCATGATTTCTTTAATTTATTTGCCGTTATTATATTTTTACCGCTTGAGATAATGTTTGGTTTGCTGCAAAAAATGTCAGCTGCTTTGTCGCATCTATTTATTGGTGATGCTGACTTATCATTAAAGAGCTACAACTTTATTAAACCACTTGTTAAACCTGCTGTGGGTGGAATAAAAGATGCATTTAGCTTCCTAGACACAAAAATGCTAGGTGCAGCGATGGTTATAGCAGGTATTTGTTTGATTTTATTTGCCGTAACTACATTAGGTAAACTACTTAAAAAAGCATTGGTTGGCACTGCAAAAGATATACTGCATGGTGCAATTGGGCGCGGGCCTATCGCAGGTATAACATCAGGTGCGGCGGTAACAGTTATGGTTCAGTCGTCATCAACTACTACGAGTTTAATGATCCCACTTGCGGGAAGTGGTGTGTTTACTACACGTCAAATCTATCCATTTACGCTAGGCGCTAATATTGGTACAACCATTACCGCTTTATTAGCCGCCACATCAATTACAGGGCCTATGGCTGAAGTGGCGCTAACGATTGCTTTAGTACACGTTATGTTTAATGTATTTGCGGTTGCACTAATTTACGGAGTTCCTGTACTACGTGAAATTCCGCTTAAGTTAGCCGAAAAGCTAGCCGAAATTGGTACAAAGAATAAATCAGCTGCATTAGGCTATGTGTTAGGGTCGTTCTTTGTGGTGCCAGGTCTAATTGTACTGGCCGTTAGATAAGCAAATAAATGAATAAAAAGAATGCGCTATATAGCTTATATAGCGCATTTTTTGTTTTACCATTGGTAACTTACAGACAGCATGGCATTACGCGGTTTTCCTGGGAAGTAACGATCGCCAGTAAAACTAGTGTAATCTGCGCGCTGTGCGTAAGCCGTGTTGGTTAGGTTAATTATTCGCGCACTCAGTAATAGCTGTGGGCTTATTTGCCATTGGCCGCGCAAGCTTAAAATATCGTGACCTTGATATTCATGTAAGTTTTCAGGGTCGGTAAAGTAGCGACTCACATAGTGCCATTGTAGCGCAAGACTAATACTCTCGTTGGCTTGCCAGTTAAAATCGATATTAGCAACCTTTCGAGGTGCGGTATCAATATCGTTACCTTTAATATTAATACTGCCAATGATTTGCTCATTCGAGTACGTATGCTTGGCATAAGTGCCTGCGAAGTTAACCGATAAGTGCTGATTAAAGCTATGCGCTAACTCAAGCTCAATGCCGCGATGTCGAGTTTGGCCGTCATTAACAGTAAAAAAGTCACTGTCACGGTAGATGGTATTGTGCTTGCTCATCGCATAAGCCGACAAACCGTATCGAGTATTGTTGTACACCCCTTTAATACCTAACTCAGCATTATTTGCTATTTCTGCGTCTAAGTCGGCAGTACTTTGCTCGCGTTGTAATTGATAAAGCTCAGCTGCTTGTGGGGCTCTATAGCCTCTTGAAAAGTTAGCGTATAGTGTATTGTTAATATTAAGCTGATAGCTCACCCCGAGTTTTGGCGAAAGATTACTAAAGCTGTTTTTAGTGCTCTCTGGGCGACTATAACGACAGCCACCAAAACCACATTTACTGCCATCTTCTTTTGTACGCCCTGTAAGCATATTGTTTTGATAGTCATATTGCATATGCTCATAACGTAGACCTGCGGTTATAAGCCAATTATTTAGCTGCCATTCAATAGCGGCAAATGGGGCATATAAGGTGGCATCGACTTGGTAATCGTAATGTTTACCTTGCGGCACTGTGGCTACTAAAAACGCAGAACCTTGAGTGGGGTTATCTTGGGTTTGTAAAAAATCGGCTTGGGTAAACTCACCATCAAAACCAAGCTTTAAGTTGGTATTGTCGTTCACATAATGCTGATAAAGCGATTGTAGACCAAACCCAGTTTGGCTATTTTTTTCAAGTGGTGTGCCGGGTAAAAAGTGTTTAAAAAAGTCCATGCTTTGGTCACGAATATAAGGAGTCACAACTAGAGTGTTCTCTCCTAATTGCCAGCTTGCTTTACTCCAAGCTCTAAGCGAGCGAGCTTTTCTAAAGGCGTCGGGATCAAAGTTTTGCTGCGCTATATCTTCATCTTTATAGCTTTGAAAACCGCTAATATAACCAGCAGTTTGTTGATCTAAATTGGTATACGTAAGCCCAGAAACTAAGCTTAAGTTGTTATTATTATAGCGATGGCGCACATTTATTTTTTGTTGCTTTACGCTTTCATCATCTCGATAACCGCTATCATCAGTAAAACTAGCATTAATACCTAGGCCTGAATTATCCATGGCATGGCCTGCACGTAATTTATAGCGAGCATAACCATAAGAGCCATAATCAAAGCCTAGTAAACCACCACCTTGCGTAGTATCAGGGGTAATAACGTTAATTACACCATGCACTGCATTAGAACCATAAAGTGCAGAACCTGGGCCTTTTAATACTTCAATACGCTCTGCCATTTCGCTATGTGCTTCGAATAGTTCATTGATATTACAAAAACCAGCTGCACGAAGAGCTATGCCATCTTCTGCGGTTAAAACACCACCACAAGCGCCCGTTCCAGAAAGTACTTGTGAGCGCAGAGCCGGTAAATACTCTTGGCCATTCCCACGTTGGACATTGGCACCTGCAACGCGTTGTAGCGCTTCCTCTACATGGGTAGGAGCTATAAGCTCAAGCTGTGATTCACTTAATACACTGATCACCAGTGGTAATGGCGTGGAAAGCGCTTCACTACGCGATGCTGTGGTGGTGATACGTTCAATTGATTGCGCGGTATCTTCAGCACACGCACTATTAATTAAACCTAACTGACTGCATAACAATAACGGGGGTAAATAGTAATATTTCATAAATTCCAGCACATCGGCAATTTGATAAGTTTAGGGTAGGGGATTTTGTGAATTGGTTAAAGCACACTCAACCTATAAACCCGATAAGTAATCGATAAAACAATACAAAAAATGCCCGGAAAAACTAAAGTGAGCACTGAGTAATGTTTAAATAGTAATACACCTACCACTCCGCCGGCTAAAAACCCGGCAATAATTAATACAAAGACCAAGCATTTTCTATTGTCAAAAGCTTCTCCTTTTAGGGCTTTACCAAACATCAAACCCAGATCGGTAAAAATACCGGTTAAGTGAGTGGTTCGCACAACTGCGCCGCTGTAGTTAGTGGCTAAAGCATTTTGTAAGCCGCAGGCCGCAGAAGCAAGTGTAAGTGCGTAAGGGTAAGAATATTGAAGTAGCTGTGCGCTTAACAGCAGTAAAATACCCTCAATAAATAAGAGCGTATCGTAATGGCGGCCTAGCTTAAGTGAACCGCCTGAAAGCATTAAGCCCGTTAATGCCGAGCCAAATATAAAACTCAGTACAATCGCAATTAAAAATAACGCTGCCTTGATGTTGGTAGTAAGTTCAATAGCTAATGAAGTCACCGACCCTGAAACGTGAGAAATTGCTTGCTGTTCAAACCCTAATAAACCTACTGCGTTTACCATACCGGCAATAAAAGCGAGGGTAAACGCACCATATTCGACCCACTTAGGTAGTTTTGTAAACATCCTTTTAGCTCCGGTTTCAGTGTGTAGATTAATCATACACTTAATTAAAGTTAATAAATGAAAAGAGGTTATATTTTTAACATCACAAGCAAGTGATGATCGCTAAATTTAACTCTTGCGTATCAACCAAATTTGGAATTAATATGTTTAACCAAGAACAGCAATCACGCATTATAGAAATGGCATGGGAAGACAGAACGCCATTTGAAGCCATTGAAAATCTGTATGGGCTAAATTACTCTCAATTAGTTAATTTTATGCGGGAGCATATCTCTAGCGGGTCATTTAAAGTATGGCGTAAGCGCCATGCTGGGCGTAAAACTAAACACCTAAAGTTACGCGACCCCGCGATTATGCGCAGTCATTGTAAAACACAGTACAAGCAACGTTAATTTTTCTCATTTCATGTAATGTTCAGGCTTAGCCGTTAATACTCTTCAGTAATGATCACACTGGAGAATCGCTATGAAATCACTAATCAGTATTTTAGTAATGGTTTTTGCGCTAACGGCAACAAACGCATTTGCTGTACCACACAAAGACAAACATGCAGGCAAGCATGCGAATAAACACGCAAACAAGCATCACTGGAAAAAGCAAAAATATAACCAATACAATAATAAAAAATGGCTTTCTAAGAAACAAGCCAAGCAGTTAATTCGTCAAGGGTGGACTCCACCAGGGTGGCACAGATCTTATCATCAAGGTGATATCCTTGGGCATGACATTTATAAGCGTGCTAGAGTAATAGACCGAGAAAGAGACACAGTGCGAGTTGAAGTTGATCGCACTATTATTCACTTAGTGCACGACACTCGTGAAATACTCTCTATTTTACAGCGCTATTAGGATTTATAAATGCTCACTGTATTGGTCATAGTTACTGGCTTGTTGTTATTAATAACGTTATTACCCCTGTCATACAGTCAGCATTACTTGATACGTAGTTGCGACTTTGTGCGCTTGCAGGTGTGCTACCTAGCAAGCGCTGTAATTATCGTTGCACTAATAGGTATGTGGCAAATCGACTTTATTGCATACTCATTAATAGCGGCTGTTGCTTTAATTATTTGTGCGCTTCAAGCTAAGTGGATTTATCCCTACACTTGGTTTGCTAAAAAAGAAGTATTAACAGCGCCAAAAAGTAGTGAGCATAGCATCAGAATTTTATCCGCTAATGTACTGATGTCGAATCGACATAGTGAGCAGTTAATTAACTTAGTCGATAAATATCAGCCCGATTTACTTATCACCTTAGAAAGCGATAGTTGGTGGCAAGATAAATTGTCCGTGCTTAAAAAAAACTACCCTTATCAAATACAGTGCCCAAAAGATAACCGCTACGGCATGCATGTATTTAGTAAATTTAACATACTCGATGCACAAATTTGTGCACTTATAGAAGATGACATTCCTTCTATTCATATTTTATTTGAAAACCACCAAGGGTTAAAAATGCAGGGGCATTTTATTCATCCCGCGCCACCAAGCCCAACCGAAGAAGATTCATCACGCCCGCGCGATAGCGAATTAATAATGGTGGCTAAAGCTCTTAAAGATTCAACTCGGCCTACGATAGTCGCTGGCGATTTAAATGATGTTGCTTGGTCACGCAGTACTCGTTTATTTATGCAAATTAGTGGCTTTTTAGACCCTCGTAAAGGCCGTGGTTTTTTTAATACTTTTCACGCTAATTACTTTTTTATGCGTTGGCCGCTTGATCATTTGTTTCATTCAAAAGGCTTTAGTGTAAAACGGATAAAGCGCCTTGCTAAATATGGCTCCGATCATTTTGCCTTACTAACCGAACTGGTATTTGAAGATGCTAATCAGCAATCCCTAGAAACAAAGCCAAGTGAGCAAAAGCAGCAAGATATACAAGAGCTGGCAATGAGCAAAGCAGATAAACGCAAAGTACCTATGTTTGAAAAGGGCTAGGTATAGTACAGATATTAGGTTAAAGGTTTTAGGCGAAAGAGAAAGTTAATACATTACGATAGTGCTTTTAAGTTTGCGAAGTTTTCGTAGCAAGTTATTTAGTTTAGCGTTAATTAACAAAGAGATTCATTATGTTTAATAAAATCATCGACTTTTGGTTTAATGAGCTTGAGCCTAAACAGTGGTGGCAAAAAGACGATGGGCTTGATGCACAAATTAAAACTCGTTTTGGTGAATTACATCATCAAGCAAGTGTAAGTGAGTTATTTGGGTGGCGTGAAAGTGCGCTAGGTAGTCTTGCTGAAATTATTGTGCTTGATCAGTTCTCACGTAATATTTACCGTGAAAAGCCCGCAGCATTTGCCTGTGATGCATTAGCTCTAGCGTTAGCGCAAGCAGCTATTGCCAAAGGGTTTGATAAGGAATTGACGGATGAGCAACGCGTATTTTTGTATATGCCTTTTATGCACAGCGAATCAAAGCTAATTCATGATGAAGCGGTTAAGTTATATAAGGCGTTAGGTATTAAAAATAACTTAGATTTTGAGTATCAGCATAAGGCGATTATTGATAGATTTAATCGTTATCCGCATCGTAATAAAATACTAGGACGGGACTCTACAAAAGAAGAGCTTGAGTTTCTAAAACAGCCTAACTCAGGTTTTTAAATTTATTAGACAAAAAAACACCGCGCTTGCTACAAGCGCGGTATTTAATTTTACTAACCTGATACCTGATACCTGATACCTGATACCTGATACCTGATACCTGATACCTGATACCTGATACCTGATACCTGATACTAGCTGTGAATCATAATGCTTTTAACATTCACAAATTCGCGAATCCCAAAGCCACCATGCTCTCGGCCATAACCGCTGTCTTTAACACCGCCAAATGGTAGGTTTGGTTGTGCCAAACCATAGCCATTAATATTAATCATGCCGGTATCAAAATACTTTTTGGCCAGTTCAATGGCTTTCTTCTCATCTTTTGAAAATATACCACCGCCTAGTCCATAGCGTGAATCATTAGCGATACGCATAGCGTCGTCGTTATCTTTGGCTTTAATTAAAGATGCGACAGGGCCAAATAGCTCATCGTCATAAGCAGGCATGCCCGGTGTAAGGTTTTCCAGCACAGTTGGTGGATAGTAATAACCTGTTTGTTGCGGTATTTCGCCGCCTACAATTACTTTTGCACCCGCATTGACAGAGTCTTGTACTTGCTGATGAATTTTGTCGCGTAAATCTTCGCGTGCCATAGGACCCAGTTCAGTATCTTCATCCATTGGGTCGCCCATTTTTATCGCCTTAAAATGCTGGCTTAGTGCTTCTTTAAAGTCATTGTAGAGTGAATCAACCACCACAAAGCGCTTGGCTGCAACACAGGTTTGGCCGTTGTTGATAATGCGTCCTTGTAAACATGCTTTAACTGCAAGGGCTAAATCAGCGTCGTCAAGTACAACAAAAGCATCGTTACTACCCAGTTCTAGCACGGTTTTTTTAACATGCTTAGCAGCTTGCTCTGCCACTTTTTTACCTGTGCCATCACTTCCAGTAAAGGTTACGCCACTAATCGCTGAGTGTGAAATAAGGGCGCTGGCAGTTTTACCATCAACCAGTAAGTTGCTAAAGCAGTGTTCAGGAAAGCCTGCTTGTAGAAATAATGTTTCAATTTTTTCAGCCATACCAAATACATTACCGGCGTGTTTTAATACCGTGGTATTACCCGCCATAATGTTTGCGGCACTGTATCTAATAACTTGATAAAGTGGGAAGTTCCATGGCTGAATACCCAGCAGCACACCGGTAGGGCGATAGCTTATGATTGCACGACCTCCTTGCATGTCGCGCTCCTCGTCGCTAAGCATATCGGCGCCATGCTCAGCGGTATAACGACAAATGTCAGCACAAAGCTGAACTTCTTGGAAGCCTTGCTCATAGACTTTACCCATTTCTTCGGTCATTAGTTTTGCTAAGGCTTCTTTTTGGCTTTCAAATAAAGAGGCTAATTTATTTAAATATTTTGCGCGCTCGGTAAACGAGGTTAATCGCCATGTTAAGTATGTTTCATGAGATTTTTCGATCACTTGTTCTGCTTGAGCTTGAGAAAGCAGCGTGTAGCTATTAATGACTTGCTCGGTTGCGGGATTGATCGTATCAACTGTGTTACTCATTTTACCTCCTAACAAATTATGTAATAGGATAGGTGCAAAACCAAAGCCAGTTAGTTTCTAGATATTAAAAAGTCATAACTATCTGTTAGTAATGGTTTTTATATTGCTTATGACTAAAATCTAGATGTTGTTTGCTTGTTGTTTTTGCTATGGTTCTGTAAATAGTGCAAGTTGTTGAAAAAGTTACAGGGAGAGTTCAAATGAAGCCACCATTGTTTAATACCGCTTTACCGATAATTCAGGCACCTATGGCAGGTGTTCAAAACGAGCAGCTTGCTCTTGCTGTAAGTGAGGCTGGAGGCTTGGGCTCTTTGCCTTGCGCCATGTTATCACCAGCACAATTAATTGAGCAGCTAGAAGTACTTAGCCAAAAAACAACGAAGCCGTTTAATCTTAACTTTTTTTGTCATAGGGTTGCTGATTACACGAACGAACAAAAGCAGCTATGGCATAATATGCTGGCACCTTATTTTGCAGAGTATGAAATTGACCCGCAAAGTTTAACTGCAGGGGCTTCCCGTCAACCTATAAATCAATCGGTTGTTGATATTATTGCCCTCTATAGGCCAGCAGTAGTTAGTTTTCATTTTGGTTTACCTAAGCAAGCTATTGTGGCGCAAATAAAAAGCTGGGGCACTAAAATAATTTCAACGGCTACTACTTTAGATGAAGCTATTTGGCTTAGTGAAAATGGCGCTGATGGGATTATTGCTCAGGGTATAGAAGCTGGTGGCCATCGAGGGCACTTTTTATCAATGGATTTAAGCTTACAACAAACTACTGAGCAGTTAATTAAACGTTGTGTTGAGCATATATCACTGCCTATTATTGCTGCTGGTGGCATTGCTTCAGCCGATGATGTACAGCGGTTTAAAGCGTTAGGAGCGAGTGCTGTACAAGTAGGGAGCGCTTATTTACTATGTAAGGAGGCAACAACATCAGCTTTGCATCAACAGGCTATTTTAGATCAACAACAAGACGAGACTACACTGACTACATTGTTTTCTGGTAGAGCTGCTCGGGGTATTAAAAATCGAGTAATGCAAGAGCTAGGTGCTATACCAAAGGGCGTTCCTGCGTTTCCACATGCCAGCAGTGCAATAACAGCCTTAAGAACTCTAGCTGAAAAAAGTGCTAAAAGTGATTTTTCACCTTTATGGTGTGGCCAAAAATATATTCCTAGGGTGGGTGTATCAGCGGCTGATATTACACATGCTTTAATGAAAAAATGGTAATTTTTAATGTCTGATAATCCACTTTTATCGCTTGGCGACAGTTATGAAGCACTAGTAAACAAGTTTAAAGTGCAATTGGCTGGTAAGTATCCTCAGCAACTAATAGCGCCCAATACCGTATTAGTGCAACAAGGCGATCTGCAAAGTTATGGGTATTTAGTTGTGGACGGGGTTCTAGGCGCTATTCATGACGACATTGACGGCGTGCAAAAGTGTAAAGAGTTTTATTTTAAAAATGAATTTGCTTTGCTGTTTGCCAATTGGATGACCTCAACTCCTGCGTTTTATCAATTAAAAGTGATTAACGAAGCCAATGTAATTAAAGTACCACTAACACTATTTGAGCAAGCACAGTATCAACTGATTAAGCAGCAGCTTATTGCACAGCAACTTATTTTTAAAGAAGCCAAAGAAGCATTTTTATTACTCAATAGTCCCGAGCAGCGTTACTGCTATTTACTCAAACATAAACCTCATTGGTTGGCGCAGTTAAGTTTAAGCCAAGTGGCAATGTATATAAGCATTTCGGCTATTTCGTTATCACGAATTCGTAAGCGACTTAACTTAAGTTAAGTGCTGTTTTCATAAAGCACTATACACTCCCCATTTTAAGCTTTAATACCTTGGAGTGTTATGTTTTTAATTGCCCAATCGTTAGTAGCAGTCGCTACTTTACTCGACTTAGCTTCATTTCAGTTTAAATCCCGACGAATTATTTTAAGCTGTTTATTTACCTCAGTATTATTAACCTCTGCTCACTTTTTTATATTGGGCTATAACAGTGCCGGCTGCTTAATGTTTATTGCCGCGGTACGTTATTTTTACTGTATTTACTTTAAGCATACTTGGGCTATGTTTGGGTTTATGGCTGTAAGCTGCTTAGCCGTTTATTTTACTTGGCAAGATTGGTTTAGTGCTTTTGCATTGGTGGCGACATTAATACAAACTATCGCTTCATTTCAAAATCGAGATTTGCACTTAAGGTTATGTATGGTGGTGGGAACCTCTTTTTGGATAACACATAATATTTTCGCCAGCTCGCCAGTGGCAATAATCATGGAAAGCCTATTTTTAAGTAGTAACTTACTGGGACTATATCGCTTTTATGTGGGGAAAAAATCGCTGAGCGAACCGCAAACGCAACCCTAAATACTTAGGTAAAAAACTGTGCAGCAATGGCTTTTAGCAGATAGGTTTCGCGAATAATTGATAGCCCTTGCTTGTCACTGTTTGCAAGTGTACGTTCGTTATGGGCTATCGCTTGGAAAATATCAACCCATTTAGCCTGCATGCCATTTTGTTTTTCGTAGTGTTCAAGCTGTGCTTGGCCTAGTTGCTCATCAATTTGGCAGAGGTAGCAGTATGATTCTATATGAATAATATCAAAGTCATCTTTGTACCAAGGACGGTACTCTTCGTAAAGCCCAAACTCGCTACATACTTTTATATTTTGTGCGCCAGTTTCTTCACTTAGTTCTCTGACCAACCCCTGCTCTATGCTTTCATGTGAGTCAATTCCACCGCCAGGTAAGCTAAAGTCGTCGTAGCGCTGAGTATACATAAGTAAAATTTGTTGTTGCTTAAATGCAATAGCGCGAGCGGTTGGGCGAGAAAATTGACGACCTTGCTCAATATTGATTGAGGGATGAATGTAGGTTTTTAATAAGCGCATAACAACTCCTGTAATAAAAATAAATTATATCAGTTGGTTATATTAATTGCTTTAATAGAGATTTAATAAGCCTCATAAAATAGCGCTATTTCAGCGCCTATACAGCTACTTATGATTAAACTAGTGGATTAAAAATAAAACAGCTGCATTTTGTACCTTAATTATGTATATCTTTCATTTACATTAAAGGGTAAGTAGAATGGTGAAAAAGCACAGGGATTATTCATGTTAAATATACTTTTAGTCGATGACGACGTCGAATTCAGTGATGTTATTTGCCATATTGTTGAGTTTCTTGGCCACAACATTAATACAGCAACCAGTTTAAAAGAAGCGCATCAATGGTTTGAAAATAACACCTTTGATCATGTGCTGCTCGATTTTATGTTACCTGATGGCAGTGGTTTACACTTGCTGGATCACTTAAAAATGATTGGTCAATCGCCTAAAGTCACCCTTATTTCAGGTCACCCTTCGGTTAAAGGTATTTTAGCTGAGATGTGTGAGCCTAATGTGTCGCATCTATTAAAACCGCTGCAACGCGAAGACTTAGAACTGGTTTTAAATGGCCCTAAAAAAACAGTAAAAAAAGCGAAAAGCGCCGCTATTACTCATCATTTTGACACGCTTATTGGCGAGTCTGCGCCCATGCAACAGCTTTATACTATGATAGAGCGTGTAGCTAAAACCAATGCTAATGTTATGCTTATGGGTGAAAGTGGCTCAGGTAAAGAGGTGGTAGCCCAAGCTATTCATAATGCTAGTAAATGCGAAGGTCCACTGGTGGCGAGTAACTGTGGGGCGCTTTCAAAAGAGCTTATTGGCAGTGAATTATTTGGCCACGAAAAAGGCGCATTTACCGGTGCCATTGCTCGTAAAGAGGGCGTGTTTGAACAAGCAGACGACGGAACGTTATTTCTTGATGAAGTCACCGAAATGCCGATTGATATGCAGCCTAACTTACTGCGTGTACTTGAAACTAAAAAAGTAACACGAGTAGGCGGTAATCGTGAGTTACCAGTAAATTGCCGTGTTATTTCAGCGACTAACCGCTCCCTTACCGATTTAGCGCAGAATAATATTTTACGTGAAGATATTTACTTTAGACTGGCTGTTTTTCCAATTGATATACCGCCACTAAGAGAGCGAAAAGAAGATATTCCATTACTCGCAAAAGCGTTTTTAGGTCAGTTGAACGATGAAAATGGTACAGCGTTTGCCTGGGCTAACGAACAGCTTAAAGAGCTACAAACATACGACTGGCCAGGTAACGTACGTGAACTTCGCCATGCTATTCATCGCGCTTTTATTATGAGCGACCCGCAAACTAGCACAATTAGTTTACCTGACAACTTAGAATCGCCTTTTTCAAGGGTTAATACTCAATCTGAGGACAAACAGGTATCAGCAGGGCAAACAATTGAAGAAGTTGAAAAAGAGCTTATTCATGCCACGCTCGATAAGGTACAAGGTAATAAAACATTAGCGGCACAAATGTTAGGCATTAGTACTAAAACCTTATACAACCGTTTAAATGCTTATGGTGGTATTGGCGAATACAAATAACCAGCATGCAAATTTAATAACAACAAAACGAGGACTTTAATGGCATTACCACAACAGGCAAAACCTTTGAATGAGCTGGTACACGACGCACGTGCGCCGCTAAACCGTATTTCGATGAATGCTGAGCTAATTAAGCTAGTACTTGAAAACGATATGCCAAAAGATAAAGCACTCGCCGCATTGGATAAAATAATTGCTAATTGCCAAGCGTGCAGTGACAGTTTGCAGCTTATTTCAGAATCGAAGTAACCCTAATTAATTCAGGATGATAAATGATTAAACGCAAACAGCAAGGCAAAGCAAATGTAGTATGGGCGTTATTTATTTCCATAGTGCTGTGTATTATTGTGGGTAATGCTTTTTTAGCCATTAACACTATTCAAGGGTTATCGCGTACTCAGCAAAGTTTAGATAACACTAATATGTTAAGCACGGCGATAGAGCAATTGCACCTTTCGGTAGTGCAAGCTGAGTCGGGGCAGCGTGGGTATTTATTAACTCAAACGGATGATTATTTAGTGCCTTACTACGATGCTATCGCACAAATAAAGTCTCAAACGAACCATGTGAGCGCCTTACATTCTGAAATTGACGGGCAGGCACAGCGTATTGCACAGCTGTTACTCTTGGTTGAAGCTAAAATAGCTGAGCTGAAAAAAACGGTTGAATTAGCATTAAACGATAAGGAAAAGCGTGCACTTCTGAGGCTCAATACACATGAAGGGCGTGATCTTTACAGAGAAATTCGCACATTGGTTAGTGACATTCAAGAACGCGAATTGCTGTTTAAAGTCAGTCACTTTTCGAAATTAGCACAAATTAAAAAAGAAGCTAAAATCACTTTTGGTATTACTGCAGTTACCAGCGCATTATTGATTTTGGGTATGTTTTTATTAGCTAGGTTGAATTTAAAAAATGCGGCCGAGTATCGTGCCGAGCTTGAAATGCAAAATGAAACTTTAGCCAGTAAAGTGACTGAACGTACTCAAGAGCTTACTTTGTATTCTGATGAATTAAGTCGTAGTAACCGAGAGTTAGAGGAGTTTGCTTTTGTTGCCAGCCATGACTTGCAAGAGCCGCTAAGGAAAATTCAAGCATTTAGTGACCGGCTTGAAAGCATGTTTAAAGACGAATTAGGTGAAAAAGGCGCAGATTATATTGCCCGCATGAAAAATGCCGCACAAAGGATGTCTAATTTAATTAATGATTTATTAGAGTTCTCTCGAGTAACAACCCGAGGTAAAGATTTTACCGATACCGATTTAAACAGCATTCTGAATGATATAAAAGGTGATTTAGAAATAGCGATTAATGAGTGTAATGCACAGGTTGTTACGGTTGATATGCCCATTATTCAGGCAGATCCGAGTCAAATGCATCAGCTGTTTTTAAACTTAATTTCCAATGCAGTGAAGTTCAGAGCGCCTAACGTTGACCCGGTTGTTAATGTTGACTTTGAACGAGTGTGTGAGTTTAGTGAAGATCATAACAGTGAAATATGTTGGCATGTCATTACCGTAAAAGATAATGGTATCGGCTTCTCTGATGAGTACGCGGATAAAATATTTGTACCATTTCAACGTTTGCATGGCCGTTCAGAATATAAAGGAACGGGTATTGGTTTATCTGTATGTCGTCGAATTGTAGAACGACACGGCGGCTCTATTGCTGCGATAAGCACCCTAGGTGAGGGGGCAACTTTCATCATTAAATTACCTGTGGATGCAGAGTTATTCACATTACAAGGAGAGGCATAATATGCCATTAACAAACGTAAAACCGATTACCATTTTGATGGCAGACGATGATGAAGATGATCGTTTATTAACCCAAGATGCGCTTGCTGAAAGTCGCGTTTTAAATGAATTACATTTTGTTGAAGACGGTGTTGAACTTTTAGAGTACCTAGAGCGCAAAGGCAAGTTTGTAGATAAAAGCATCTCGCCAAGACCAGGCTTAATTTTACTTGATTTAAACATGCCGAGAATGGATGGTCGTGAAGCGCTTGAAGCTATTAAGGCAAATCCAAACCTAAAAGGCATTCCAGTGGTAATTTTAACCACATCTAAGCAAGAAGAAGACATGGTTAAAGGTTATAACCTAGGCGCTGCGTCTTACATAACTAAGCCGGTTACGTTTGACGGGTTAGTTGAGTTGATGAAAACGCTGGGTAAATACTGGGTTGAGTTTGTAGAGCTACCAAGCACGTTTAACGATTAAGCATATTATTAAAACAGGAGACGCTATGTTAGCAAAGGCAACGAAACTGCTATTGGTTGAAGACGATGAAGATGATTATATTTTAACTCGTGACTATTTAGAGCAGCTCAGTTCCCATGTGTTTGACATAGACTGGATAAGCTCTCCTGAGCAGGCGGTGGAAGTGTTGAGTAAAAATCAACATGATATTTGCTTGCTTGATTATCGCTTAGGGGCATCTGATGGCTTAAGTGTTTTAAAACAAGCGCTTAAAAATGGTTTTTGTGGGCCTATTATTATGCTTACAGGGCAGTCAAACGATGCCCTCGATTCAGCTGCGCTTGATGCCGGAGCTGTTGATTACTTAGTTAAAAACGAAATGAGTGGTAGCCGGTTTGCTCGCTCTATTCGCTACGCATTAGCGCGCCGTGATGTAGAAGATGAGCGAGTGGAACGCTTAAAAGCCGAGGCTGAAAACCGTTCAAAAGATCGCTTTTTAGCACATTTAAGCCACGAATTGCGAACACCGCTATCTTCTATTTTAGGTTATACCGAGTTGTTGATGCTCAGTGACTTTAACAAGCAGGCTGAAAACGAGCTCGGTGTGATTTATCGTAATGGTAAGCATTTATTAAGCTTACTAAATGATGTTTTAGATTTATCTAAAATTGCTGTCGATAAACTCGAACTGAGTTTAGGGGAGGTTAACCTTGATAGCTTAATGGCCGACGTATTTACATTAATGCGCGTATCGGCACTCGATAAAGGCTTATCACTAAAGTTTGAATCACTGGAGCCTTTACCACTAGTCATTCGTGTAGATGCCACTCGAGTTCGACAAATTCTTATTAATCTGATCAATAACGCGATTAAATTTACTGAGCAAGGCGAGATTGTGGTTAACGCGTGGACTGAAGTAGTCAATGAGCGTGAAATGCTATTTTTTAGTATTAAAGACTCAGGCTTAGGCATTGCTCCAGAAAAACAAGCTCTCATCTTTAAGCCTTTTGAGCAAATAGCTGATGTAGAGTCGCGTTCAGTCGGTGGTGCAGGCTTAGGTTTAGCTATTTGTTCTGAACTACTTAGTCGTATGCAGGGGGATATTTCATTAGACTCTCACGTAGGTAAAGGGTCAACCTTTACCATTTCTTTATATCCTGGTGATATCAGACAGGTAGAGCGCAATTTATTAAAACTTGATTTAACCCCCAATATGCAGCAAAAAGTAGCACCCTGCCAAGTGAGCGGTAAGGTGTTGGTGGTTGATGATTTACGCGATTTACGTGTGTTAGTTGGTCACTTAATCGGTTCAGCAGGCGCTGCGGTCGATTATGCTGATAATGGTAAGCAAGCGCTTGAAAAAGTAAAAAAACAGCTAGCAGACGGGCACGCAACCTACGATATTATATTTTTAGATATCCACATGCCAGTAATGGGCGGAAAAGAAGCTGCTATTGAGCTTAGAAAGCTAGGTTTTAAAGGTTCAATCATAGCCTTAACTGCTGCGACTATGAAAGGCATTCATAGCGAACTCAATGCGTTAGGGTTTGACGATATGATTGCCAAACCTGTCGATTCCAACTTGCTTTATCAATGCTTAGAGTTAAGGCTCGGGCAAAAAGAACAATCAGCTACGCTGGTTCAGCCAGCACCTAAACCAAGTAATGATAAAAAGTGCTTTTTATTAGTAGAAGACGATGCTGATGCCGCGCAAATTACCCAGCTATTACTAGAAAGCTTGGATGTAGATACCGATATAGCAACAAGTGTTAAAGACTGTAAAGCAAGGCTTGAACATAACAGTAATTACGATAAAGTATTGCTCGATATGCATTTGCCAGATGGAACCGGTTTAGAGCTGGCAGGGTTTATTAAGCAGCATTACCCTGATATTAAGCGCGTCATTATTAGTGGTATGGAGCCCGATGCCGTGCATATCAGGCAACTAGAAATAGAGCAGGTATTGTTAAAACCAATAAATTTAGCATTACTCAATCAGCTTGTTTAACACCCTATTAGCTTACCTAGATGTTAAAGGTTTAACCACAGATTGGCGTATAACTAACTCGGGCTCAAATAACGTTTGAATAGGGTGTACGCTTTTTTGATAAACATGACTAAGTACCCACTGCGCTGCCACTTTACCCATCTCATCGATAGGATAGTTTATAGTGCTCAACGGAGGGTAAACGTGACGGGTAAAAAACACGTTATCGTAGCCAATAATTGAAAGCTGCGAAGGTAGTTGTATACCATGCTCTCTGGCTCTCACCATGGCACCAGTGGCCATTTCGTCATTGGCACATACCAAGGCGGTAAAGGCTGGGTTGTTTTTATACAGTGTAGCGAAGCCTTCGTAGCCACTTTCTTCTACAAAGTCACCTTCAAATAAATTATTTTCATCAAATTTAATGGCGAATTCATCAAGCGCTTGTTTATGCCCATTTAAGCGTTCTTGGGCATCTTTTTTCCATAATGGGCCGCTAATATACGCAATTTCTTTATGGCCCGATTCAATAATGTATTTAGTGGCTAAATAGCCACCTTTAGTATTATCAAGAATAATACAGCGGTCGGCGAGCTCTTCAATATAGCGGTTTAGCAAAACAAACGGGGTTTTGCCTTTACTGAGTTTTATTAAGTATTCATCACTAATAGCTTCAACATGCAAAATAAGTGCGTCGCAGTTACGGCTAATTAAAAATTCGATGCCTTGTTGCTCTCGCTCTGCGTCACTGTGGCCTGCGGTAATAATAACGTGTTTACCTTGGTTTCTTAGGGTGTTCTCTATACCGCTCATCATCGGCCCATAAAATGGACCCTTAAGCTCTGAAACTAACAAGCCCGCACTATTCGAGCAATTAGAAGCCAGTGATTGCGCAATAGAGTTAGGGCGGTAGCCCAGCTCTTCCATGGCTAAGGTGACTTTTTTTCTGGTTGCATCACTTACGTTTGCATTGTTGTTCATTACTCTTGAAACAGTGGCAAGTGACACCCCTGCAAGCTTTGACACTTCATAAATGGTGGCCATACTATTCCTTGCTACAAATTGCTTTTCTGTGTTAAATCGGCAGTGATTTTTTTAATGGTTCTATTGTCTAGGCTGTATTTACTCATTATTAATGCCACAAGTACACTACCAATCGCAGGGTAAAGTGTGAATGAGGTTAAAATACCATTTTTAGTTGCCTCGCTTAATTCCACATTGGCTTGATATTGATAATAAGCAAGTAACCAACCGGCAATCGCTCCGCCTAATGCAAGCCCCAATTTGATAAAAAATACGATGCTTGCGTAAACTAAACCCGTGAGTCGAAGGCCATTTTGCCAGACTCCGTAATCAATAGTATCAGCCATTTTTGCCCATAATAAAGGCGTTGCCATTTGAGTGAAAAAACACCATAAAAAATACACTAAAAACGCTAGTAAAACGTGTTCATTAGGAACAAAAAAGGCAATGCAGCTCAATATGGCGGAAATATATTGCAGATAAACATAAGCCGCTTTCTTATCAAGGCGTTTACTTAAAGGTTGTGCGCAAGCGCAGCCTAAAATATTACCAATCATACCTAAGGTTACAAATTCGGTGATTAAATCTTCTTTGCCAAGAACATATTTTACATAGTAAATAGCCAACGTTGTGCGCAATACCATACTGGTTAATAATACCAGCGCTGCCATACACAAGATTTTAAACGGCTGATTTTGCCATAAAACGTGAAGTTGTGTTTTTAAAGATAATTTATGCGGTGGATTGCTCACTCGCTCTTTGGTGTAACGAAAACAAATTAAAAATAACACCACACCTAGGCAACTCATAACCAGCATGGTGAGTTGATAGCCCATTTCGTTATTACCATTGCCAAACCATTTTACTAAAGGCAAGGTGCAGCTTGTAACCAGTAAACCACCTAACATGCCAAATACAAACCGGTATGATTGAATGGAGACACGTTCGTTGGGGTTGCCACTTAATACGCCGCCAAGTGCCGAATAAGGAATATTAATTGCGGTGTAAACTAACATTAGCAGGGTGTAGGTAACGAAGGCGTAAATAATTTTGTTGGCGTCATCCATCTCAGGGGTAGTAAAAGTAATCACGCTTATAACGGCAAAAGGGATGGCAAGCCAAAGTAGGTAGGGTCGGTAGCTACCGTATTTAGTATGAGTGGCATCAGTGAGTGCGCCCATTATTGGATCAGTTACTGCATCAATAACTCTAACTACTAAAAAAAGGGTGCCCACAACTGCAGGCGAAATACCAAAAATATCAGTGTAGAAAAAAGTTAAAAACAGCATCACGGTTTGAAAAATAATATTACTGGCCGTGTCACCTAGGCCGTAAGCTATTTTTTCTTTTTTACTCAGCATAAAAGCCACTCGTTATTATTTTTGGCGCTGTTTAAGAAAATCACGATACGCAATTGCGCTTTGTTTTAGGGTACGTTGTTGAGTTTGGTAGTCAACATAGACTAGCCCAAAGCGTTTTTCATAACCATAGGCCCATTCAAAATTATCCATTAAACTCCATGCAAAGTAGCCTTGTACATTAACGCCTTGCTCAACTGCATTATGAACGGCATTAAGATGGGTATGGTAATAATTGATACGTTGTATGTCATCTACTTTACCATTTATTAATATATCAGCCATTGCTGCACCGTTCTCTGTTATATATACCTTAGGTAAAGTATAACGATCATTTAGTGAAAGCAGTAATTCGCACAATCCCTGCGGGTATATTTCCCAGCCCATATCGGTGGTGGCAACATTCTCTAAAGAAACTTCGCTAAACCAATGATCTGGGGTATTTTTGTAATGAATACGAGTATAGTAATTAACCCCTAAAAAATCGATCTTTTGGCTAATAATTGCCATATCTCCATCACTAATATGGGGCTTTGCATCATTTGCAAGCTCATTAATCACTTCAGGGTAACAGCCCTCTAGTACTGCCCGTATATACCATTGGTTATGATAGTCATCAGCTAATTTAGCAGCGCGTTGATCAGCAGTGGTAAGCGGATAGGATGGGCTAAAGTTAAGTACTATACCGGCTTCTATCGTGGGGCAATTCTTACGTATCACTTGCATTGCGAGTCCATGGGCAAGCAGTAAGTGGTGCGCTGCTTGGCGTCCTGCTTTTTGACTTTTTATGCCTGGTGCATGTACCCCTATTTCATAGCCTAGGTAGGCACTACAAAAAGGCTCATTTAAGGTCGCATAAGAGTCAACTAAGCCCTCTAGTTGTTGAGTTACTATGTGAGTGTAATGAGCAAATTGATACGCGGTATCGCGATTTAGCCAACCACCGTTGTCTTCTAAATGCTGTGGTAAATCCCAATGATATAAAGTGACATAAGTTTTAATGTTGCGCACTTTTAAAGCTTGTAATAGCGATTTGTAAAACGACATTCCTTGAATATTCAAGCTGCCATCTTGGTGTAAAACGCGTGGCCAAGAAATCGAAAGACGATAAGCGTCTACAGCTAAATCAGCAATCATTTGTACATCTTGTTGCCAATATTCAATGTGTTTACATGCTTGGTTGCCGTTACTGTTATCTGCAATGGTGTTTGGTTTGTTACAAAAAGTATCCCAAATACAGGGGAGGCGGGTATCGTAACTTCCCTCTATTTGAAAAGAGGCTGTAGCAACCCCAAAAATAAACGGCGGCTTTAAGAGGGCTGACGTGCCTGGTAAGGAGATTGTTTTAAACACAATGAGATACGTCCTTAAGCTTGCAAATAATAATGAGCTCTACAGTAGTTAGCTAAGCAATATAAATTGCATAATATAACAATGTAAGCGCTTACAATATTTTTGTAAATAAATTGATAAATTTTCTCTATATGCTATAAATGTAAGCGCTTACATTTGGTGTTGCAACTATTATCTGCATTTTAAGTTTTACTAAACGCAATAAAATAGAGGTAACAATCTGATAATTAAAAAATAATTAGAGATTATACTATGGCACATATCACACAGCCACTACCGGCAGCAGAAAACAGCCAAAAACCAGGGTCTACACACACCTTTGCGTTAACATCGCTTACGACCTTGTTTTTTATGTGGGGTTTTCTAACTTGCCTAAACGATATTTTAATTCCGTATTTAAAGGGAATGTTCTCCCTTAATTACACCCAAGCAATGTTGGTACAATTTTGTTTTTTTGGTGCCTACTTTGTTATGTCAATTCCTGCAGGGAAGCTGGTCAGTAAAATAGGTTACCAATTTGGTATTGTTGTTGGTTTGGTTGTTGCTGCGATAGGGTGTGCACTATTTTACCCCGCTGCAGAGGCACATGTTTACGAGCTATTTTTACTTGCTTTGTTTGTACTTGCTTCAGGGATCACTATTTTACAAGTCTCTGCCAACCCTTATGTAAGCGTATTAGGGCCTGCAAAAACAGCGTCTTCGCGCTTAACTATGACTCAAGCTTTTAACTCTTTAGGTACAACTGTTGCGCCATTGTTTGGTAGTTGGTTAATTTTGTCAGAAATTAGTCAAGCTACAGCAGAACAAGTTAAGTTTCCTTATTTAATGCTCAGTGCAAGTTTATTAACATTGGCGATTATTTTTGCTTTTTTAAAGTTACCTAAATTAGGTAAAGCGATTGACAGTGAAGCAGAAAACCAAGGTGACACTGAGTTTGTTGATTTAGGCAGTGTATGGAAATATCGTCACCTTATTTTAGGCGCGATTGGTATTTTTGTTTACGTAGGGGCTGAAGTGGCCATAGGTAGTTTTTTAGTTGGCTTTTTAACCCTTGATCATATTGCAGGCTTACCAGAGCAACAAGCAGCACATTACATTAGCTATTATTTTGCAGGTGCAATGATAGGACGCTTTGCTGGCGCCGCGATTATGCAAAAATTAAACGCAGCCAAAGTATTAGCTTGTCACGGTATTTTAGCAGGCTTACTTGTGTTAATTGCTATGACGGGTCAAGGGTCACTGGCTATGTGGGCTATTTTATTAGTTGGATTATGTAACTCTATTATGTTTCCTACTATTTTTAGTTTAGCACTGCAGGGGCTTGGTAAATACACCTCACAGGGTTCGGGTATTTTATGTTTAGCGATTGTTGGCGGTGCCATTATTCCGTTATTACAAGGTATGCTAGCTGATAACATAGGTGTGCAATTAGCTCTTATTTTGCCCATTGGTTGCTATTTATATATTACTTATTTCGCGCTGTTTGGTACTAAAAAAACAACGTCAACTCCTCTTTGAGTTTTAGGTGAATACTATGATTATTAAACGCACTTTTTCAATCACTGCGCTGATGCTAGCAGCAATAACCAGCAGCGGTTGTTCGCAACCCTCTAACAGTGCTAGTGATGCGACAAGCCCAAAAGAAATTTGGCCAACAATAGAAACAGGTATTAAAAGCGATGCTCAAATGGAGCAAAAAATCGCTGATATGCTAAAGAATATGACGCTAGAGCAAAAAATAGCGCAAATGATCCAACCTGAAATCCGTAATATCACGGTTGAAGATATGCGTAAGTATGGTTTTGGTTCTTACTTAAATGGTGGTGGTTCATTTCCAAACAATAATAAACATGCAACCCCTGAAGATTGGGTTGATTTAGCAGAAAAGATGTACCAAGCATCTATTGATGATTCTTTAGATGGCAGCACAATCCCTACAATGTGGGGCACTGATGCGGTACATGGACACAACAATGTTATTGGCGCGACCTTATTTCCGCATAATATTGGTTTAGGTGCTGCAAACAACCCTGCACTTATTGAAAAAATAGCCGCCGCTACTGCGCGAGAAGTAATGGTTACCGGTATAGATTGGGTATTTGCACCTACTGTTGCGGTGGTTCGTGATGACCGCTGGGGCCGTACTTACGAAGGGTACTCTGAGGACCCTGAAATAGTGAAAGCGTATTCCGCTTCCATCGTTAAAGGGTTGCAAGGCGCTGTTGATGAAGACTTTTTGTCGGATACGCGAGTAGTTAGCACCGTTAAGCACTTTTTAGGTGATGGTGGTACTGTCAATGGCGACGATCAAGGTAATAATATCGCCTCTGAAGAAGAGTTATTTGCGCTTCATGCACAAGGTTATGTAGGTGGTTTGAGTGCAGGTGCGCAAACGGTTATGGCTTCGTTTAACAGCTGGCATGGCGATAAAATACACGGTAACAAATACTTATTAACCGATGTACTAAAAGAAAAAATGGGTTTTGATGGCTTTGTTGTTGGCGATTGGAATGGCCATGGACAAGTTAAAGGCTGTTCAAATAGTAACTGTGCTCAAGCTGCTAATGCAGGCTTAGACGTGTACATGGCGCCAGATGAGTGGAAACCACTATTTAGCAACTTGGTTAACCAAGCTAATAGCGGTGAAATTCCACTAAGGAGAATTAACGATGCGGTAACGCGTATCCTACGCGTTAAAATGCGCGCAGGATTATTTGATAAACCAAGCCCCGCGAAGCGTCCTCTTTCTGGAAAAACTGAAATTATTGGTAGTAGCGATCACCGTGCAGTGGCTAAACAAGCTGTACGCGAGTCTCTAGTATTACTTAAAAATAAGCAGCAGTTACTGCCATTATCGCCTAAGACCAACGTATTAGTCGCAGGCATAGGGGCTGATAACATCGGCATGCAGTCGGGTGGTTGGAGCGTTACGTGGCAAGGAACAGGCAATACCAACAGTGACTTCCCTGGCGGCAGCTCTATTTACGCAGGTATTAAAGATACTGTAGAGCAAGCTGGTGGCAGTGCAATGCTGAGTGTTGAAGGGGAATACAAAGCACGCCCAGATGTAGCCATTGTGGTGTTTGGTGAGCAACCATATGCAGAGGGTAATGGTGATGTTGATAACCTAGAATACCAGCGCGGTAATAAAAGCGACTTAGCGCTACTGCGAAAGTTTAAAGATGCGGGAATCCCTGTTGTATCATTATTTATTAGCGGTCGCCCAATGTGGGTTAATGCTGAGCTAAATGCCAGTGATGCGTTTGTTGCTATTTGGCTTCCAGGCAGTGAAGGTGATGCAATTAGTGATGTATTGTTTAAAAATGCAGACGGTTCAATTAACCACGACTTTAAAGGAAAGTTATCGTTTTCATGGCCGAATAACCCAATCGACAATGAAAACCGCAACGACGAAGCTTATAGCCCATTACTTCCTTATGGTTTTGGCTTAACCTACGGTGATAGCAACGTACTTAAAGATGACTTGGTAGAGCAAACTCAACAGACTGAAAAACTGGATGATTTAGTATTGTTTGAGCGTGCAATTAAAGCACCATGGTCGTTGGTATTAAAAAGTGGCGAGCAACAAAAAACGGTGGCGAGCAGTCGCGAGTCATTAGGTGCGGTGAGCATCCAAACATTTGACAAAGAAGTGCAAGAAGATGCACGCGCTATTCGTTTTAATGGCCAAGCGATGGCTGGGGTTAATTTAGCCGCGGCATTCCCATCTGACTTACGCTCATACATTGAAAACAATGGCCAACTGCAAATGCAAATTAAAGTAGATAAAGCGGCATCAAGCCCGCTGTGGATTGCTATGGGTTGTGGTGAGAGTTGTCAGGGTAAGTTTGATATTACTGATAACCTTGAGCAATCAGGTCAATGGCAAACATTAAACATCAACTTAAGTTGTTTTGCAGAGCAAGGTGTTGATTTAGCAAAAGTGTTCACCCCTTGGCAGTTAAGCACGCAAGGTGATTGGCATGTATCTATTGCTAAGCTGGCTATTACAGCAAATGCTGCCGAGCAAAGTAGTGTTACTTGTAAGTAGTCAATAACCTATTAATAATCCATCAATAAGCAGGTACTAAATGTACCTGCTTATTGCTTTAAAACCGCGTATACAAAAACCTACCAAATTAGTCCCTTCTTACTTTTATTCCATTCTATGTGATTGATTATATTCAGCTCAATAGTTATCATAAAAACATAATAAAACTGCATTCGCTTTTGCGTTAATTATTTGAGAGTATGCCAAAATATTAAAAGCGTTATGTAATTAACAGGTGAGAGAATGAATCAAATAAAGCTGGCTTCGCAGAGCATACAGCCTTCAAAAATAGTCTGTGTGGGGCGCAATTACAGTGCGCATATTGCTGAATTAAACAACGAACACCCTGAGCAAATGGTAATTTTTAATAAGCCTAATAGCGCGATCACTAATACCTTACTCTCTTCCCATAACGGTGATACGTTGCATTATGAAACTGAATTATGCTTTGTGATAAAAAATAAGCAGCTTGCAGGCGTAGGGATTGGACTTGATTTGACTAAGCGAGCTTTGCAAAGCAGTTTAAAAGAAAAGGGCTTGCCGTGGGAACGTGCTAAAGCATTCGATGGCTCAGCATTATTTAGTGATTTTATTGAGTTAACGCCAGAAATGACATCGTTTATGTTTGAATTACATATTGATGGTAAAGTAATTCAGCACGGAGAAACCCAGCTAATGTTGCACCAACCTGCGCAAATTCTGGCAGAGGTAAATGAGTTTATGGGTTTAGAAGAGGGCGATATTATTATGACCGGCACGCCTGCTGGCGTAGGGATGGTGAGCGCGGGTCGAGAGTTTAAAGTTGCTCTTTATTCTGACTCTGGTCAGCAGTGTTTATTGGAGCATCATTGGTCTGTGAATCAAAGTTAAGCACATATTGATTATAGGCTTTATTAAAGTCCTCAAAGTGTTCATTTAACCAGTATTGTTGATTATTTTTGTATTGCTCTGAGGTTAAAATATTGTTTTTTAGTACGTGATTAATCTTTTTAATTGCCATAGAAGCAAAATTATTTGGGGCATTAGTCGCACAACCAACGGCTATTGGAACTAATTTATTTTTATTTTGGGCAATCGGTAGGTTTACAATATTTGATTGATTGCCTTTGCTAAAGTGGCTAGTGATAAATGGGTAATCAAGCGAGTAATCTAAAGAGCCGTGTTTTAAGCGCTCCATTACAACACCACTTTCATTATCACTACTCCAGCTCATAGAAACATTAGAGTGAGTTAATGAGTTTTCAATAATATTGTTAATCTGCACAGAAAAACGACGCGCATCAGCTTGACCGTAAGTGAAGTTTTTATCAGCAAGTAAACCCACTAAGTTGATAGGATTACCATGCTTAGAGGTTAATTGAGGTGCTTTTTCCGCGGTAGTTATGATGTTATGTGGGGGATAAACCGCTGTAGGTAATGAATATAAAAACTGTTTATTTGCACTGTGTTTGTAAATAGCGCATGGAAAACAAACGTTTCTACCCTCATCGATATATTTATTAATTCGCTTTTGCGGTAAAACTAAGCGGGTATGTTTCACCCCTTTTATGCTATGCATTAGCTGTTGTGTTAAATCATCGCATAAGCCAAGCTGTTTTGTTTCTTTGCTTAAATGAAACGGAGGGGTTTTACTTTGTAACCATAAAATCTCTTCTATTGGCTTTGCTGTTTTACTATGACTGCAAGTAGAAAAAGTGACCAAAATGCCAAGACATAAAAAACGAAGTGATTGCATTACAAATAGATCCGCCTAGAAAATTTGTTGCGTATTATACTAGCAGTGCCTAAAAAATAAACATAAAGAACAGCAAAGCATCAATTTCATTGAAACGTATTTATACTTTGCTGTTTTTGATCACCTGCTAGGCTTAAAACCTCTTGCCGTGATTAAATTGCCCTATATAGAACAAACTTTAATCCCCAAAAATTAATAAGCCCTAGTATGGCATTGGGTTATTTCTGAATATGGTATCAATCGCTAGAAGTACATCGTCGCTAAGAGTTAGCTCAAATGCATCAATGTCTTCTTTTAATTGCGCCATAGTAGTGGCACCAATAATAGATGAGGTAACGCCATCCACTTGATTACACCACGCTAGCGCTAATTGTGCAGGGGTGATAGCGTGTGCATGGGCAAGTTCAACATACTCTTTGGTCGCCTTTTGTGATTGTGGCGTATCTCTAAAAATACCGTTACGCTGCATAAATGTCCAACGAGAGCCTTCAGGGCGCGCTCCATTTAGGTATTTACCCGTTAATAGTCCAGCAGCTAAAGGTGACCAAGGTAAATAAGCAATATCTTCATGCACACATTGCTCTATTAAATAAGGCCAATCTTTCGCATGCGCTAAACTAAACTCATTTTGAATAGACACCATTTTTGGTAAATTGTGCTCTTTGGCTAAATTTAAAAATTGGCTAATCCCCCACGGGGTGTCGTCAGAAAGTCCACAGTGTTTAATTTTACCCGCTTTAACACACGCATCTAAACCCTCTAAAATATCAAGCATGTCAGCGGTGTGCTGTTTTGCATCGACATCAGTAAATTTAAGCATGCCAGGCCATTGCCTTGCAAAATGAGGAGTGCGACGATTTGGCCAATGTAATTGGTATAAGTCAATATAGTCGGTTTGTAGGCGTTTTAGAGACTGATCAACTGCATCAATAACAGCTTGGCGAGTAATATCACCACCATCACGGATCCATGAAAGCCCATTACCGGCAATTTTAGTTGCAATAACAATGTCTTTTCGTTTCTGTGAATTACGTGCGACCCAATTCCCTATAATTTCCTCAGTTTTACCATAAGTATCGGGAGAGGGAGGAACTGCGTACATTTCTGCCGTATCAATAAAGTTAACACCACGGTCAAGAGCATAGGCTATTTGCTCATCAGCATCATGCTGGGTATTTTGTACTCCCCAAGTCATACTACCTAAACAGACCCTAGAAACACTAATATCACTACTGCCTAATTGACTATATTGCATTACTAATCCTAATTATTCGTTTTCAGAATTTGCTTTTAAAGCCGATAACAAAGGTTCTGTGATCGTGGCTTTTTGCCCTGTTTTAAAGTCAAACATCACCACTTTTGACATGCCAGTGGTCGTTATCGCATTTTGCGCATGGCTAAATACACTGTAATTCATTATAAATCTGTCTGACTTAATATCACTAATAGTAATACCTACGCTTAATGTGTCAGGAAACGTCACAGGGCGTTTGTAGCGAATATTATTTTCACTGATCACAGGGCCAGTGGCTTTAGCATTGATAGTATCAAATAAATTTAATTTATTTAAAAAGTCGATTCTGGCTATTTCAAAATAACGAAGATAAACACAGTTATTAACATGCTGTAGGGCATCCATATCGCCCCACGCTACAGTAATGTCGGTATGAATAGGGTGTTGTTGTTTAAACGTTTCCATGTATTTATAGCTCTTGGTTTTAAAGTATTTAGATTAGCAACATGGTCGGATGAGCTCAAGGGAATTATAGTTGGCAAAAATTCTAGGGCTAAAATTGTACCTCTTTGAATTCATGACTATAGTAACTATTAACACACAAGGAGATAACTATGCAGAATATAATTAATTGGTTATTGGCATGCACCGTTTTTATAGCGTCGTTTACTTGTTACGCTATGGGTAATGAGGCAGGAGCAATTATTTTGATTTTATTAGGCTTTTCTTTAGAAATTTTATTTTGGATGTATTGTTTTAATAAGCCCAAGAAAAATAGGCGCTCTTTTTAAATAACAACAAGCTTGCTAATTAATAGCGATTACACAATAATGGCTGTATAAATAAACAGTTGTTATTGTGTGATGAAAAAGTTTATTCATATAGACATGGACTGCTTTTATGCAGCCGTTGAAATGCGCGACAACCCCAAGCTTGCAAGTGTACCGCTGGCAATTGGCGGTAACAGTCGCCGTGGAGTGCTCTCTACCGCTAACTATCTTGCTAGAGAGTATGGGGTGCGCTCTGCTATGTCTAACTATCATGCCAAACAGCTTTGCCCCGATTTAGTTATTGTTCCCGGAAGAATGGCTGTTTATAAACAAGTATCAACTCAAATCCGCGCTATATTTAACCGCTATACTGATCTTGTAGAGCCTCTTTCACTTGATGAAGCGTACCTAGATGTTACCGACAGTACTGCATTTAAAGGCAGTGCAACGTTAATTGCAGAGCAAATCCGCACCGATATTTTTAATACCACAGGGCTGACCGCTTCTGCGGGGATTGCGCCAATTAAATTTATAGCCAAAATTGCTAGCGATGAAAATAAACCCAATGGCCAATTTGTAGTATTGCCTGAGCAAGTTGACTCGTTTTTAGCCCAATTACCACTAGGTAAAATTCCAGGAGTGGGTAAGGTAACCTTGGAGAAGCTTAATTTAAAAGGGTTGTACACGGGCCAAGATGTTCGCGAAAAAGGGGCTAATTGGATGCAGCAACATGTGGGGAATTTTGGCGTGTCGTTATATCAAAAATGTATGGGGGAGCATATAGGGCGGGTTTCAACTGAGCGGATTCGTAAGTCATTGAGCGTGGAGCATACTTATGAATACAACAAAAATAGTCTTGATGAGTGCTTGGAGCAATTACCGCAACTGTTAGGTGAGCTCGAGGTTAGATTAAACAAACAGCAGCTACAAAATAAAATTAACAAGTTAAGTGTTAAAGTTAAATTTGCTAATTTTGTTGTGACCTCAGCAGATCAAGCGAATCATCAATTAAACACGGCTATTTTTAAAGAGTTACTCGCCAAAGCCTATCAACGCGGATTACAACAACCTGTGCGTTTATTAGGAATTGGTGTTGGTATTAAAAGCCAACCAGAGCATAATTTACAGCTGAGTATTTTAGACGTGTAAAAGCTGTAACTCTAGGTTGCCAGTAAGTATGCAGATTACCGCAGTTTACTGGTTATAAATTGCTAAATAAATAATAATAGGGGCTACGTTTTCTAACAGGATCCTTTTTTATGGCATATCCAAAAGCAGTGCTGGCTCAGCCAGTAAGTGCAAGCCTAGATTGTGCATCACACGATGCACTAATTATTATCAGTGATGACTTTTCTCATTTACCAAATACGCCTCTGCGTGATGCAATTTTAAATCAAGCTCAAGTAGACTCTCGAATAGGTAATCAAGTTACCTTATTAGTAATTGCCGGTAAACGTGTTGTGTTAGCCCCAACAGGCCCTTTAAATAGAGATTATGATGATGTACGTCGCTATTTTGATGCGGCTAAATTAGCCATTAATGAGGCTAAAGCGTCAGGCAGTGTTAACCCTGCTATTTACTTACCCGCTTTAAATACCGACAGCCGTTACCAATACGCGCTAGAAGTGGCCTATTTAGGCGCATGCCAAGCATTATGGCAGCCTCTTGAAGCACGTGAGTTTCATGGTCATGGTATTGAGCCAATTACTCAAATCGGTTTAATTGATGCCAATGAGCAAACGATTAAAGCAGTCAATGCATTAGCAGCTGGACAACATGCTGCACGTGATTTATGTGGTACCGAGCCTGAACGTATGGCACCACCACGCTTTGCTGATTACTGTAGCGAACTATTTAATAATAGCGCAGTGAGCGTTGCTGTGATTGATGACTTGGCTGCCATTGATAAACACTATCCGATGCTAAGTACTGTTGCTCGTGCATCTTATGCAGTAGAGCGTCATCATCCACGCGTTGTTAAACTTGAATATGTACCAGAGGGTGAAGTAACACGCACACTGATGTTTGTTGGTAAAGGCTTAGTTTATGACACAGGCGGTGCAGATTTAAAAGTAGGCGGCTACATGGCAGGTATGAGCCGAGATAAAGGCGGTGCTGCTTCTGTGGCTGGATTTATGAAAGCAGTTGCTGATTACCAGCCTAAAGGCGTTAAAGTGATTGCCTTTTTAGCAGTGGTACGTAACTCAATTGGTTCAGATTGTTTTGTTCCTGATGAAATCATTACTAGCCGTGAAGGTGTGCGAGTGCGCATTGGTAACACTGATGCCGAGGGGCGTCTAGCGATGGGTGATTTACTTAGTGAAATGAAAGATTTGGCTGTAAACGAAATAAACCCAACGCTGTTTACTGTGGCTACTTTAACAGGGCATGCTGCACGTGCGATGGGACCATATGGTGCTTATGTAGAAAATGGGCCAGCACGTAGTGCTAATATTTCACGTCAATTAGCTGATTGTGGTGATTTATGGGCTGACGGTGCTGAAGTATCACGTTCACGTCGTGAAGATTATGACTTTATAAAACCACGTACTTTAGCCGATGATGTGCTTTCTAGTAATAATGCGGCTTCTGCCGTCACAGCGCGCGGTCATCAATTTCCTATGGCATTTTTAGCTGTGGTAGGCGGGTTAGATAAGCATGGTAATGAGTCTACTTTACCACTTCCTTATGTGCATATGGATATTGCCGGTAGTGGTGTTGAAGGTGGTGATTGGCAACATGGTAAACCAACTGCGGCCTCAGTAAGCAGTTTATTTGCCCGCTACTGTTTATAATTCTCTATAAATAAGTCTAAAAAGCCCTGAAGATCAGGGCTTTTTAATTGAGTTAACTCAGCTTAAAGCGCGATACCACGCTAGATAATTCAACACTGCTTTGTTTGAGTTTGTCGCTGGCAAGGGTTAAATCCTTAGTATTACCTAATGATTGCTCCGTTGATTGCGAAAGATCGTTAATTCTTAAGTTCACTTCATCTGCGGCCGATGTTTGCTGCTCTGTTGCTCTTGCAATTTGGCCGTTCATATCGGTGATCACCGATACTAACCTGTCTATTTCATCCAGTGATGTATTTGCTGAAGAGGCTTGTTCAACCGTAGAAATAGAAATTTCTTGGCTAGATTTTACCGCCTCAACTGCGGCTTTAGCGCCTTCTTGCAGTTTAGCTATCATGGCTTGAATTTCATCAGTGCTTTTACCCGTTCGACTTGCTAAGGTTCTTACTTCATCGGCTACGACGGCAAAGCCTCTACCATGTTCACCTGCCCGTGCAGCCTCAATGGCTGCATTGAGTGCCAACAGGTTAGTTTGCTCTGCAATACTTCTTATTACATCAAGCACCGAACCAATATTATTACTCTCTTGAGCAAGATCAGCGGTTACTTTGCTTACGGTTTCTATATTACTCGAGAGGGTTTCAATGGCGGTAATCGTTTTAGATACTACATTTTTGCCCGTTGATGCATTACTGGCAGTATCATTTGCGGCTTGTTCAGCGGCTTCGGCATTACGGCTAACATCATGAATTTGATGAGTCATTTCCTCCATTGCAGCGGCTACTTGGGTGCTACTGTCGTTTTGAAGCTCAATAAACGACTGGCTGGTTTTGCTAGAATCATCTACAGCATGGGCATGCTCGTTTACATCGTTTGCGCTTTTGGCAACTAGTACTAAAGACTCTCTAATTTTAGAGACAAATAAATTAAATGATCTCGAAAGTTGAGATATTTCATCATTACCATTTTCGTTGAGAGTACGAGTTAAATCCCCCTCACCTTGAGAGATATCTTTCATCATCTGCGCTGCTAAACGAGTCGGCGTTAAAATGCTTCGGCCAATAAAGTAGCTAAATAACACCACCACAATAATCATAATAACAACGTTGATAATGATGATAGTGCGCTGCTGCGAAAAGGCACTGTCTATGGTATCAAGATAAACTCCCGAGCCGATTATCCATTGCCACTGATCAAAACCTTTAACAAACGCAATTTTATCTACGGGGTTGTCATTACCGGGCTTTGGCCATTTATAAGGCACATAACCTTCGCCAGATTGTTTTACAACGCTAACCATCTCAACAAATAACGGGGTGCCATCAGGGTCTTTATTATTAGTTAAATCTTTTCCCTCAAGAGCTGGTTTTATTGGGTGCATTACCATCGCCGGCTGGTAATTATTGATCCAAAAATAGTTAGTGTCATCGTAGCGCAATGAGCGGATTGAGGCGATTGCTTGAGACTGTGCTTGTTGGCGAGTAAGAGTTTGGTTTTGTTCAAGGGCTGCATAGTGCTTAATAGTACTATATGCAGTTTCTACCACATTTTTAGTTTTAAGGTATTGCTCGTTTTTGAGCGCTTGGTATTGATTACTCAAGCTCGAAATACTCAATACAATTAAACCCAGTATTACAATCCCTACTAAAATGGCTAGACGTTGAAATATAGTAAAACGACGGAGATTTAGCATAAACATGTTCCTGTATAAGAGCATTACTTCTCTTTAATAAGCATAGTTAAAATATAGGCTAATAGAGCTTTATTTTCATAATATTGAATTTTTATATTTAGTTGTTAGTAGTTAATTTAAATACAATACAAGTTGCGCGCTCAGGCTTAGATTTTTAGTTACCCTATGCTCAAATTGATTTAATTATTGTTTGTTGACGTTTCAATATATCTTATTTGCATAAAAAAAGGCTGATACTTGTATCAGCCTTTAGTCGAATAATTAACCTAATCGTAGTTAATTTGTATTAAAATTACGGTTAAAGAAGTTAGTAATAGTTTGATGTAAATGAGTTTGAACTTGTTTACCGCGAAGACTATGTTTTGAGCCTGGGTAAGTCATCATTTCAAACTGCTGATTGTTATCTTGCAGCTGTTTAAACAATTTTGTTGCATGGGTAAACAACACGTTGTCATCGGCCATACCATGGTAAATCATTAATGGGCCTTTAAGGCCTTCAGCATATGGGAAAACAGCACTGTCGGTATAACCTTGCGCATTTGTATCAGGGTGACCCAAATAACGCTCGGTGTAGTGAGTATCGTATAAGGCCCAGTCAGTTACAGGTGCGCCTGAAACGCCAGCACTAAAGTAATCGCCTGCTTTAAACATGGTCATTAGCGCCATATAACCACCGTAACTGTGACCATAAATACCAATGCGTGCAGGGTCTACGTAATCAAGTGTACGTAAAAACTCAACGCCTTTAATCTGATCAGCTACTTCAACAACGCCTAAATTTTTATATATTGCATCTTCAAACTTTTTACCACGATTGTAAGAGCCGCGGTTATCTAGTTGAAAAATAACATAACCTTGTTGCGCCATATATTGAAAGTATAAGTTTTTACTACGCCAGCTATTAGTTACTCGCTGAGCATGAGGGCCGCCATACACGTTAACAATAACTGGGTGCTTTTTACCCTTAGCCATGTTTGTAGGTTTAAATAAACGGTAATGCATAACTTGGCCGTCTTCAGCGGTAATAGTACCGTACTCAGGCTGTGCTAAATCGGTTAAAAAGGGAGTTAGTGGGTGAGAGTCGTCAAGTTTATTCTCTTCAAGCCACGTAATAAACTCACCATTGATTTTGCGCAGCGCTGCTGAATTTGGCTTATTCACCGATGAGCTAGTGTCAATGAAGGTTTTGTTATCTTTAGCCAGTACAACATTGTGGTATTGGCCTTTTTCAGTAATGCGCTTAATTGCCCCTTTTTTAAATAAAGGAGCACTGTATAAGTGGCTTTCAAGCGCAGTATCTTTACGCGCTGCAAAGTAAACTATACCATTTTTTTCATCTACGCCTTTTAAGCTATCAACAACCCAGTCACCAGTAGTTATTTGACGAATAAGTTGGCCATTATTAGCATACAAATAAAGGTGCTTAAATCCATCTCGCTCCGAGGCCCACACAAAATGTTTTTTATCTTTTAAAAACTCAAGATCAAAATGTAGGTTTATCCAAGTATCGCTTTTTTCAGTTAATGCGACGGTTTGCTGTTTCGTTTTACTGTTGTAAAAGCGTAATTCTAAATTGTGCTGAGAACGGTTTTGCCATTGGTAAGACAGGGTGTTACTGTCGTTCAGCCATTTCGCTCGAGCGATATAAATATCTTTATCTTCACCTAAGTCAACCCAGTCAACTGCTTGGTTATTAAGTTTTACAACACCAAGTTGAATGTCAACATTGTTAGTGCCAGTAAATGGGTAACGCTGATTAAATAGCTTTACTTCATCAGCATAAATTTCGTTACGAATTGCTTCTTGAACAGGGCTTTCATCAACGCGAGTGAAGGCTATTTTAGATTCATCATTTGCCCACCAATAACCGGTCATGCGGCTCATTTCTTCTTGCGCCACAAATTCGGCCATACCGTTTTTAATAACGCCACCGCCATCTTTACTTAATTGAATTTCTTTACCAGATGCCAGTTCTAATGCGAAGAGGTTTTGCTCACGAACAAATGACACAAAATTACCTTTTGGAGAAAAGCGCGCATCGGTTTCAAATGCTTCAGTGTTAGTCAGCTTTTTACTATTTTTTGTTTTTAAGTCGAAGTAATAAAGGTCGCCATTAAGAGGAAATAATAACGCTTTACCATCTTTTGACCATTTGTATTCAAGAATACCTTTACCAAAAATACGCTGGCGTTCACGGCGTGCTTTTTCTTCATCTGACAGGTTTTCTGGGCCTGAAAATAATTGCGCTGAATCAACGAGCAATCGATTGGTATTGTCTTTTAAATTATATTCCCATAAATCGTAGCGGTTATAGTCATCTGTTTTACCTTGTAAGTAGGTGACACGGCTGCCGTCGGGAGAAAACTTAAGTTGTACCGGAGATTTGCCAGCTAAGCTCGGATCATCAAATATACGCTCAAGCGTTAACGGCTTTGCTTGAACGCTTAATGCGCCCGCCATCAGGGGGATTGCCAGTGAGAGGTGTTTTAGTTTTTTTAACACAGGATTGCCTTTACTTACATAAAATTATCCCCGATGGTAAAGCACAAGCGTGTGCAACTGCAACTAAATGCTATAAAGTGTGTAGTAAAATAACTAAGGATATCAACATGAGTGAAACCCCTTTTATCTTAGCCCCAGAGCTACAAAAAGATTGTATTGAGCTGGCTGATTGGCCATTGTGTAAAGTATTGTTATTGAATGACAGTCAATATCCATGGTTTATATTAGTTCCTAGAATAGCGGGTTTAAAAGAGATAATAGATTTAACCGAGCAGCAACAAATTACTTATTTACAAGAGTCGGCTAAGCTCAGTCATCTATTAATTGAGGTGTTTAATCCGGATAAGTTGAATGTGGCCGCGCTTGGTAATATGGTGCCGCAATTACACATTCATCATATAGCGCGCTTCAAAACAGATATTGCATGGCCTGCGCCTGTATGGGGCAAGTTTCCGAGTATCCCTTATACTAATGAGCAGATAGAGCAATTAAAAACGTATTTTTAAAATTAGAATGAGTTACTTTGAGGGGATAGTATGAAATTAATAAAACAACTTTGTGCCAGTATATTTATGGCAGCTATTGCTGTTTCAACCGTAATAGCGAGTGAGCAGCCAGTCGCTATAGATGTGGTAAATAACGCCAACATTAAAAACTTTGCAGCGCATAACAACGTGGTTTTTTCAGCAGCGCAACCGACTAAAGAGCAGTTTAAGCAATTATCGCAAGCCAAGGTAAAGCATGTTATTAATTTACGTGCAGCAGATGAGCAAGACTGGGATGAAGGCGCGTTAGTCAACTCTTTAGGAATGAGCTACCACGCAATTGAGATTGCGGGTGCAAAAGACGTAAACACTGATAATGCAAAGCAGTTAGCCAATCTTTTAGAGCAACTTAAAGGTGAGTCGGTGGTTGTTCATTGTGCAAGTAGCAACCGTGTTGGCGCGTTAATGGCTATTTCAGCCCACCAGCAAGGTACAGATATAGAGTCTGCGATTGAAATCGGTAAGCAGTGGGGAATGGCAAGCCTTGAGCCGGTTGTACGCAAAGTGGTGAATGACAAATAAGCATACTGATAAGTAATAAAAAAGCGTTACAATGTAACGCTTTTTATTTAATTAGCTTTTGTTAATCAAGGCCAAGCACATCTTTACCTTGTTTAAAGGTCACATCTACAGGGATGTTCGCTTTGCTTAACTTTTCTAAGTCTTTAGCAAGTTCCGCTTTAATATCGCCATGAGTGGCAATGAGTTGATCTACTTTTTCGTAATCACCGTCACCTTGTAGAGTTAAAATAAGGCGCGATAATTTTGCCATGGCATCACCCATTTTATTCATGTTGATGCTGTATAGCCCATCTTCATTTTTGGAAAAAGCACCTTCTTGAGCAAAAAAGTTAAAGCGGATCATGTTTGCTTTACCATGTGCACTTGAGGCACCGAAACGTACTGAGCGGAAAATACCCGCCATAAAGGTGGTGTAGTAATCTTCTAAAGTCCCTTCAGTGATCTCACCTTTTTTAAGTAACTGTTCAACCATGTATAAACCAAGAATATCGGCTTTACCTTCTTCTAAAGCACTAGCGTGTTCTTGAAGTGATTGGCGAACGGTACCTTTACCCGTTAAGGTGTTTTTAATCCCTAAACCGTGAGCCACTTCATGGAACATGGTATTGGCAAAAAATGCATCAAAGGTAATGTGTTTGCGTTGCTCTGGCACAATTAACTGCTCTGAGATAGGCACTAAAATTTTATCAAACTTCGCACGCATTGCGTTTTTAAGCTGTAAACGACGTGTGCCTTTTTCTAGTTGTACCTGTTCATCATTGGGCAAATTAATAGCAATGGTTTTACTGCCAGCATTTGAGTGCCCAGCATAATAAACAACATCATAGGCATTTAAGTCAGCATCTGATCCTGGTACTTCTTGCTTGTACTTGCTATCAACAGGTAAGCCTTTTTGCAGCTCAGGTAAAAAGGCAGCAAATTTAGCCAGGCGTTCGCTCCATTTTAAATCTTTAATTAGTACATACGATTCATAGGCAGCACGGTAACCAAATAATTGGTCTTCGTAGTTTTCAATTGGGCCAATAACCACATCAATTGGATTATTTTTCATATCCATCCAAGCGAAGTCAGAGGCTTGGAAGTCATCGCTTTGTATTGCGTCAGCTCGTAAGTTTAGGTAGTTGGCGAATTCTTTGTCGTCGGCTAGCTTGCTGGCTTCTCTAAGTAACTCAGCAGCTTGAGCAAGCTCTACGGCATATTCTTCTGAATAAGGAGTGCTGTATAAGTTGCCTAGTTCATCACGTTTAATCAGTGAGTAAAGCCCTGTTTTATCTTTTACATCAGCGTTATTAAGCTCTTCTTTGGTGATGTCGGCTGGGTAAAAGCCTGCACCAAGCGGCTTTTCTTTATAGCCTGATAAGAATACTTCATCGCCGTTTAAGCGATCCCATGGGCCATAGTTAATATCAGCAAACTGACGTACTTTTTCATCATCTAGTTGTGCTAAAAAGTCTTGCTTATCTTTACCAAATGCTTGCTTCCAGAATAAATCATCCATAATTTTTGAAGCATCAATAAGTTTAGCTACCATAGCTTTTTGATTGTCAGACAAGTGTGATAAGTCACTTTGTAAACTAAAGTCTGTATATATGTCTAAGCGTTGACGGTCAATATTAACAAGCGCTGGCCCTGAAGGCGTTTGAGAAGCCGTTGGCGCTGAGCTTTGCGGCGTATTACTTGAAGACGGTGCTTGCTCAGAGCAGGCACTAAGAAAAACGATGCCAGAGAGCAGTATTGCTTGGCTAATTTTATTTAAGATCATTATATTGCCTTTAAAAAGTCTATTTTATAACTTGTATACTGTAAGTTAAGGTACTGAAAGCGTGTTAATGTGCCTTAGCATGTTTGCATTAAAGCAAAACACACTAGCAAATAGCAAGTATTAGGCGTTAGGGCGCATAAATCAGTGAGGCACTAGTAAATAATCAATAATTATCTACAATTTTTTCTACTTTGGGTATATGTTTAGTACTGCTAAGCTTTGAAATAATTAATAATATAAGACTTGCTGTAAAGTGTAGGTCATTAAGCAAAGGGATATTTTATGTCTACAGAAAATGCCTTACTCACAATTTTGGTTGACAGAATTAACAACGACACACTGGTGTTACCTACGTTACCAGAGGTAGCGATTAAGGTTCGTCAAGCCGCTGACAATCCAGATGTAAATTTGATGCAAATGTCAGATGCAATAGCACATGACCCAGCACTGTCTGCGCGAATGATTAAAGTAGCAAATAGTGCCATTATGGGTCGTGCTGTAAAGGTGTCTAACTTACATCAAGCAGTGACACGTATTGGCTTAAGGCAAATAAAAAATATAGCTACAGCCATGGCAATGGAGCAGCTGTTTGTATCTAATAATGAGCTAATAAAGGGATACATGGGCAAGGCGTGGCAAAAAACGCTGCATGTGGCCTCGCATTCTATTTCATTGATGGAGTTTTACTTAAAAAGAAATACTCACACTTCGCTTAACCGTGATGCCATTACACTAGCTTCATTGGTTTATAATATTGGGGTGTTACCGATTTTAACTGAGGCTGAGCGACACCCAGAAGTATTTGCCAATCCGAGTTTTTTAGCGCATGCAATTCAACGTTTAAGCGGTAAAATTGGTGGCTCAATAATGAAAGCATGGGAATTCCCTGATGTGTTTGTAGAGGTTGCACAGCACTGGGCTGATGTTAACTATCGCTCTACTGAAGTGAGTTATATCGACTTTATTCGCATTGGTGCAATCCTTGAGGGAACCCTACAAGTATCAGATAAATCTGCGGCGCTACAAACCTATATTGATAAAGGCATTTTTCCTTCATTAGAAATGTTAGAGAGTGAGGAATACTTGCATATGGTTGAAGACGTAAAAGAAATGTTTAGCTAAATTTTTGAACAATAAAAAGCACGATTAGTATCGTGCTTTTTATTTGTTTAATAAAGCTTTTACGCTAAATCGTCTGCATCACCTAAGCCTTGAGTAAGCTCTTCAAGAAGCTGTTTTATTTCCTCAGATGCAAGAATAAAGTCAGCGTCTAGTTTAACCGCCATATCTTCTTTAGGAATATCGGCATTTTCTTCTTTAAGTGTTTCGCTATAGCTTAAACGTTTAATTGAACCATCGTTTTGTAGCATAAACTTAACGCGCTCTTGCCAATCCAAGGCAAGCTTAGTCACGCGTTTACCACTTTCAAGGTGTGATTTTACTTCGTCACACGCTAAGTCATGGCCTTTAAGCTTAACTTGGGCTCCACTGTCATCCGCTTCTTCAAGCTCAGCATCAGAGCCTATAGCGAAGCCCTCTGGAGTACTAAAATTAGTAAGCCAGTCAGTTAAAAACACATCTAAATCATAGTTAGCAAACGCAGGAACAACGGGTAGCGTACCTAATGATTTACGTAGTAACGCCAGAAGCTCTTCCGCTTTATTAAAGCTTGCGCTATTAACTACAACCCAACCATTTTCCTGGTCTATGAACGCAAACTGTAGGCTCGACTTTTTAAATGCTTGTGGCAGTAGCGTGTGCAAGATGTTTTCTTTTAATTCATCTTTTTCTTTTTTCTTTACTGGTCGATTTTCTTCAGCTTCAATCTGATCAATCTTCTCTGCAACAAGCTCATTTATTACAGATGCCGGTAACACTTTCTCTTCACGCTTGGCGCAGACTAAAATGCTTTTTTGTGAAAAGTGAGACAAAGTTTCACCATGTTTACCAAATGCTTTTGTCCAGCCAAATGTTGCCAACTCTTGGCCAGTACATGGACGAAATAGATCTTGTTCTAACGCCTTGTCAAAGTCTTCTTGAGTGTACGAAACGTCTTGTTTAAAGCGATAGCATATAAGGTTACTAAACCACATAGGGAAATGATCCATTTAAAAAATTTGTGCAATCATAGCAATAAAAGCCGCTTCTAGAAACGGCTAATCGAGTTTAAAAAGTGGCAGGGGGGATGACATATTTTTAGGGAACGAAATTCGGTAATGTAACCCTTGATTAGGTTCGCTACTGACTTCAATTTTGCCATTGAGTGTTTGTTTTACGAGGTTAAAAATAATGTGAGCACCTAGGCCACTGCCACCTTCATCACGCTTTGTGGTGAAGAATGGGTCAAATAAACGCTTAAGTTGAGCTGGTTTTAAACCGATACCATTATCTTGATAATTAATAACTAAGTCGTTTTCATCGGTATTTACATCTATGGTGATTTGACCACTATTTATATTTTCAAAGCCATGCACTAATGAATTCATAATTAAGTTAGTAAATATTTGGCTGATCACCCCAGCAGGTAAATTAATAATTAAATCATCCGGGCAGTGCAGGCGAATACTGTGGGATGTTTTTTTAATTTGCGGATGTAAAGAACGTATAACTTCATTGATGTAATCTTTAAAGTTAATGGTTCTTAGCGCCTCACTGGCTTGATCAACAGCAATTTGTTTAAAGCTGGTGATTAAGTCTGAGGCACGCTCTAAATTGTGAGAGAGTAGCTGAGCGCTTTGTGCTGCATCATTAATAAAGCCTTCCAGTGCCGAGGAAGATAGCGATTTATTTTTAAATGCAGTTTCTATTTCAGTTAAGCGCTCTTGCAAAAATGAGGTCGCGGTTACGCCAATACCAATAGGGGTATTAATTTCATGAGTGATACCAGCAACTAAACCACCTAATACCGCCATTTTTTCTGAGCCAACAAGTTGCTCTTGCGCAAAGCTTAGTTCATCGAGTGAGTTTTGTAGTTGGGTTTGTTTACTTAGCAGCTCTTGCTCTGTTTGCTTTCGTAGGTCAACTTCTTCTGTTAATACTGCTTTCTGGCGTTCGAGTTCATATTTTTGTTGCTGCAGATCGATCATAGCTTGGCTTAGGTTTGATGTTTTTCGCGCAACATCTTGTTCAAGCTGTAAGTTTTGTTGATCTAGTTTTTGATTACTTTCGATTAGGTCATGCTGGGTTTGTTTTAACTCTTTTTTATACTCAACAACTTTAGAGATCAAATTGTTAAAAGAGCGTTCCATTACTTTCAGTTCGTTATTTTCATCAGTGACAATTTTAACGTGCTGGCCATCGAGCTCTTCTAATTCAAGATATTCAATTTGCTCAGTGAGTTGTGTGAGCGGCTCAGTTAATAGCTTTCTAAATGCGATTAAAAACAAGATGATTAAAAAGGTGGTTTTAATCATGGCGTTGCCAATTAAAAAGTAAATAGAGAGCATGATGCGACTAAAGATCACGTCGCGGCTAGAAAATAAAGTCACATCGCCTACCTGAGTGGCACGGCCTGAAAATTCAAAAATAAGTGGAAATGTATAGCCAAACAAGCCGGCTTTAGTATCCTCTACCATGACGTCTTCTTGGACAAGTTGCTGGCTATAAAGGTTATGAATGTTTAGTGCACGGCCTAATTGAGAAATAATAGCGCCGTTATCATCACGGATAATAACTCCTTCAACCATAGGTATATCAAGTAATCCTTCTGCGGTTGTTGTGGTTTGCTTTATATTTAGCTCCCAAATTGCTCGGGTTAAACTTCTACCAAATGTTTTTTGCAGTGTGCCGAGCTCATCGCGTATGTAATCTTTGGTATTAACATACTCTGCGAAGATTTGTCCGCAGGTCACCACAAAAGTCAGTATAAAATAAACTGATAAAACTCGTGTGAGTAACTTTGTTGAGAGACTTTTTTGCGGCATGAGGGACTTGTATTTCCTTTAGTTATTCAGCTGTTAATGTACGCTTATAAACATTAGTTAATAAATCATTAAAAATAAACATATATTTTATTATATTGTTATTTTAGGCTCTTAAATAAGGATTCCCTCATGAACTTAACAATAAAGCGTAGTGTGTTAGCCAGCTTGTTTGTAAATTAGGTAGAGTTATTTTGCTAATTTGTATTGTGCATTCATGCATTTTATTGATAACGTTAGTAAAAGATACAGTAAATAACCTGCTCGCTAGTTATGTTGGTTATACTCTTTACTTTTTGCTGACTGAGCAAGCAAATTGATTTTAGCGTGGGTTTAGGTGTTTTATATGAGTTTAATTAAATAGTCATTATGGTGCGTTTTTCTATTTTAGTCTGTGATGACTCAACCGTTGCTCGTAAACAAGTGGTCCGCTGTTTAAATGAGTGCATAGATGCCGATATTCAACAGGCAAAAAATGGTAAGGAAGCCTTGGAGCAGTTGCATCATGGGCAGTTTGATCTTCTATGCCTCGATTTAACCATGCCTGAAGTGGATGGTATTGAAGTACTTGAGCAAGTTAAAGCAAATAAAATAGAAACTTATGTATTGGTAATTTCTGCTGACATTCAACAAAAAATGCGAGAGCGGGTAGCGCAACTTGGTGCAATTGATTTCATTCATAAACCGATTAATAAAATACAACTTAACGACGTTTTGCATAAGTTTGGCATTTATTAATAAAATTCATGATGAAAAAGACTGTTTTATCTTCTAATTTAGGGTTGACAGAATAGCCTTTGTTAAGGCAGTCTTAAGCTTATGAAAACATTTAGTCTTGTAACGACCATTATTATTACAACCACCATTCTTACTGGATAGTGGCATAGGTCGGTGCAACAAATTTAAAGGCCTGTGTTCACTTAGAACACAGGCCTTTTTTCGTTTTATGGAATGAGGAAACATAAAAAATGCGCGTTTTAAAATTTGGTGGCTCATCGCTCGCTGACTTTGCCTGCTTAGAGCAAGTAGCTGCTCTAGCTAAGGCACAATTAAAAGATGAAATGTTACTGGTGCTTTCAGCGCCCGGCGGTATGACAGATTCGCTTGTTGCGTTGGCTAGTGCCGCAGAGCAGGGGCAGGATTTCAACCCGTTGTGGGATGCACTTGTTACCCGCTGCAATGCTTTAAAAGCGGCTGTAGAGGAAAGACAAGGAACAGTTCAAAACTGGCCGGACTTTAACGAATTGAAAAATAAGCTTGATGGGGTTGCATTAATTAAGTGTTGCCCAGATAAAATCAGGGCTTTTATTATTAGCTTTGGTGAACGTGTTAGCGTATCGCTAATGCAAAGCCTACTAGCCGATCATAACGCGCATTATTTACAAGCAATAGACTGTATTGTTTCAACGGGTGGACACATAGACGCTGAAGCCGATTTAGTCGCCAGTAAAGCCCGTTTTCAAGCGGTACTAAAAGAGTCGCCAGCAACGGTTTACATCATGCCTGGATTTACTGCAAGTAATGATAAAGGTGAGCTCACAACACTTGGTCGAAATGGTTCTGATTATTCAGCGGCGATTGCAGCAGCGTGTTTAGAGGCGCAAGTATGCCAAATATGGACTGACGTTGATGGTGTATACAGCGCCGATCCGCGTTATATCAAAAAAGCCACTAAGGTTGATTTCCTATCTTACAAAGAGGCGATGGAGCTTTCTTATTTTGGCGCTAAAGTGTTGCACCCTAAAACTATCCTACCGTGTGCAAAAGCTGGAGTGCCATGCGAAATTAAAAACACTCATAACCCAGATGCACAAGGCTCATTAATTAGTAACGATACGGTATCTGATGAGCCAGTAAAAGCACTCTCAAGCCTACAAAACTTAGCTATGTTGACCGTTTCGGGCCCTGGTATGAAGGGCAAAGTGGGCATGGCATCGAAAGTATTTAATGCATTAGCGCATGATAACGTGTCAATCGTCCTGATCACTCAATCATCATGTGAATTTAGCATCAGTTTTTGTGTTCATGAAAGTGACTTAAACCTAGCGTTAAGTGCGTTGCAAGTGGCCTTTGACTTAGAGTCAAAAGCAGGCTTAATTGAGCCGGTAAATGTGCAACGTAATTTAGCAATAGTAACGCTAGTGGGCGATAACATGCGCGCTCATAAAGGCTTAGCGGCTAAGTTTTTTGCATCGCTTGCTCAAGCACAAGTTAACATTGTTGCTATAGCTCAAGACTCAACTGAAAGCGCTATTTCTGCTGTTATTGACGGTGAGTTGTGTAATGACGCGGTTAAAATCTGTCATGAAAACTTTTTCACTCATGTGCCTTCAATCGATGTGTTTTTATTGGGATGTGGCTTAGTCGGTCAAGAGCTAATAAACCAGCTTGAACGTCAACAAGCATGGCTTGAAAAGCGTAATATTAAATTAAACCTATACGGTGTGGCTAATTCTCGTCAATTACACCTTGATGGTGAAGGCATTGCTTTTGATGATTGGCAACAAAAACTAACGCAATCAGAGCAAGCATTTGATTTAAAATTAGTAGAACAGTTTGTTAAGCAAAATCACTTGGTTAACCCTGTGCTAGTTGATTGTACTTCATCAGATGCCTTGGCTTCGCAATACGTCGATTTTTTAAATGCGGGTTTCCACGTTGTGGCCGCTAACAAAAAAGCGACGACTAGTTCATATACTTATTACCAAGACTTAATTGCAGCAACGCATAAAAATAACCGTAAGTTTTTATACGAAACTAACGTAGGTGCGGGTTTGCCTGTAATTGATAACTTGCAATCACTCTTTGGTGCTGGCGATGAATTACTTGAATTTAGTGGTATTTTATCTGGCTCACTTTCGTACATGTTTGGTGCCCTTGAAGATGGTTTATCACTCTCTGAAGCAACAATTAAAGCCAAAGAAAGTGGCTTTACTGAACCCGATCCTCGCGATGACTTATCGGGAACAGACGTAGCACGTAAACTACTTATCATTGCCCGCGAAGCAGGTATGAAATTGGAGCTTAGCGACATAGAAGTGGAGTCGGTATTACCACAAGGCTTCGCCCAAGGTGACAATGTTGATGAGTTTATGACAAAGCTACCAAGTCTGGATGCTGACTTTAACGACCGTATTCAAAGTGCAGCGAGTGAAGGTAAAGTACTTCGCTATGTAGGCACAATTAAAAATGGACACTGTAAAGTAGGTATTGAAGCGGTGGATTCATCACACGCATTAAGTGTAATTCGTGATGGTGAAAATGCGCTGGCTATTTTAAGCCAATACTACCAACCACGTCCGTTTGTTATCCGTGGTTATGGCGCAGGCTCTGCAGTAACTGCTGCGGGTGTATTTGCCGATATTCTTAAAACACTATCACGCTAGGGGGCGGTTATGATTGAAGTTTATGCGCCAGCCTCCATTGGTAATTTTACGGTTGGTTTTGACTCCCTCGGTGCGGCGTTAGCCCCAATTGATGGCAGCTTGCTGGGGGATGTGGTTACTATATGTGAAGCGCCTCGTGATGAGTTTATTTGTAGTGGCGAATACGCCCATAAACTCCCAAGCGATGCGAATGAAAACTTAGCGTATCAATGTTTAGTGCATTTTCGTACACATGTAGCACCGAATATGCCAGCCGTAAAATTAGAGTTGAAGAAAAACCTGCCTATAGGGTCTGGGTTAGGCTCAAGTGCTTGCTCTGTTGTTGCGGCATTTGCAGCGCTGGATAAGTTTGCTCAAACTAATTTAAGCCAAGTTGAGTTAATAGAGCTAATGGCCGATTTTGAGGGCTTGGTAAGCGGTGGACGTCATTATGACAATATCACTCCTTGTTATCTTGGTGGCTTACAATTAACCGGTGATTTAATTCCAAATAAATCAATAGCGTTACCTGTTGATGAAAACTGGTATTACGTTGCCGCATTTCCTGGCTTTTCGCTCAATACCGCAAAGGCACGCTCTGTTTTACCAAAAGAGCTAAGTATGCATGCGGGGGTTGAGTTTGCGCAGCGATTATCGGCTTTTAGCAGTTTATTACTGACTTCACGTTTTGATGAGGCGCTTTGTATTATGCAAGACAATATTGCTGAACCACATCGTGCGCCACTAATAAATGGTTTTGACCAAGCCAAACTTAGTTTGCCAGAACTCGGTGGCGAAGTGGTGAGTATTTCAGGCGCAGGGCCGACCTTATTTAGTGTATGTAAAACGCTTGAAGCGGCAGAGCAATGCGCGCAGTGGCTAGAGGAAAATTACATCAACGAGCAAGGTTTTTGCCATATTTGTAAATTAGATAACGACGGCACGCGTCAATTAAATGTTTTATAGGAGTAAGAGTCATGCAATTACATAATTTAAAAGAATATTCACAAAAAGTGTCGTTTGTTGAAGCTGTAAAAACAGGACTGGGGCGTAATCAAGGGGTGTTTTTTCCTGAGTCGTTAGCGCCATTAAGTGATGTTGATGCATTACTCGATATGGACTTTGTTACTCGCAGCGGCAAAATTTTATCGCACCTTATTGGTGACGAGCTACCAAGTGATACTGTTGCCCAGATGGTTAAGAATGCGTTTAACTTTCCGGTTAAGCTGGTGGAAGTTGAAGACAATACCTATTGCTTAGAGTTATTCCATGGCCCAACACTGGCGTTTAAAGATTTTGGTGGCCGCTTTATGGCGGAGTGTTTAGCGCAGTTTAACCACGGCGAAAAAGTGACAATATTGACAGCAACGTCGGGTGATACCGGTGCCGCTGTCGCGCATGCTTTTTATAATAAGCCAAATATTGATGTGGTTATTTTATACCCTAAGGGCAAAATTTCACTCGCTCAGCAAAAGCTATTTACTACACTCGGTGACAATATTCATTGTTACGCGATAGAAGGCAGTTTTGATGATTGCCAAGAGTTGGTTAAAAAATCATTTTTAGATGAAGAGTTAAAAGCAAAACTTGGTTTAAATTCAGCAAATTCAATCAATATTAGCCGCTTAGTTGCGCAAGTTTGTTATTACTTTGAGGCAATAGCACAGCTGCCAAAAGAAAAGCGTGCTACAGCGCATATTTCAGTACCCAGTGGTAACTTTGGTAATGTGTGTGCGGCTATGATTGGCGCTGTTATTGGTATGCCAGTTGGTAAACTAAGTGCGACTACAAACCAAAACGACACAGTACCGCGCTTTATGCTTGATAAAAATTGGACGCCTAATGCGACAATTGAATCGCTTTCAAATGCAATGGATGTGAGTAAACCTAATAACTGGCCACGTGTGCAATCAATGTTAGATAATAACTGGTTTAGTTATGACAATTTTTATTCTGTTAGTGTGGATGAGCAAAGCACAAAATCAGTGATGAAAAAAATTCAACAGCTTGGCTATATTGCAGAGCCTCATACCGCGATTGCCTACCAAGGGCTTGTTGAAAATAAAGCAACAGATGCTGCAGGTATCTTTTTAGCGACTGCACACCCAGCTAAATTTAAAGAAAGCGTTGAAGAAGTATTAAATACCGAAATAGCCATGCCAAAACCTCTAGCAGATGCGCTTGCAAAACCGTGTTTAGCCATTGATATGCACAATGATTACGACGATTTACGCAGCGAGCTATTTGCTAAGCTAGGTTAAAGTCACACGTTTAGAAAAAGCGGCTTAGGCCGCTTTTTTTGTTTGTTTATACATCGCTTTAGATACAACGCATAAGCTAAATAAATGTAATAAATCAAATTCATTTAAAATTGTTATTAGTTTATAAAAAAATATCATCATCAAAATGCTGTGAAATAGTTTCAATCCCTGTTTAAATATCCTCAACTTAAGAGCGTAGGCAAAGAGTCGTTTTAAGCGTACAATAAAGCCTGTAAAAAATACCCATACACGTTGCCCAGGAGACCCCCAATGTTAGAACGTAGCATGAATATTTCGGACTTTGATCCAGAGTTATTTGACGCGATGAGCAAAGAAACATCACGTCAAGAAGAGCACATTGAGTTAATTGCATCTGAAAACTACTGTAGCCCACGCGTATTAGAAGCGCAGGGTTCTCAACTTACTAACAAATATGCTGAAGGCTACCCGGGCAAACGTTACTACGGTGGCTGTGAGCACGTTGATGTGGTTGAGCAGTTAGCGATTGACCGCGCAAATGAATTATTTGGTACAGATTACGCAAACGTGCAACCACATGCTGGTTCACAAGCGAATGCCGCTGTTTTCCAAGCACTATTAAGCCCACTTGATACTGTTTTAGGCATGAGCCTAGCGCACGGTGGTCATTTAACACACGGCTCACACGTTAACTTCTCTGGTAAAACATACAACGCAATTCAGTATGGCCTTAACGAAGAAACTGGCGAAATTGATTACGCACAAGTTGAAGCGTTAGCACTTGAGCACAAGCCAAAAATGATCATTGCGGGTTTTTCTGCATACTCAGGTATTGTTGATTGGGCTAAGTTCCGTGAAATTGCAGACAAAGTAGGCGCATACTTATTTGTTGATATGGCGCACGTTGCAGGTTTAATTGCTGCGGGTGTTTACCCAAGTCCAGTGCCATTTGCTCACGTTGTAACAACCACAACACATAAAACATTAGCCGGCCCTCGCGGTGGTTTAATCATTTCTGCGTGTGGCGATGAAGATATTTACAAAAAGCTAAACAGCGCTGTTTTCCCAGGTGGCCAAGGTGGTCCTTTATGTCATGTTATTGCTGCTAAAGCGGTGGCATTTAAAGAAGCACTTCAACCTGAATTTAAAACATACCAAGCTCAAGTTGTTAAAAATGCTCAAGCAATGGTTGCAGTATTACAAGAGCGCGGCTACAAAGTAGTATCAGGTAAAACTGACAACCACTTATTCTTACTTGATTTAATCGATAAAGATATCACAGGTAAAGATGCAGATGCTGCCCTAGGTAATGCGAATATCACAGTTAACAAAAACTCAGTACCGAACGATCCTCGTTCACCATTTGTTACTTCTGGTTTGCGTATTGGTTCACCAGCAATCACTCGTCGTGGCTTTAAAGAAGCTGAGTCAAAAGAGTTAGCTGGCTGGATCTGTGACGTGCTAGACAACATCGAAGATGAGTCAGTACAAGCGCAAGTAAAAGAAAAAGTGAAAGCAATTTGTGCAAAATTACCTGTTTACGCTTAATCCAAGAGTAAAATAGTAATTTAGATCACAACTGCACACATTTTTGTTATGATAATGGCCGCTATGATAGCGGCCATTTTTTGTTTTTAAAACGGAAACACACAGTTATGCATTGCCCATTTTGCACCGCCAAAGATACTAAAGTTATTGATTCTCGCCTTGTTGGTGGGGGACACCAAGTACGTAGACGTCGTGAATGTAATGAATGCCACGAACGATTTACCACCTTTGAAGGGGCTGAATTAGTCATGCCGCGAGTTATTAAGCAAGATGGCAGCCGCGAACCGTTTAATGAAGATAAGTTACTAAATGGCTTAACTCGCGCCCTTGAAAAGCGTCCTGTAAGTACTGAACAAGTTGACGAAGTAGTTAATATAATTAAATCGCAGCTGCGAGCCACTGGCGAACGCGAAGTGTCTAGTCATTTGGTAGGTGAGTGCATTATGGAAGCGCTGAAAAAATTAGATAAAGTAGCCTATGTAAGATTTGCCTCAGTATATCGCTCGTTTGAAGATATACGTGAGTTTGGTGAAGAAATAGCCCGCTTAGGAGAGTAGTAATGACCATGCAAAGCTCGTTTTCAGAGGATGATAAACGTTATATGGCACGTGCCATTGAGCTGGCAAAAAAAGGGCGCTTTACCACCACTCCTAATCCTAATGTAGGCTGCGTACTAGTAAAAAATAATAAAATAATAGCCGAAGGGTTTCATCAATTAGCAGGGCAAGGTCATGCTGAAGTTAATGCTTTGGCTGAGGCCGGTGAAAGTGCTAAAGGTGCAACCGCTTATGTAACCCTAGAGCCTTGCAGTCATTATGGTCGTACACCGCCTTGTGCTGAAGGGCTAAAGGCCGCGGGTGTGAAAAAAGTGATTGCTGCTATGGTTGATAGCAACCCGCAAGTTGCAGGAAAAGGCCTTAAAATTTTAGCGGATGCAGGTATAGAAGTCGCTTACGGATTACTTGAAGAGCAAGCGCGGGCATTAAATTTAGGCTTTTTTAAACGAATGGAGCAGGGGTTGCCCTTTGTTACCTGTAAAATGGCCGCAAGTATTGATGGTAAAACAGCGCTTAAAAATGGCCAAAGTAAATGGATAACCGGGCCCGCTGCGCGCCAAGATGTGCAACTATATCGTGCTCAGAGCTGTGCAATTTTAACCGGTGCCGATACAGTCTTGATGGATGATGCAAAACTAAATGTACGCCCAGAAGAGTTTCCGCATTCTTTACCAACTGATTTACCACTGCGCCAACCGGTTCGCGTTATTATTGATTCCCAAAACAGACTTACCCCTGAACTTGCCTTATTTTCAATTCAAAGCGAGATGATAATATTTACCACTCGGGTTGATAAATCGCATCAGTGGCCTCATTTTGTTAAACAGATCGAACTACCCGAAAAGAACAATAAAGTAGACTTACAAGCAGCACTGCAAAAGCTAGCGCAATTACAGTTTAATAATGTGTGGTTAGAAGCGGGAGCCACATTGGCCGGAAAAATGGCTGAACTTGATTTAATTGATGAGTTTGTTTTTTATATTGCCCCTAAGTTAATGGGTAGCGATGCAAAAAGTTTACTGAATTTCCCTGAGTTAATGAGTATGCAAAATACCATTAATTTAACTTTTAATGAGTGTGTGCCAATTGGTGATGATTTACGTATCACAGCACACAAAAAAGCTCATTAATCATTTTATATAAAGAGTAGCACTATGTTTACTGGAATAGTTGAAGCGACAGGTAAAATTGCGTTATTACAAAAAAAACAAGGTGATTTAGCTATTCGTATCCAAAGTAAAAACCTTGATATGAGTGATGTTAAGTTAGGTGACAGTATTGCAACCAACGGTGTATGCCTCACTGTTGTTGATAAGCATATAGATGGCTTTAGTGCTGACTTATCAAATGAAACGATTAGCTTAACGGGGTTTGCACATTACGCTTTAGGGCAAACAGTTAACTTAGAAAAGGCGATGCAACCTGTATCGCGCCTCGGGGGGCATTTAGTGTCTGGTCATGTTGATGGTATTGCCACTATCACAGCAATAAATACCAGTGCACGAGCAACCGAATATTGGTTAGCCACCGACGAAAATTTAATGAAATACATTCCTTATAAAGGGTCTGTGTGTATTGATGGTGTTAGCTTAACGGTCAATGCAGTTGAAGGTAATAAATTTAAACTAACGATTGTGCCACACACCAAGGATCAAACGACCATAGCCGATTTTCAAGTCGGTACCAAAGTGAATCTAGAGGTCGACCAAATAGCACGTTATTTAGAGCGCCTTGTAAAGGGAGCTGAGCATCCTACTGGTTCAGATATTTCGATGAGCTTACTCGCTAAAGCGGGCTTTATAAAATAACGATATTGACAACTTATACGAGCAACTTATGAATTTAAACAGCGCACAAGAAATAATAGATGACATTAAAGCCGGTAAAATGGTTATTTTAATGGACGATGAAGACAGAGAAAATGAAGGCGATTTAATTATTGCTGCTGAGCACATAAGTGCAGAAGCAATTAACTTTATGGCGACTCATGGCCGTGGGTTAATTTGTTTAACCATGACTCAAGAGCGTTGCTCGCAACTTGATTTACCGCTGATGGTTAAAAATAACGGTGCAGCATTCTCGACTAACTTTACTATGTCTATTGAAGCATCAAAAGGGGTTACGACGGGGATTTCTGCAGCGGATCGTGCTCGCACTGTTCAAGCTGCCATTGCTAAAGGCGCAGTGCCAAGCGATATTGTACAGCCTGGGCATATTTTCCCTATTATGGCGCAACCTGGCGGCGTATTAACGCGCGCAGGGCACACTGAAGCTGGCTGTGATTTAGCGCGTTTAGCGGGGCTTGAGCCGTCATCAGTGATTGTAGAAATTCTAAATGAAGATGGCACCATGGCGCGCCGCCCTGATTTAGAAGTATTTGCTAAGCAACATGATATTAAAATTGGCACCATTGCTGATTTAATCGAATACCGTAACTTAAATGAAACCACTATTGAGCAAGTTGCAAAATGTAAATTGCCAACTGAGCATGGCGAATTTGACTTAGTAACTTACAAAGACACCATTGACGGGCAGCTGCACTATGCATTGCTTAAAGGTGAAATAAAACAACAAGAACCAACGTTAGTGCGAGTGCACTTACAAAGTACCTTTAACGATATTTTACTCTCTGATCGTAATGCTGATCGTAGTTGGGGATTATCGCAAGCAATGGCGTATATAGCTGAGCATAATGGTGCTTTAGTCATCTTAGGTAAGCAAGAAAGCACTGACGAATTAGAAGCGACTGTTAAAGCATTCGCTGCAGCTGATGCTGGCGAGAGTGTAACGCCACGCAAATTCCAAGGTACTTCACGTACCGTAGGTGTAGGCTCGCAAATTTTGGCTGATTTAGGTATCCAAAAAATGCGTTTGATGAGTTTACCGAAAAAATATCATGCATTATCAGGCTTCCATTTAGAAGTTGTTGATTACGTAGAGCCACAATAATTACACGCTAGGCTATTATTTTATTTATGTGGTATAATGCGCAGCAATTTTTGCGCAACCGAAATCGCTTAAACTTATTTTTAGGGTTATCAAATGAAAATTATTGAAGGTAATAAATACGCTCCAGGCAAAAAGTTTGCCATTGTCATTTCTCGTTTCAATGACTTTATTGGTAGTAGCTTGCTTGCAGGTGCTGTTGATGAGCTAAAACGTACTGGTGGAGTATCAGAAGATGATATTACCGTAATTTACGTACCAGGTGCGGTTGAATTACCTTTAGCAGCGAAACGCGTTGCAGCAAAAAAAGAATATGATGCAATTATCGCCTTAGGTGTAGTGATCAGAGGGGGCACGCCTCACTTTGATCTCGTCGCTGGCGAGTCAAATAAAGGGCTTGCACAAGTATCACTTGAGTATGATATCCCGGTTGCATTTGGCGTATTAACCACTGAAAGCATTGAGCAAGCAATTGAGCGCGCAGGTACCAAAATGGGTAACAAAGGCGGCGAAGCTGCTTTAGGTGCGCTTGAAATGGTTAATGTGTTAGATAAAATTTAAGTTTAAGGAATTTTTGTGAAACCAGCAGCAAGACGTAAAGCACGTATCTTAGCACTTCAAGCCGTGTATTCATGGCAATTAAGCGGCAATGCAATTGCCGATATCGAACAACAAATGTTGATCGAAAACGATGTGACTAAAATTGATGTTGAATATTTTAAAGATTTAGCGCGTGGAGTTGCAGTAAACCACAAGCAACTAGACGAAGCTGTATCGCCTCATTTAACTCGTCCATTTGATGAATTAGACGAAGTTGAACGTGCAATCTTACGTTTAAGCAGCTACGAGCTTAAATTTCGTGAAGACGTTCCTTACAAAGTGGCTATCAATGAAAGTATTGAATTAGCTAAAATGTTTGGCGCTGAAGATAGCCATAAATTTGTAAACGGTGTACTTGATAAAGCTGTAAAACAGTTACGCAAGTAATAACAACTTTAGCTGATTTTTATCATCAGATGAGTTGTTATAAATAACCGTTAAAAAGGAGAGCCGGCATAGGCCGGCTTTTTTGTGTATGAAGGAATTTGAATTAATTAATCGTTACTTTAAAGGTCGTGGCATTACTCGTCGCGATGTTAATTTAGGGATTGGAGATGACTGTGCGCTTGTCACAGTTCCAGCGAACTGTCAGCTTGCTGTAACCACAGATACCTTAGTTGCTGGGGTGCATTTTTTTCATGATATCTCCCCTCGCGCATTAGGGCATCGAGCTCTTGCTGTTAATTTAAGTGATTTAGCTGCCATGGGCGCAGAGCCTACTTGGGTGTCGGTTGCACTTACCTTACCTAGTATCGATCCACAATGGATTGCTGAGCTGACTGATGGCATGCATGAAATTGCTGAGTACTTTAACGTTCAGATCATTGGTGGTGATACCACTCAAGGTCCACTTAGTATTACTATTTGTGCAAAAGGTACAGTTCCTGAAGGCACAGCATTACGTAGAAGTGGTGCAAAAGTGGGTGATTGGATTTTTGTAACCGGTCCGCTTGGTGATGCTGGGTTGGCGATTGAATCGAAAAAACAAGGCTTATCGATTGCACCTGAACACTTAAAAGATATTAATAAACGTTTAAATTTCCCCACGCCACGTGTAGCTGCTGGGCAAGCGTTACGAGGCTTGGCATCGTCGGCCATTGATATTTCCGATGGGTTACTAGCCGACTTAGGGCATGTGCTAAATTTATCACAAGTTAGTGCCACCATTAATATTGAAAATGTCCCCACCTCAGATGCCATGCAAGCGAGTCTTGATTTTGAGCAGCGACTTCCTTTTGTTCTTAACTATGGCGATGATTACGAGTTACTGTATACAGTTGCTGATAGTAACAAGAGTATGCTAGATATTAAGCTGCGCCAATACGGTGTAGAGGCAAGCTGTATCGGGCAAATAAAAAGTGGTGACGGCAATATAGAGTTATTAAACCAAGGTGAGAAGTTTGCTTTTGAACATAAAGGTTTTGAGCACTTTTCCAAGGAGCAGGTTTGAATAAAAACCGATTATTTAATTTAAAACGCCCACATCAATTTTTTGGTTTGGGTTTTGGTACTGGGCTTGCACCAAAAGCACCTGGTACATTTGGCACATTGGCAGCATTACCGTTTATTTTTATTACCATGCATTTTCCGCTATGGTTACAAATTGTATTTGCAGTAGTCATAAGTATCTTTGGTATTTGGGCATGTGGAAAAACAGCCGATGACCTTCAAGTACATGATCATCCCGCAATTGTTTGGGACGAAGTTGCTGGTTACTATATTACTATGATTGGCGCAGTACTTAACTGGCAAACATTATTAGTGGGCTTTTTACTGTTTCGCTTTTTTGATATAGCAAAGCCAGGGCCGATTCGCATACTCGATAAACGTGCCCATGGTGGGTTTGGTATTATGGCCGATGATGTACTTGCAGGTATTTTTTCGCTTATTTGTTTGCAAGCATTGATAAAAGTAGGTTTACTACCCTTTTAATTTATTATTTGTTTAACTAGGTGGCAGCACTATGATGCGATTTTTATTGGTTTGTGTACTTATGCTATGTGCCATGCCAAGTACGGCTTCAATTACTGATTACGTAGTTAAACAATGGAATATCAAAGACGGCTTACCCTCACAATCCCTAAAAAGTGTAGTACAAGATAACCAAGGCTATATGTGGCTTGGCACTCAATTTGGATTAAGCCGTTTTGATGGCAATACCTTCACTAATTATAATACCCAAAATAGTTTATTTTTACCCAGCAATGGTATTAATAAATTATTGATCGATGGCGAAGGATTATTGTGGGTAGGCACTAAAAATGGCCTTGTGGTTATCGATCCTGAAAAGCTAACCGCACAAGAGTTTAATATTAAAGGCCCTGTAAGAGATATTCTTGAAGATTCTCAAGGCAGTATCTGGATAGCAGCTAATGGGCTCTATTATATAGACAGAGGTCAAATAGAACTGCGCGACCAACTAAATAACCCTAGTCCTATTGTAAACGCCACAGCTATCACCCAAATTGTGGGGTCGGTCAGTAAAATGGCGCTTTCACCTGAGGGAATTTGGCTGGTTAACGACCGTAATTTATTACGTTTAACGCAAAGCTCGTCTGACTTTTCTAAATTACGCTTAGAACTAACCGCTAAAGTGGCTTTACCCGATCGTTTAGCGCAAACCATTGTTCACGATCTATCGTTTTTAAATGGTAATTTGTACCTAGCTTCTGAGTTAGGGGCTTATTTTTTAGATTTAGATGACGAGCTACGTCCGTTTCCACTTCCCAATGCTAATAACTCAGCTGTGTATAAGTTTATGAGCGATGGTAATGGCGGCTTGTGGATATCAACCTATGGACGTTTATTATTTAGAGCTAAATCTAATGATTGGCAGTGGGTTGAACCCAGCCAATTAGATCAGAGTATTTGGTTTGCCGATATATTTAGAGATGATGAAAATAACATATGGCTAGCGAGTTTTAGTGAAGGGTTATGGCTTGCTCACGAAGGGCGAATAGAGCGCCATTCAGCCATTTCTAAAATGACCGAAGCGGTGATGGCGATTAGTAAATCACCAGATGGTAAATTATGGATTGCCAATAAAAGTGGCATTGGTTATTTTGATGCCGATAAAACCTTTATCAATGTTATCAATAGTGCCAAGTATGGAAATGCCTCGGTACATGACCTGCAATTTGATGGCGATCGCCTTTATGTTGCTACTGGCAGAGGCTTGTTTTTCTATGAGTCGAACACCTTATATAGTTTCCCTGCTCGTGCGTTGAGCGATAACCCTGTTTTTGCAATTAGCACTTCAACTAAAGGCGGCTTTTGGGTAGGCACCGGACGAGGGTTATATCGTCTAAATTATAATGGCTTAAACCCTTTTGCGTACAATGCGTTCTTAGGTAGTAAGTTTGTTACTTATGTTCTAGATAAACCAAATTTTGGCGTGATTGGTACCAGTAAAGGCGCGTATTACTTTACTGAACGCGGGATAGAAAAAATAGGTGACCAAACCACCTTAGAAAGTGCGTACGTTACTAGCATTTTACACATTAAAGGCGTAGGTATTTTAATTGGTTCGTTGAATGATGGTTTGTTTTATCGCAGTGGACAAGGGCAATGGCAGCAACTAGACGCCGCCAATGGACTGCCATATGGTTCTATATTCAGCTTAGAATACGATGACACCTCAAAGCGAATTTGGGTAAGCACCATGAAAGGGGTTTACCGTATGCCTGTTGAGCAATTTAAAGCCAACATCGAAAGCCTAAAAGTAGAAGAAGTGATCTCTTCATTTGACCGTCAGCTCGATGGTAAAGCCAGCCAATGCTGTAATGGTTTAGGCCATGATGCGGTGGTTGATATGGATAACTCTATTTGGTATCCCAGTTTGCAAGGCGTTGTAGAAATTCCTAAAGACGTAGAGTTATTTGGATTACGCTCACTTAAACCAACTATAGAAACCTTAACGACGCCATCACGAAAGCTCGCAGCAGCTGCTTTAGGCGAAAAACCAGTTCTTGAGACCGATGAGCGTGATGTGACACTTACCTATACCGCGATTGATTATTACGCTCCGGCAAGTATTGAGTTTAGATATAAACTCAATGGACTTGATAATGATTGGCGCTATGCAAATACCCGCAGAGAAGCAATTTATACAAATTTACCCGCTGGTATGTTTTTATTTGAATTAGAAACTAAACGCCAAGGTGAGGATTGGGGTAAAGCGCAATCAGCAGAATATGCGTTTATTGTTCCAGAGCGATTTGGTGAAACTATCTACTTTAGGTTACTGATCACCAGTGGTTTTGTGTTGCTGTTTTATTTAGTGTTTTGGGTCTTTAAAGTTCAAGAGCGACGCAAGCAACAAGTACTCGAAGGGCTTATTACTGAGCGAACCTTAGAGCTTCGCCAAGCAAATGATAAATTAAACCAAGTAAACTCTCAGCTTAAACTTGTTAGTCACTCTGATGAGCTAACAGGGCTGAGAAGTCGTCGTTTCTTGTTTGATCAATTACCAAAAGATATTGAGCATTTTCAACGTAACTCGCAGTCATTGCAGGCTCAGGGTAAATCTTTGGTGTTATTAATTATTAATTTAGATAACTTTAGTCGTATTAATGATGCCTATGGCCCTATTGCTGGAGATAGTTGTTTACAACAAGTGGCTGCATTACTTAACTCCCGCACTCAAGGCTCTGATTATGTTGCCCGTTGGAGTGGTGATGAGTTTTTACTGTTATTACGTGATTTTAAGTGTAATTTGATCGACAGTTATGTATCTGAATTATGCCAAGCTATTGCCGATTACTCGTTTCAGTTACCTAACGGTGAAACAACTAATATAACAGCGTCAGTGGGTTGGTCTTTCTATCCGCTACCCCTGTTAGGTGGGCAAGTTATTAGCTGGGAAACATCGATTAATTTAGCTGACATCGCTTTACATCAAGTTAAAAAACGCGGCGGCGATGGCGTCGCTAATATTACTTTTGACGAGCAATTAGACGCATTTGAGTTTGAGCAAAACCCCAATGTTGAACAGCAAATTGGTTTGTTACAAAGTAATGGCTTAGCCGATATTAAGGTATGGATGCGCTAGAGATTATAAGTGAGCAATAAAAAAGGAGCCAAAGGCTCCTTTTTTATTAAACACTATAAGTATTAGCTCATAAATTCTTTAATTGAAGTTAATATACCTTGTCCACCTAACCCCATTTCATCATGCATTTGCTGTTGTGTACCGTGTTTAATAAACTCATCCGGTATACCTAAGTTAAGTATTTTTACAGCCGCTTTTTGGGTGGCTAAATACTCATTAACCGCCGAACCTGCACCACCAGAAATTGCATTATCTTCAAGTGTTACAATGATATCGTGGTTAGCGACAAGTTCATCAATTAAACCAGTATCAAGTGGTTTGATAAATCGCATATTAACTAAAGTGGCATTGAGATCATCTGAGGCTAATTGGGCGTTTTCAAGCAAGGTACCAAATGACAATATAGCTACTTTAGCACCTTGTTTAATTACGTTAGCTTTACCAATTTCGAGCTGTTGCATAGCGCTTTGAATGTCTGCTGTGCCCGCACTGCCACGCGGGTAACGCACAGCTACTGGGCAATTGGCTTGATAGCCAGTGTATAGCATTTGACGGCATTCGTTAGTATCGCTAGGTGCCATAATAACCATGTTAGGAATACAGCGCATAAAGCTTAGGTCATAGGCGCCTTGGTGAGTTTCACCATCGGCTCCGACAATACCTGCGCGGTCAATAGCAAATAATACCGGTAGGTTTTGCAATGCAACGTCGTGAATTAGTTGATCATACGCACGTTGTAAAAAGCTAGAGTAGATAGCCACAACGGGTTTTAACCCTTCACAGGCAAAACCTGCAGCAAGGGTTACAGCGTGCTGCTCAGCAATTGCCACATCAAAATATTGTTCAGGGTGTTCTTTAGAAAAACGCACCATCCCCGAACCTTCTCGCATCGCAGGGGTAATTGCCATCAATTTGCTGTCTTGCTCTGCCATATCGCAAAGCCAATCACCAAATACATTTGAGAAAGTAGCCGCACTTGGCTTAGATTTTGGTAAACTTGAAGTTGCAGGATCAAATTTTGGTACGCCATGATAACCAATCGGATCGGCTTCTGCGGGCTTGTAACCTTTGCCTTTTTGGGTTTTTATATGTAAAAGTTGTGGGCCTTTTAAGTTACGCATGTTACGCAGCGTATCAACCAGCATGTTCACATCATGGCCATCAATTGGACCAATGTAATTTAGGCCTAATTCTTCAAAAAAAGTACCCGGGATCATCATCCCTTTAATGTGTTCTTCCATACGGCTGGCAAGTTCTTTTACCGGCGGTACACCAGAAAGAAGCTTTTTACTGCCTTCGCGGATGTTGGTATAAAAGCTACCTGATAAAATACGCGCAAAATGATTGGTTAACGCGCCGACGTTTTCAGAAATCGACATTTCGTTATCGTTCAAAATAATCAACATATCTGATTTAACATCACCTAAGTGATTCATCGCCTCAAAGGCCATACCTGCGGTAATTGCGCCATCGCCTATCACCGCCACGGTTTTACGACCTTTGCCTTCTTTTTGCGCAGCAATAGACATACCCAGCGCCGCTGAAATAGAGGTGCTTGAATGGCCAACACTAAACGTATCGTATTCACTTTCGTCTCTAAATGGAAATGGGTGCAATCCATCTTTTTGGCGAATGGTGTGCATTTGGTCACGACGTCCCGTTAGTATTTTATGTGGGTAGGCTTGATGACCTACATCCCAAACTAAACGGTCGTCGGGAGTGTTGTACACATAATGTAATGCAACGGTAAGTTCTACGGTACCTAAACCAGACGCTAAATGGCCGCTACTTTGCGATACTGAATTGAGTAAGTAATCACGCAATTCATGGCTAAATGCAGGAAGCTTATCTTGTGCTAAGTCTCGCAAGTGGGCTGGTTCGTTCACCAAATTAAGTAATGGATACTTGCTGCTATCAAGTGTCATGGTTTTTTATATATCCTTCGCTAATATTAACTTCCCTCAAAAAAGCTAAGTTTAAGAGGTGGCTTAATATTTAGTAATAATTTTGTTCTAAGATTTAATACGTTTTAGCCATGTTTAATGGTCACGTTCAATTAAATAGTTTGCCAATGCCGCTAAGCTGGTCGTGTCTGCGTCAATATTGGCTAACGCCTCATGGGCTTGTTGTATCAAATTTAGTGCTTTTTGCTTAGCACCTAGCATACCTAATAAAGCCGGGTATGTCGCTTTATTCGCAGCAATATCTGACCCTTGAGGCTTACCTAAAGTCAGTGTGTCGCCCTCAACATCTAAAATATCGTCATGAACCTGAAAGGCCAGCCCGATAGCATACCCAAAAGTAGATAAGTTATCTAAAGTGTGTTGGCTAATATTAGGGGCACAAAGTGCGCCCAAAGTAATCGCACAATTTATTAATGCGCCTGTTTTAAGTTTATGAATACGTTCTAATTCATCAACCGTAATAACTTTATCTGTTGCTGCAATATCGCGGCCTTGCCCGGCAACCATTCCTTGCAAGCCTGAAGCATGTGCTAATTCAGCAATCATTTTTAACTGAGCTTCTGTTGAGCATTTAAATGTGTGCTTAGCAATAAGCTCAAACGCTAAGGTTTGCAGTGCGTCACCTGCTAAAATAGCTTGTGCTTCACCATAGACAATATGACATGTAGGACGGCCACGACGTAAATCATCGTCATCCATAGCGGGTAAATCGTCATGCACTAATGAATAACTATGAATGCATTCTATCGCTGCTGCCAGCACATCTAAATCACGTTTTTCAGCACCGAGCATTTTGCCTGTGGTATAAACCAAAAAAGGGCGTAATCTTTTCCCGCCATTCATTAGACTATAATGTGTGGCTTCTTTTATGGTGTTGTCGCTTTCAAGAGGTTGTTCGAAATAAAGGTTGAGTGTATTGGCTACATCATCTTGAGCGAGCTTTATTTGTTCTTTTATGCTCACAATTATTCCAAATCGTTATCAAATTGAGTAAGCGGTGCTTTTTCGTCATTACCCATTAATATCGACACCTTTTGCTCGGCTTGTTGAAGTTTACCGGAAGACGCACTGGCTAATGCAATGCCGCGCTCAAATTGCTTTAAAGACTGTTCAAGCGATAAATCACCTTGTTCCATTTCACTGACAATTGTTGTTAATTCTTCTAGTGCTTGTTCGAAACTTAAATTTTCAGGTTTTTTAGTCGCCATCTTTATTTTCAACTTACATAATAAATTTAGACGCCAATTTTAGGGGGAATGCTAAACTAGGTCAAAGAATGTTATGTTTTTTTGATAGATAAATTCTGTTAATTGGGTTTTACTGCGCTTCAGCGTTATTTTTTAAATTATAAATTCTGATTAGTTAGATTGATTCCCTATGTTGATCTAAAATAGGACTAATCGTAATTTTATCGTTTATCATAAAAATCACTTAAGTATTTCAGTATCTTGCCGATATACATTTAATAACAACGCTTGCGAAGAAAAAATATAAAACCTTTGGAGGGAATGTGGATTTAGCAACCATTATTGGGATCCTTGGCGCAATTGGCTTAATTGTCATGTCCATGTTTATGAGTAGTAGCGGTGAAGTCGGTATGTTTTACAATACCCCTTCAGTGGTTATTGTATTTGGTGGCTCCCTTTTTATCGTTTTATCCAATTTTACTATGTCGCAATTTTTAGGCATTGGTAAGGTTTGTGCTAAAGCGTTTATGTTTAAAATTGAACCCCCTGAAGCGTTAATTGAAAAGGCGGTTGAGCTAGCAGATTCTGCCCGAAAAGGCGGGTTTCTAGCATTAGAAGAGGCTGAGATTCCAAATCCATTTATGCGCAAAGGCGTTGATATGCTCGTGGATGGGCATGATGCGGATGTGGTGCGTGCAACATTACAAAAAGATATTTCCCTGACGACAACTCGTCATGAAATGGGCGCAAGCTTATTTAAGTCGCTAGGTGATATTGCTCCCGCAATGGGGATGATTGGTACATTAATCGGCTTGGTGGCTATGTTATCAAATATGGATGATCCAAAAGCAATCGGCCCAGCCATGGCGGTAGCCTTGTTAACAACGTTGTATGGGGCATTTTTGGCGAATGTTGTCGCCATTCCTATTCAGGTCAAACTTGAATTGCGTAAAGATGAAGAAGCAATGAACCAGCGACTTATTTTGGATGCAGTATTAGGCATCCAAGATGGCCAAAACCCTAAAGTAATTGAGGGGATCTTGAAAAATTATTTGGCTGAGTCTAAACGCGCGGTAAACACTGAGGAATAGTTATGTCTGATGAAGAGTGTAAATGCCCACCCCCAGGGTTACCTGCATGGATGGGGACATTTGCCGATTTAATGTCGCTATTAATGTGCTTTTTTGTACTCTTACTCGCGTTTTCTGAAATGGATGTGCTTAAATTTAAGCAAATTGCAGGCTCTATGAAGTTTGCTTTTGGTGTACAAAATAAAATTGAAGTTAAAGATATTCCAAAAGGCACCTCAGTTATTGCGATGGAGTTTACTCCAGGTAAACCTGAGCCAACCCCCATTGAAACTATTCAGCAACAAACAGTTGAAATGACTCAGCAAATGCTAGAGTTTCAGGCGGGCGATGAAAGTTCAGCCGGCGGACGGCAAGAACAACGAGGCGAAAAACGAGGTGGTGAGTCTAGCAGCACCTCTGAGGAAGTTGCTTCAGCGCCTTCAGTTTCTGCTGCCGATCAAGAGCAAATAAATGACTTAGTTAAAAAAATTGCACAACAGCTTGAAAAGCAAATTATTGATGGAGCTATTGAGCTTGAGTCATTAGGTCAGCAAATCATTATTCGTATTAGAGAAAATGGTTCGTTTCCATCGGGCAGTGCGTTTTTACAACCACAATTTAAACCTATCATTCAGGATATTGGCCGGTTATTAAAAGATGTGCCAGGTGAAATCACCGTCTCCGGTCACACTGATGACTTTCAAGTTTCTAATGAACTTTATATTAATAACTGGGATTTATCCTCTAAACGAGCTGTTGCGGTAGCAAGTGAACTGCAAAAAGTTGCGGGTTTTGATAAGACCCGAATGATGGTCGTTGGGCGTGCAGAAACCAGACCTTTAGTGCCGAATGATTCCCGAGAAGATCGAAGACGTAACCGCCGGGTAGAAATATCAATTTTACAAGGCAAGGCGAAAGAATCAGATCCTATTGATATTAGATAGAATTTATTGGTTTTGTCCCCTTTTTTAGCATAGAATGCATTTCTCTTAACAGATGTAATTAAAAGTGGAGTGAGTATGTTAAATAAATTTTGTAGTATGCCTGGTAATGGCGATGGTACAGACGAAGATAAAAAAGTTAAGTAAGGTTTTTTAGTTTGCCTGAATGGTTTTTGTACTTCGTCAGTATATTAAGTAAAAGCTGGGTTCTTATTCTGAGCCCAGCTATTTTGTTGTTTTTTATCCTTAAGGATTATTTAGCCTTAAGGTTTGCTGCTATTACCGCTGCTTTTTTCTTATTTGGTACTATAACTTACTCAAGTTTAATGGCGTTTGATGATGGTATTTATGTATACCGTTATCTTGTATGGGCATTAACAGATATTACTTGGATGGCACTGATTGCTTATTTGGGCCTGAAAGATAAAGTGCATTTGTGGCAATGTGTACTTGGCCAACTTGTGGTTATTGCTGCCCCTATTCTGCAATTATTTCGTTTAGTAGATCGCCATCTTTGGGATTTATCGTATAGTACTGTTATGTATCAAACGTTTATGCCCTTAATAAATATCGCTACTGTTGTTATATGTTATCTACCGCTTTTATATATTTTTGTTAATAAGCGAAATAAAGCTTTAAGCTTATAACGACAAAAATACCCCTCGTTTTAAAATGATATGCTAGACTACTGTTTATATGAACAGTGTTAGAGCTTGGTTATGAAACTTTATATTGCTGAAAAACCCTCTTTGGGTCGCGCTATTGCAGACGCACTTCCTAAACCGCATAAAAAGCATGATGGCTATATTGAAGTGGCAAATGGTGATTGCGTATCTTGGTGCATAGGTCATTTGCTCGAGCAAGCAGAACCCGATGACTATGATGAGCGTTTTAAAAAGTGGCAGTTTGAACATTTACCTATTGTGCCTGAGCATTGGCAACTTAAAGCAAAGCCTAAAACTCGTAAACAACTCACTATTTTAAAAAAGCTAATCAAACAAGCAACAATACTTGTACATGCTGGCGATCCTGACCGTGAAGGCCAGTTATTAGTTGATGAAGTTATAGAACAAGCAAAAATCAGCCAAGCAAAAAAACAAAATATTCAGCGTTTATTGATCAGTGACTTAAACTTAACGGCAGTTAAAAAGTCACTAAATAGTATGCGTGCTAACCGTGACTTTATTCCTTTGAGTGTTTCTGCTCTTGCGCGGTCTCGTGCTGATTGGTTGTTTGGCATGAACTTGACGCGTGCATACACATTAGCGGGGCAAAAAGCGGGATTTGGTAATGTATTGTCGGTTGGGCGAGTGCAAACACCCATTTTGGGCCTAGTAGTTAATCGCGATAACGAGATAGCAAATTTTGTATCAAAACCATTTTATGAAGTACTTGCTCACCTTGATACACCTAAGGAGCAATCATTTACTGCTAAGTGGATACCAAGTAAAGCGTGTGAGCCTTATCAAGATGATGAGGGCAGAGTGCTTAACAAAGCTTTAGCTGAAAATGTAACTTCACGTATCGCTAGTCAACCAGCAAGCGTAACTGCTCTTGAGCAAAAGCAAAAAAAACAAACCGCGCCGCTTCCCTATAATTTGTCTGCTTTACAAATAGATGCCGCTAAAGCGTTCGGAATGCCAGCGCAAAAAGTGCTCGATACTTGCCAGGTTTTATATGAACGTCATAAGTTAATTACTTACCCACGCTCAGATAATCGTTATTTACCAAAAGATCATCACCAAGATGCAGCTGCGATACTAAAAGCGATTGCAGTAAATGGAGGCCAAAAAGCAGAATTTGTTAATGGAGCAGATGCAAAAAAACGAAGTAAATGTTTTAACGATTCAAAAGTAGCAGCTCACCACGCGATTGTACCAACAGCTAAACAGTTAAAAACTGTGAGTTTAGCAAGTGATGAAGAAAAAATTTATCAGTTAATAAGTCGACACTATTTAATTCAGTTTTATCCCGATTACATTTACAACGAAACCAAGGTAGAGGTAACTATAGCGGGTGGTTTATTCAAAGCTAATGCAAAACAAGATGTAAGCTTGGGTTTTAAATTGCTTATGGGTAAGCCTGAACTTAAAGAAGAAGCAACATTGCCTTATTTGGAAAAAGGCATGGTACTTACCTGTACTAAAGGTGAGGTGGTGCAAAAGCATACAACTCCTCCTGCTCATTTTACCGATGCAACCTTACTTGCTGCTATGACGGGAATTAGCCGTTATGTAAAAGACTCGCAAATCAAAAAAATATTAAAAGAAACAGATGGCCTTGGTACTGAAGCTACTCGCGCAGGTATCATTGAACTATTATTTAAACGTCGCTTTTTAAAACGTGAAGGAAAAGCAATTAAAGCAACTGAAACAGGTCTGGCACTAATCAGTGTATTACCTGAGGGGTTATCAAGCCCCGATTTAACTGCAAAATGGGAGTCGAGTTTAGGAGATATCGCTCAGCAAGCAATGAGTTATCAGCAATTTATACAGCCTTTGCTAGCTGATTTAACTAATTTTGTAAGCCAAGCAACTAACTGCGATAGTAATGTATTTGCACATTTGCCAAAAACATCGCCTAAGAAGCGTTTTGCTAAACGTACAAAGAAAGCGCCGTATAAAAAGTCGAGTTACAAAAAAGCCCTGCGGTAAATTAAACTCAGGGCTTGAAAATAACCTTGAAGATTATTGATTGAATAATGCCGCAGCGGCATTACTCATTGCAGTTATTCCTGTTGGAAGCGCTACTTTATAATCGGGAGCAAATTTACTTGAATGTAATGAAGGTAGTGTTTCGTTATTTTTCATTGCATTTGTATATTGCTGTTGGTTAACTCCGCCTAACCAAAATAAAGTAATGGGGATGTTTTCATCTGTTCTACCATATAGTCCAAAGTCTTCACCAGCCATAACAGCTTTAGTTGCAAGTACATTTTTTACACCAATTGCATCAGCAATGGCACTCCTAACTATATTTGTTTGCTCCGGATTATTGTAAGTAGATGGAATCGATTCACTTTCATGAACATACACTTCTGGGTAGAGCGCTTCTTCTAAGCCAGCACTGTGTGCAATACCTGCAGTAATACGTTTAATCGCAGCAATTTGCGCATTTCTAACTTCCGGGTTATAGCTACGCAGAGTAAGTTGTAGCTTTACTTCATCAGAAATTACATTGTGTTTTGAGCCGCCATGGATAGATCCAACAGTGATCACTGATGGTTCAAGAGGAGATAACTCCCGACTCGTAATTGTTTGTAATGCTAAAATGGTGCGAGCAGCAATAATAACAGGATCAACAGTCGTATGAGGATAGGCTCCATGGCCTCCTTTGCCTTTTATTGAAATATCAACTGAGTCGACGCTTGCCATAGTGTACTCATTTTTCAGAGCAACTTTTCCTGCAGGTACACTAGCACTAACATGCAAAGCAATAATATGATCGGGTTTTGCGTATTTGCTAAATAACCCCTCACTAAGCATTGCTTTTGCACCACCCCCAACTTCTTCAGCCGGTTGCGCAACCATCATTAAAGTACCTTGCCACGACTGTTTATTTTTAATTAGTTGTTGCGCGGTGCCTATAAATGAACTCATATGAATATCATGACCACAACCATGCATAACACCGACCTTGCTACCTTGTTCATTTACTGTGGTAACAGTTGATGCGTATGCTTTTCCTGTTTGTTCTGTGATTGGTAAGCCATCAGTATCAGTTCGAATCATAACGGTGGGGCCTTGGCCATTTCTATATATACCTACAACGCCATAACCGCCAACGCTACTGGTTACATCAAACCCAAGCTTTTGAAGCTGCGAAGCCATTTTTTTACCTGTTTGCTGCTCATGATAAGACAGTTCAGGTGACTGGTGTAAATCTAGATAAAGCTTTTCTATTGCTGGCATACTTTTATTAAGATCCAACTTGAGTGTTTGCGCACTTAATAATGGGCTAACTAATAAACACAGTGCACTCGCATATACTAATTTCATATTTCCCTCGCTACCTTATAATGTATTTAAATGATTTAAATATATGGCTTGTAATTATTATCTTCATCACCATATAAAAACCTAAATAGATGAACATGGCAATAACTCAATGAGCAATAAAGTTAATCTTAACGCACAAAACCTTCAGCAAGTATTAGGTGAAACATCACAACAAAAGTTAGTACTACTTAACTTTTTTTCGCCACAAAGCCCAGAATGTATTAGCCAAGCAGCTATTTTAGATAAGCTAGCCGCCGAATATAATAACTATATAGTTGTTGCAAACTTAGATTGTGATGCAGAGCAAGCTTTGGCCTCGCAACTTGCCCAGCAAGTCGGTTTACAAACTTTGCCTACCTTAGTGTTATTAAAAGACTCAGCTCCAGTTGATGTATTAGCGGGTGCACAAACAGAAAGCCAAGTACGTGATGCCCTATCTAAACACTTACCTGCACAACAAGACCTTTTATTAGAGCAAGCCAAGCAAGCACTGGTTAATAGTGATTTAAATGCCGCGTTTAATTATGCTAAGCAAGCGTATGAATTAGATAGTAGTAATGCGAGAATTAAATTAGTGCTTGCAGATATATGTATACAGATTCACAAACTCGATGAAGCCGCAGCATTAATAGAAACAATAGACGCACAAGATCAAGATGCATACTTTAATAACATTAAAGCTAAATGTGAGGCTGCACTAGAGGCAACTGATTCACCTGAAATAAAAGCATTGCAAGAAAGGGTAGCCAAGCATCCTAATGAGCTTGAATTACAAATGGAGCTAAGTAACCTACTCAATGAAGCAGGAAGGAAAGAAGAAGCATTAGAAGCACTCTTTACTATTCTTAAGAAAGATCTGAATTTTGATGAGGCTAAGCCAAACTTCTTGGCTGTTATTGCGTCTTTACCAGATGGCGATGCGCTAGCTGCTAAATATCGTCGCAAGCTTTATAGCATTTTGTACTAACGATTAAGATAAACTCTCTATAAAAAGCACCTATGTTAAGGTGCTTTTTTGTTTCTGCGTTAGGATAGTAGGGTAAAAGCAAGGTTATCCACAGGGTTTTGTGGGTATCTTGTGTGTCTGGGTGGGGTATCTTTGGGGTAAAAATTAAATGCAAAAAAGCGTTTAAAAACGCTTGCGTTAAAATCGATTCGCCCTATAATGCGACCCCACTGAGACGGCAGAGCGCAACGCATAGCGAGGCACGAGCTACTCAGTGAGTCGAGTAAAACTTAGTTTCGAAAACTTTCAAGTTTAGCGAAATTAAGTGTTGACAAAAAAATAGGAAAGCGTAATATGCGCAGCCCTAGCGAGATAAAGTTTAACGCTTTAATCGCAACGTTCTTTAACAATATAAAGCAATCATCTGTGTGGGCACTCGTACAGATTGAGTTCTAACAGCCAAGCTACTTAGGTAGTGAGGCAAACAAATTTAGAGTCTCAATTGAAACTGAGTGACCAACAGCAATAACTTACTTAGGTTTTACTTAAGGAAAGAATTGCAGCACAGTCAATTCAATATCGAAAGATATTAAATAAATTCAGAATTCATTGAGCT